>NZ_JAEX01000005.1:2500-319040 GCF_000519125.1 Desulfocurvus vexinensis DSM 17965
GCGTAGTTGATGGGAAACAGGTTAATATTCCTGTACCTCACGAAGTGTGCGATGGAGGGACGCAGGAGGATAGACAGTCCGGCTGTTGGATGCCGGTGCAAGCGTGTAGGCTTGAGTGGCAGGCAAATCCGCCGCTCTTCAAGGCCAAGGCGTGATGCCGAGACTTTACCGTCGAAGCTGTTGATTCCATGCTGCCAAGAAAAGCTTCTAAGTTTAGCTTCGTGAGACCGTACCGCAAACCGACTCAGGTGGGCGGGGTGAGCAACCCAAGGCGTTTGAGAGAACTATGGCTAAGGAACTCGGCAAAATGACCCCGTAACTTCGGGATAAGGGGTGCCCCTGATGGTAATCAGACTCGCTTTGTGAGCTGTTGGGGGCCGCAGAGAAATGGCGGGGGCGACTGTTTACTAAAAACATAGGGCTCTGCGAAGTCGTAAGACGACGTATAGGGCCTGACGCCTGCCCGGTGCCGGAAGGTTAAGAGGTGAGGTTAGACTTCGGTCGAAGCTTTAAATCGAAGCCCCGGTAAACGGCGGCCGTAACTATAACGGTCCTAAGGTAGCGAAATTCCTTGTCGGGTAAGTTCCGACCTGCACGAATGGCGTAACGATCTCCGCACTGTCTCGGCCATAGACTCAGTGAAATTGAATTGGCGGTGAAGATGCCGTCTACCCGCAGAAAGACGGAAAGACCCTGTGCACCTTTACTATAGCTTGACATTGGATTTTGGGCTAGCATGTGTAGGATAGGTGGGAGGCTTTGAAGCCGGTACGCCAGTATCGGTGGAGCCAACCTTGAAATACCACCCTTGCTATTCTAAGATTCTAATTCCGACCCGTAATCCGGGCGGAAGACAGTGTCTGGTGGGTAGTTTGACTGGGGCGGTCGCCTCCTAAAGAGTAACGGAGGCGTGCAAAGGTTCCCTCAGGCTGATTGGAAACCAGCCGTCGAGTGCAAAGGCATAAGGGAGCTTGACTGTGAGAGAGACATCTCGAGCAGGTACGAAAGTAGGTCTTAGTGATCCGGTGGTCCCGAATGGAAGGGCCATCGCTCATCGGATAAAAGGTACGCCGGGGATAACAGGCTGATCGCATCCAAGAGTTCACATCGACGATGCGGTTTGGCACCTCGATGTCGGCTCATCACATCCTGGGGCTGGAGCAGGTCCCAAGGGTTCGGCTGTTCGCCGATTAAAGTGGTACGCGAGCTGGGTTTAAAACGTCGTGAGACAGTTTGGTCCCTATCTTCTGTGGGCGTAGGAGACTTGAGAAGGTTTGTCCCTAGTACGAGAGGACCGGGATGAACGAACCACTAGTGTTCCTGTTGTCGCGCCAGCGGCATAGCAGGGTAGCTATGTTCGGAAAGGATAACCGCTGAAAGCATCTAAGCGGGAAGCCTGCTTCAAGATTAGGTCTCCCTGACTTCGGTCCTGAAGACCCCTTGTAGACTACAAGGTTGATAGGCCGGATGTGTACGTGCAGCAATGCATTCAGCAAACCGGTACTAATAGGTCGTGCGTCTTAACTCTAATACAAGACTTCAAATCCCTTCCCTATTAACTATATCTTTGTCCTGGTGTCCATGGAGGAGAGGTCACACCCGTTCCCTTTCCGAACACGGAAGTTAAGCTCTCCCTCGCCGATGATACTGCTGAGGAGTCAGTGGGAAAGTAGGTCGATGCCAGGACTTCTTTTCAAGGCCCCCCGCCCAACCGCGGGGGGCCTTGCTTTTTGGCGGACACATCCCGGCAAACCCGCGTGACCGCATCGCCCGCGTGCAGCCAAGCCGTTCCGCGCAGCCGCGCCAGTCCCGTACCCCTCCACGCCCATGCCCTTCCCGGTCTTCGGCAGATGGTTTGTACAGAGTGCGCGAAGGCGGCTGTACAGAGATGATATTCGCCTGACACTGCCACCCTTGGCGGGGTGATCTCCGGGCGGCCTTCTGGGGAACTTTTCTGGCTCCGCGCCTTTCTCGCTTTTCTATCCCTTTTGCCTCGCGGCAGGGCCGCTGGCCGGGGCCGAACCTTCTGCGCGCGCTGGCTTCCGGGGCCGCGGGGGCTTGTGCCCGGGCCCGGGCCCGGATTTTGGAGTTGCGCAACCCGGCGTGAGCCCATAGAATCCTGGCAAATCGTACAGGAGAGATGTCATGAAAAAGCAATTTGCTGCGCTTGTGCTGGGCCTTGCGGCCCTTGCGGCCCTGTCGGGCTGCATGGTCGTCGCCGCGGGGGCGGTGGCGGGCGGGGGCACCTACGCCTACATTTCGGGCTGGGGCGAGCAGTCCTACAACGTGGACCTCGCCGACGCCTATGACGCGACTCTGCGGGCCTGCTCGGCGCTGAACCTGCACGTCGAGGAGAAGTCGCGCTCCCTGAGCGACGCCTCCGTCAGCGGCAAGGACGGGGACACGCCGGTGTGGATCAAGCTCAAGACCGTGAACCCCAAGGTGACCAAGATCAGCGTGCGCGTGGGCTACCTGGGGGACGACCCGGCCACCCAGCGCATCCAGCAGGCCATCCGCAACCAGATCTGACCGCCCGGCGGTTCCGGATGCCCAAGCCCGCCGCAAGGCGGGTTTTTTCTTGTCGGCCCCTGGGCGGGGGGGCTATATTCATGCTGGGACGCCTCGCCATCCGGGCCGGGCGCCGCCGCAAGGCCGTCCACGAGGAGGTCACCCCTTTTTGCCCGCACGGATCATCCCCCTGCGCGACGGGCACGACACCCGCCAGCGCATCCTGGACGCCCTGGCCACGCTGCTGGCCCTGGCCGGGCCCTCCCGCGTGACCTCGGCGGCCGTGGCCGCCCGGGCCGGGGTGGACGAGGCGCTGGTGCGGCGGATCTTCGGCGGCCTGGCCCGGCTCCAGGACACCTTTGCCCGCAGCGACGCCTTCTGGCCGGACGTGGACGAGCTGGCCGGGGGCAGCGTGCTTGCGCTGCGGGGCCAGCCGCTGGGCGCGGTGCTGGCGCAGTTCTTCCGCGCCTACCTGCGGGCGATGATGGCCCGGCCCTGGACCCTGGCGGTGATGGAGGCCGAGGCCCGGGGCGAGCACTGCCTGCTGACCCACGCCCTGGCCTATGTCCGCGAGCGGCGGGCTCTGGAGTTCTTCGAGGCCGCCCTGGACGGCGACCCGCCCCCGGGGCTGGACCTCTCTGCGGTGATCCTGCTCATGGCCATGGCCGTGTCGGCCATCGGCATCCGCTCGCGCAGCGAGCACAGCCTGGGCGGCATCGCTCTGGACTCCCCGGCGGGCTGGGCGCGCATTGAGCGGAGCATCGAATTCCTGCTGGCCGGGGCCATCGACGGCCCGCGCTCCGGCGCCCGGACCTGCTGCGGCGCGGCCCTGGGCGAGAACGAGGAAAAGTGTTGAAAGTGTGCGGGAAAGTGCTACTCTTCTATTGTCCATCTGGCCCCGGAGCGTTCCGGGGCCGCAACAACTGAACGCGAGGATATCATCATGCTGCAAAAGAAATCCGGGCTGCTGGCCCTGGCCTTTGCCCTGTGCGCCCTGCTGCTGGCCTCCGGCGCCGCCCAGGCGAAGACCGAACTGGTGTCCAAGGTCGACAGCTTCGTGCTGTTCGTCGACTACTCCGGCTCCATGGCCATGACCAATGCGGACGCCAAGCTGGAGAAGATCGAGATGGCCAAGGACCTGCTGGCGAAGATGAACGAGAAGATCCCGGCCCTGGGCTACGACTCCCGGCTGACGACCTTCGCCCCGACCTCCAAGCTGTACTCCGGCATCTATGACCGCGCTGCCATGGCCAAGGGCATCGGTTCGCTGGCCACCGGCTTCGAGATCTTCGGCCGGCTGACCCCCATGGGCGGCGGCCTGCAGGACATCCGCCCGACCCTGGACGCCCTCAAGGGCCGCATCGCCGTCATTGTGTTCTCCGACGGCGAAAGCAACCTTGGCGCGAACCCGGTGCCCGTGGCCACCGAGCTGTACAACGCCTTCGGCGGTCGGCTGTGCTTCCACACCGTGTCCTTCGCCGACAAGCCCGAGGGTCAGGCCACCATGGACGCCATCGGCAAGCTTTCGGGCTGCTCCGTGACGGCTTCGGCCATGGACCTGCTGGGCAGCGAGGCCGCTCTGGACAAGTTCGTGCGCGACGTGTTCTACGACGAGGTGGAGATCGCCGAGCCCGCGCCCGCCCCGGCGCCCGTGGCCGAGGTCATGCCCCTGCGCATCCACTTCGACTTCGACTCCGCCAAGATCCGTGACGACATGGCCCCGATCCTGGATGAGGCCGCCGAGCAGATCAAGGCTCGCGGCGGCAGCGTGACCCTGGAAGGCCACACCTGCAGCATCGGCTCCGACGCCTACAACCAGGGCCTGTCCGAGCGCCGCGCCGACTCGGTGAAGAAGTACCTCGCCGGGCAGGGCATCAGCGCTGATGCCATGGCCACCGTGGGCAAGGGCGAGAGCATGCCCAAGTACGACAACAACACCGACGAGGGCCGCAAGCTCAACCGTCGCGTGGAAATCATCTTCGAGTAGTCCTTTCCGGGACTTCCGGCTCACGGGGGCCCGGCGCGCAGGCGCCGGGCCCCTTTGCGTCTTGCGGGGCCGGGGCGCTTGGGATATATCCGCGCCATGAAGCCGTGCCCGCGCGTTTTTTCGTTCCTGGTGATGGTGTTGCCGCTTGTGGCGGGCCTGGGCCTGCTTGGCGGCTGTGGTTCGGACTCCACGGACGCGCCCAAGGCCCAGGCGGACCCCTGGGCCCGGGAGCGGGAGCAGGACTGGGCCGCGAGCGTCAACGCCACGGACTGGCTGGCCACCGTGCAGGCCGGACAGGCCCAGGCCTGGGCCGCCCGCGTGGGCGCCAGCGCCCTGGCCGCCGCCGACTATGCCGCCCAGGTCCGGATCGGCCAGGCCGTCCGGGCCGCCGAGGCCCTGGCCGCCGCCAAGGAAGCCGCCGCCAAGGCCGACGCCGCCAAGGGCAAAGCCGCCGCCAAGGGGGCCGCCCCCAAGGCCAAAACCGTCGCCAAGGCCGCGCCCCCCGCCAAGGCCAAGGCGCAGTCCAAGGCCGCGCCCAAGGGCGGCTCGGGCATCGAGTCCGCCCAGGCCCAGTTCGACGCCTTTGCCCGCAAATGGGTGGGCACCATCAGCCGCAACCTGCGGCACACAGCGGCGGACATGGCCCTGAAGCACGACGGCGGCGGGGTGGTGGCGCGGTTCATGGAAGTGGACCACGGCTCCCTGGAGTTGCAGGTCAAGCCCTCGGCCTCGGGCGGGGCGAGTTGCCCCTATGTGGGCGTGCTGCGCTACCAGGAGCACCATTACGAGGCGCGCGCGGCCAGCGAGGCCGAGGTGCGCCAGGGGCCGTTCACGCGCGTCAAGACCCAGCGCGTGACGGAAATCTTCCGCTACGTGTCGGGCCGCTGGACGAACTGAGCCCGCGCCGGGAGGCCCCGGCCCGTTCCCCCGGGTGCTGGGCCCTGCCGCCGAACTGACCCGCGCCGCCGCGCCGCGCCCCGGGGCAAGCCTTGCCCCGGGGCCGCTTTTGGCTTATCCTGGACGTCCTGCAGGCGAACCCCACATCCAATCCCCCTCCCGGAGGACACCATGAGCGCAGCGGAAAAGATCCATCACATCGGCAAGCCCGGCGACGGCGGCGACGGCGCCGAAACCCCCACGCATCCCGGCCCGCGCTGCTGCGAGGGCGACGAGGCCACCCGCCGCGACATGAGCAAGGTGGCGCTGTTCGTTTCCCTGCTGGCGGTGGTCCTGCTGGTGGTCTTTTTCTTCGGGCTGAACCAGAACCTCAAGGGCGTGTCGGCCACGGTGGAGCAACTGGCCATGAACACCGGCGAGCTGACCGGGCGCATGGACGGCATCGAGGGCAAGGTCGCCGAGCTGGAGAACCTGCCCGAGAAGAGCCGGATGATGGTCATGGGCACCATGCTCCAGGAGATGGCCCAGCGCGCCGCCTACCTGGGCACCCAGATGCAGACCGAGGAGCAGAACGAGAAGCTGCACCGGGCCATGGAGCTGCTCCAGCAGGTGCAGACCGAGATCGCCACGCAGTAGCCGCGGCGGCGACATTTGTGCAGCGGGCGGGGGCGCGAGCCTTCCGCCCGTTCCTTTTTTGTGCGATGCTGGGCCCGGCGTGGCAGATCGCCCGCCGGGAGCCGCTGCATGGAGCGCGTGATCGTGCGCATGGACAACGGGGACGTCCTCGAATTCACCGGCACCCTCGTGGCGCGTTCCAGCCGCGAGGTGGCCCGCGACGGGCGGCGCAGCACGGTGTTCGAATACCGGCTCTACCGCGCGCAGGAGGGCGGCTTCGTGCTGGCCCTGGACAGCTTCGAGAAGATCCGCGCGCGCAGCTTCTACCTGCGTTTCAACTCCCGCGACGACGCCCGCGACTATGTGGCGGGCGACAACGACGGCGCGGCCCTGGCCCGCGAGCTGTTCGGCCCCGGCGAGGGCGGCGAGGGCGGCGGGCGCAGCTAGCGCCGCGTCCTTGCCCTGGGAGCCCTGCGGGCCGTCCTGGCAACGCAGCCGCCTTGAAGGCAGAAAGTATTCCATTACAATGAGTTGTGCGGCGAAGCTCTGGCGTTGTCCTGTGCGGACGCAACGCTAGTCCGCCCCAGCCAGGCGCCGCAGGGCCGAGGCCAGCAGGCGATCGTCCAGCAGCGGGGCGCTGGCCGGAGTGACCAGCGCGGCGGGGCAGAGGCCGATGCCCCGGGCGGCCAGGGGCCCGGGATCGAGGCCGTGCTCGGGGGCCGCCAGCACGAAATCCAGCACCCGGGCCGCGCTGCCCGGAGGCAGGTCGGCGCGCAGGGCGTCGTCCAGCAGCAGGGCCTGGTCCGTGGTGCTCAGGCCCAGGGCCTCGGGGTCGTGCCCCAGGTTGGGCACGAAGACCTTGGGGCAGGGGTTGGCGGCCACGGCGCGGCCCACGCCCCGGGGCAGCAGGTTGGCCAGGATGCTCGTGTAGAAGCTGCCCATGGGCAGCACGATGAGCCCGGCCCCGGCGATGAGGCGGCGCACGGTGGGGCCGATGGCGCAGGGCGGGGCGGGGCTGCCGTCCAGGTCGGCCACCAGCCGCAGGCGGCGGATGGGCGCGGCCAGGGGCGCGGCCTCCTTGCCCGTGAGCAGGTGCTGGCCGACCACGGTGCTCCCGTCGGCCAGCTCGGCGGCCAGGTGCAGGTCGGCTTCCACGGTGGGCAGCACCGTGCCGCGTACCCCGGCCAGGTGCGTGAAGGTGAAGACCACCGGCCCGAAGCGCCGCTCGGCCTCCAGGTAGCCCGCCGTGAGGATCAGGTTGCCGATGCTGGCCCCGCGCAGGTCGAAGCCGCGCGGCATCCGCTCCAGGAACGCCCCCAGATAATGGCGGACCACACCGCCCAGGGGCTCGGGCACCCGGGCCGCCAGGGGATGCGTGCCCGTGGCCAGCTCGGCCAGTTCGGCGTCCAGCCCGTGTGGCTCCGCCCCCTTGGGCAGGCGCGTGGCGAACAGCTCGATGATCTCCGGGCCGCCCTGGGCCAGGGCCATGAGCCGGTTGCGCAGGTCGCCGGGGGCGGGCATGGCGAAGGCCCGGCGCAGGGCCGCCGAACTGCCGCCCGAGTCGAAGGGCGTCACCAGGTGGATGGAATTGTGGGTGTGGCGGATGAGCTGGCGCGAAAGCCCGCGCAGGGCCGTGCCGCCCGAGAAGAACAGGATGCGCGGCCCCCGGCCCGGGTCGGCGGGCGGGTCGGCAGGGGGGCCGTCGAGGCGCGGGGCGGGCAGGGCGTGCGTGCGCATGGCGTCGGGCCGGGCGGCGCGGGGCGCGGCTCCGGGCAGACTCTCAGCAAAGCACAAAAGCCGGGCCCTGTCCATGCGTGCAGGCCGGCCCGTTGCTGCGGCCAGCCAGGGCGATGCGCGGTGCTTCCCTTTTTGGCGGAATCCTGTATCTTCGGCTTTGGATTGCACCCATTGCAAAGGAGAGCGGCATGTACGTCCAGTGCGTTCCATGCAGGAAGAAATACAGGCTCGACCCGGCGCGCATCCCCCCCGGAGGGGGCGCCGTGTCCTGCAAGGGTTGCGGGGCCAAGCTGCATGTCGCCCCGCGCGACAATGTGGAGGCCGACGCCACGCGGATGCCCGTGACCAAGGCCGCGCACCAGAAGGAGGTCAAATGGCACGACCGCAGCGGGGCCATGCTGCGCAGCATGGGCTACGAGAGCAAGACTGCGGAATACAACATGATGTTTTTCCTGCTGCGCGAGTTCCGCAAGCGGCTGGGCATCACCTTCTTCGACATGGGCTGTAGCGCGCGGGTCAAGCATGTGGACCGCGAGCTGATGTACAACCGCCTGTCGTTCTTCGGCGACTGCTGCGTGCCGCCGTTCCCGGGCGGGCCGCAGAGCTGCGTGCCCGACCTGCTGGGCGGCATGGCCGAGGTGCTGCGCGCCAAGGACTCGGCCCGGCGCTACTGCGTGGACGAGCTCCTGCGCGTGGCCTATCCCGACTCCTTCCCGATGCTGGTGCGTTTCGTCCTGGGGGTCGGCTTCGAGGCCTCCTACGGCGAGACGGTCTACGGCAGCGCCGTGCAGATGGACATCACCCTGGACGCCGTGCGCGAACTGCCCGACCAGTACGACGGCGCGGACCTGGAACGCCGCGCGCGCATCGAGATTTCGCGCACGCCCATCGAGACCGGGCACCTGACCCTGGCCGAACTGATGACCCCCGGGCTGCACCTGAACCCCGAGCGCGACCCGGACCTGCGCTGCGCCTGCCCGGTGGTGGACGGGCTGCTGCGCCATTACGGGGGCCAGCCCTAGCCGCAGCGGAGCAGGCAGCGCCATTTCATCCTCGCCAAGGAGGATATTGCCCCGGTTTTTTCCGGGGCTTTTTTTGGGGTTTGCGCGCCGGGAGAGTGGCTGCACTCGCGGAGCCGCCGCAGGCCGGGCCTGCCGGTGGCTGGCGCCGCTTTGCGCCCGCCGGGACGGCCCTGCCGGGTTGCTGGCGGCCCGGGCTTCTGCTCCGGGGGCTATTCTCCTCCCTGGATGTGGGAAAAGCGGGCAACGGCCCGGGATCGCCGCATATCTTCGCGCGGCGCAAGGCACAACCAGCCATGACGCCTTGCATTTTGAAAACATACCATGGAAGTATGTAATAGCTGCAAAGGGCCTCGCAGGGCGCGGGAAACAGGGGCACGTATTGACTGAAAATAAATCATACTGCTATGGAGGGTCGTAAAAAGCTAGGAAAGACGGCGATGCATGGACCGCCCCGCCCGGGCTCCGGCCCGGGCCGTGTTCCGCATCGCCAGGGGCTGGCGGTGGCGGCACGGTGCGTGCGCGCTGGCCCGCAGCGGCAGGGAGAGGCAACCCGCAACGTCTTTGCGCGCCCAGCGCGGCAGGAGGGGCCATGGTCGATGTCCGAACGTGGGATTGGGAACCGGGGGAGCGGGCCGTCGCCGATGTCGGCGCCTGGGACGACCGCTTCGAGTGGGTCGAGGAGCTGCACGCCAGCCCCGACGGCGAGAGCGTCGCCGCCGTGGTCAACAAGGGCGACGCGCAGTTCTCGGTATGCGTCAACGGCGAACCCTGGGAGGGCGACTACGACCGGGCCTGGTTCCTGCGCTACAGCCCCGACGGGCGGCTGACGGCCCTGGTCTCGGAATCCGCCGAATGGACCCTGTGCGTGGACGGCCAGGCCTGGGAGAACACCTTCGGCTACGCCTGGGGCACGCGGTTTTCCGAGGACGGCGCGGTCATCGCCTGCGCCGTGCAGCAGGACGGGCGCTACGGCTGGTGCGTGGACGACGCGCCCTGGGACACGCTCTTCGAGGCCGCCACGGACTTCACCCTGAGCCGCGACGGCAGCGCCGCCGCCGCCGCCGTGCAGGTGGTGACCTTCGGCCAGGCCGACATCTACACCTTCCAGGCCGGGGGCTACACCGCCGCCGTCAACGGCCGCGCCTGGGACGAGCGCTTCGTGAACATCTTCCACCTGGACATCAGCGCCGACGGGGCCCACGTGGCCGCCGAGGCGCGCACCTCGCTGTACGACTACACCATCGTGGTGGACGGCAAGGCCTGGAACAAGAGCTACCCCTGCGTGTGGAAGCCGCTGTTCCACCCCGGGAACGGCTCGGTGGTCGCCCCGGTGCGCACGGCGGGCAAATGGACCATGGCCACGGAGCTGGGGCCCATCTGGCCGCTGTTCGCCCAGTGCTGGCACGCGCTCTACAGCCCGGACGGCGCGCGTCTTGCGGCCATCGTGGCCCCGGCCTTCGGGCGCTGGACCATGGCCGTGGACGGGCAGCCCTGGGCCACCACGTTTTCCACCCTGGTCACCGACGCGGTGTTCGGCCCCGGCGGCGAGCGCCTGGCCTGCCTGGGCAAGAACGACGCCGTGTGGAAGGTGGCCGTGGACGACCGCGTCTGGCCCGGGAGCTACGACATGGCCTGGAAGCCCGTGTTCAGCGCCGACGGCGCGCACGTCGCGGCCAAGGTCGAGCGCGGCGGGCGCCAGACGGTGGCCGTGGACGGCAGGGAGCTGCCGCAGAGCTTCGCCCAGTGCTGGGAGCCCGCCTTCAGCCCCGACGGGCGCCATGTGCTCGTGCGCGGGGTCGAGGACGGCGCGTTCCTGCGCCGGGTGGTGCCCGTGACGGACTTCAGGGAAAGGGGGTAGGCCATGCATGGATTCTACGCACTGGTGAGCGGCCCGCTGGTCTGGGTGGCCTTCGCGGTCTTTTTGGGCGGCGGCGCCTGGAAACTGTGGCGCCTGCTCTCCACGGCCCGCAGGAAGGACGTGTTCATCCACGAATACTGGAGCTGGAGCCACGCCGTGCAGTCCTACCTGCACTGGCTCACGCCGTTTGGCAGCGAGAATTCGCGCCGCCAGCCGGTGATGACGGTGGTCACCTTCCTGTTCCACCTCGGGGTGGTGGTGGTGCCGCTGTTCACCCTGGGGCACCTGGTGCTGCTGGAGGAGGGGGCCCTGGGCCTGTCCTGGCCGGCGCTGCCCGACGCGGTGGTGGACGCCTTCGCCTTCGTGGTGCTGGGCGGCTGCGCCTACTTCGGCTGGCGGCGGCTGGCCCTGCCCCAGGTCCGCTCGGTGACCTCGGCTGCGGACTGGGGCATCCTGGCCCTGGTGGCCGCGCCGTTCGCCACGGGCATCCTGGCCTACCACGGCATCGGCGACGCCCTGCTCATGACCAGCCTGCACATGCTCGCGGGCGAGGTCATGTTGGCGGCCATTCCCTTCACGCGCCTGTCGCACATGTTCACCTTCTGGGTGACGCGCGGGTACACCGCCTCCGAGTTCGGCTCGGTGCGCCATGTGCGGGACTGGTGACGCCCCGCATCCACACCGCAGGAGGATTCGACCATGTCTGAAGCCGCCGAGAAGAAGATCGACATCGTGAATATCGAGGACACGGGGCTGGACCAGGGCATCGCCCGGCTGACCCCCGAGCGCATCGAGAAGGTCATCAACCAGATCATCGACACCGAGACCGGGGTGCGCCTGAAGCTCTACGTGGACACCTGCGTCCACTGCGGGCTGTGCTCCGACGCCTGCCACTGGTATCTGTCCTACGACCGCAACCCCCGCTTCTCGCCCGTGGGCAAGGTCCGCCAGACCATCTGGAAGATCCTGGAGCGCAAGGGCAGGCTGAGCCCCGCCGAGGTGCGCGAGCTGGCCGTGGTGGCCTACACGGAGTGCAACCTGTGCCGCCGCTGCCAGCAGTTCTGCCCCTTCGGCATCGAGATCGCCTACATGATCGCCCTGGTGCGGCGCATCTGCCACAAGCTGGGCGTGACGCCCCTGTACATGCAGGACACCTGCCACAGCCACTCCGCCGCCCTGAACCAGATGTGGGTCAAGGAGGACGAGTGGACCGACAGCCTCCAGTGGCAGGAGGACGAAGCCCGCGACGAATTCCCGCATCTGCGCATCCCCCTGGCCAAGGAGGGTGCGGAGATCATGTACTCCGTCATCGGGCCCGAGCCCAAGTTCCGCACCCAGCTCATCTACCAGGCCGCGAGCATCCTGCACGAGTCGGGCGTGGACTGGACCATGCCCGCCACCCCGGGCTGGGACAACTCCAACATGTGCATGTTCTCCGGCGACGCCGAGATGGCCGGGCGCATCGTCAAGGAGCACTTCGAGGCCGCCTTGCGCCTGAAGGTCAAGCGCATCGTCATGGGCGAGTGCGGCCACGCCTACCGCGCGGTGTACGACGTGGGCAACCGCTGGAACGCCTGGAAGATGTTCCCCCTGCCGGTGATCCACTCGGTGCAGTTCTTCCACGAGCTGCTCACCAGCGGGCGGATCAAGGTCCGCGAGAAGATGCCCGGCAAGGTCTCCTTCAACGACCCGTGCAACATCTCGCGCGGCATGGGCCTGCACGACATGGGCCGCCACGTGACCCGCGCCTTCTGCGAGGAGCTGGTGGAGATGACCCCCAACCGCGAGCACAACCTGTGCTGCTGCGCGGGCGGCGGGGTCATCAACTGCGGGCCGCCGTGGAAGAAGAAGCGCGTGCTGGGCAACTCGGCCAAGGCCGAGCAGCTGCGCCGCGTGGCCGACCAGGGCGTCAGCATCATCGTGGCCCCGTGCCACAACTGCCACGGCGGGCTGGATGACATCATCCACCACTACAACCTGCCGCTGAAGCTGAAGTTCCTGGGCGACATCATCTACGAATACATGGAGAAGACCCGGGCCGAGTAGGCGGGGCCCCGCCCCGGCCAAGGCTCCACAACCAAGGAGACGGGCTATGAAGATCACGACCGCACTGGCCGTGCCGTGCGCGGTGGCCCTGGCCGCCATGCTCTGGCTCCCGGCGGCCTTCTCGCAGGACGATATCGTGCAGTTGCGCAGCGCGGCCTTCGGCGCGCACAAGCGGCCCCCGGCGGTGTTCGTCCACGACGCACACAACGAAAAGGCCGGGCTGGAGGAGGCCTGCGCCACCTGCCACCACGTCTATGACAAGGGCGCCCTGGTGCCCGACGAGGACTCCATCGGCACGCCCTGCGCCGACTGCCACGCCGTGGACGCCCCGCAGATGCCCCTGCGCCAGGCCTTCCACGGCCAGTGCAAGGGCTGCCACGAAATCCGCGCCGCAGGCCCCGTGGCCTGCGGGCAGTGCCACCCCCCGGGCGGCATGTAGCCCCGGCCCGCGCCGGGCGCGCCGGGCGTGCGGGCGCACCCCATAACCCGAGCCCCCTCCCTGCCGGACCTGCGGCGGGAGGGGGCTTTCGCGTCCTTGCAAGCCGGGGCAAGCCGGGGCAAGCCGGGAGCAGGCGCGGGCAAACGGGGGAAGGCAGAGGCAAGCCGGGGGCAGGCCGGGGGCAGGCCGGGGGCAGGCGCGGGCAAGCGGGGGAAGGCAGAGGCAATCCGGGGGCAAACGGGGCGTGCCGGGCCGGGCGGGGCCGTAGGCCAGGGGGCGTGGGGCCTCGGGGTTGGCCTGGCCTGCAACGCTGGCGCAGGGCCTGTGGAATGCGGGGTGCGGACCTGGGGGCGTCAGCTCCCGGGAAAGATCATCTTGCCCGACTGGGACAGGTCGTAGCCGTCCACGCCCTGGGCGAGTCTGCGGAAGTCCTTTTCCGGCAGCATGTTCAGGAAGAGCTGCACGGCCTTGTCGAAGAAGCGGTCCTTGGGCACCAGCAGGTCGAAGCGCTCCCAGGCCACGGGGATGAAGCCCAGGCCGAGCAGGGCGGCCACGGGGCGGATGGCCGGGCCGCAGTCGGCGCGTCCGGCCAGGATTTCCAGGCCCACGTCCAGGTGGCGGGCCAGCTCGTTGCCGTAGCCGGGCAGGGTCGCCACGTCCACTCCGGCGCGCTCCAGTTCGCGGTCGAAGAGCAGGCGGGTGCCCGTGCCCAGGGCGCGGTTGCACACCGTGAGCGCGCCTGCGCCCAGGTCGGCGAAGCCGGTGATGCCCCTGGGGTTGCCCGGCGCGGTGAGCAGGCCCTGCTCGCGCCGCGCGAAGTTGACCACGGCGGGCAGCTCGCGCAGCTCCTCGCGGGCGTGCTCGAAGTTGAAGTCCCCGCCGCCTTCCCCGGCCAGGTGGCTGGAAGCCATGTGGCACAGCCCGCGCCGCAGGGCGCGGATGCCGCCCAGGCTGCCCATGTTGCCGAAGACCGCCGCGTGGTCCGGGTGCAGGCGCATGAACAGCGACAGCGCGCGCTCCAGCAGGATGTCGTTGGACCCGCAGACGATGAGCAGGTCCTCCTCGGGGGCCAGGGCCGCGCGCTCGGGGAAGTTGATGGTCCGCGACTCGACCCATTGCTCCACGAGATGGTCCGGGAACAGCCACTTGCCGGTGATCTTCGTGGCTGGCAGGCCCTTTTCGGAGATCAGCGTGTAGACCATCTTCTCGTTGACGCCGAGCTTGACGGCGACTTCCTTGGTGGAAAGCAGGCGTTTCATGGCGGTATCCGGGGGTTTGGGTGCGCGGGGCGCCGGGCCGGGGCGCGGGTCCGCTTCCGGGGTGTGAAAGCGACTCCTTCTCCCTATCTGCAACACAGCGTCGAAGCAACGCGCCCGGGGTGTTTTTTGCTATGCTTTTGCAGGCATGTCATTTTTGTCCAAGACCTTGCGGGAGTTCATGTTCCTTGACCCGACCGGGCAGTGTGCTATCGTGGGCGCAATCCGGCCAGGACGCCCGCCGCCGCCCGGCGGCAGACGATACAGAGGAGGGGCCCCGTGAAGCGTGCTTTGATCCTTGCGGCCCTTGCTGCGGTCTGCGTCCTGGCTCTGGCGGCCTGCGAGCGCGGCGCCTCGGACGACGCCGCCGCCGTGGCCGCCACCCCCGGCGTCTCCGACGACGAGATCCTGCTGGGCTCCTCCCTGGCCCTGTCCGGCCACGCCAGCTACCTGGGCAAGCAGACCATGCTCGGGGCCATGAGCTACATCAAGTACGTCAACGAGCAGGGTGGGGTGCATGGCCGCCGGATTCGCGTCATCACCTACGACGACAAGTACGACCCGCCCCTGTGCGTGGCCAACACCCAGAAGCTGATCATCGAGGACAACGTCTTCTCGCTGTTCTGCTACGTGGGCACGCCGACCACGGTGAAGATCATCCCCATGGTCGAGGAGGCCGGCATCCCCCTGGTGGGCATGTTCACCGGCGCCAACGCCCTGCGCGAGCCCTTCCACCGCTACATCATCAACGTGCGTGCCTCGTACTACCAGGAAACCGCCGAGGCCGTGCGCCGTTTCGTGGAGGACCTGGGCTTCACGCGCATCGCCGTGTTCTACCAGTACGACGCCTACGGCTTCGACGGCCTCAAGGGCACCGAGCTGGCCCTCAAGCGCTACGATATGACGCCCGTGGCCCGGGGCAGCTACGCCCGGGGCACCCTGGACGTGGAAGAGGGCCTGGAGCGCATCCTCGCCTCGGGCGCCGAGGCCGTGGTCATGATCGGCACCTACGAGCCCTGCGCCAAGTTCATCCGCCTGGGCCACGAGCGCGGGTTCACCCCGCTGTTCTACAACGTGTCCTTCGTCGGCGCCGAAGAGCTGGCCCGCCGCCTGGGCCCGGACCACGGCGACAAGGTCTTCGTGACCCAGGTCGTGCCGCCGCCCGAGTCGCCGGAATCCAAGACCCTGCTGTGGGGCGCCGGGGAATACACCGAGCTCTTGGCCCGCTACTATCCCGGCGAGCCGCCCAACTCCGTGGGCCTGGAGGGCTACATCAACGCCAAGGTGCTGGTGGAGGGCCTGCGCCGCGCCGGGCGCCAGCTGACCCGCGAGCGCCTGCTCGACGCCCTGGAGTCCATCCACGACTTCTCCCTGGGCATCGCCAACACCCTGGACTTCTCGCCCACGGACCACCAGGGCTTCGACCGCGTCTATTTCACGCGCTTCCAGGACGGCAAGTTCGTGCTCATCAGCGACTGGAACGAGCTGGGCAAGAGCCTGGGCGTGACCCGCCCGGCGCAGGCCCCGCCCGCCGCCGCCCCGCAGGCCCCGCCCGCCGCCGCCCCGCAGGCCCCGCCCGCCGCCGCCCCGCAGGCCCCCGACGCTCCGCCCGCCCCGGCCGCCCCCGCCGGAGCGCAATAGGCCCGCGCGCATGAAGCGGCTGCGCAACATCACCCTGAAGCGCAAGATCACCTTCTCCATCCTGGCGGTGATCATGTGCATCAGCGTGGCCATCGCCCTGCTGGCGCGCTGGATCCTGCTCTCCAGCCTCACGGCGGAGTTGCAGCACCGGGGCATCGCCATCGCCCAGTCCGTGGCCGACCAGGGCAGCGGGTTCGTGCTCGACGGCAACCACCCCGCGCTTACGGCGCTGCTCTTCGACATGAGCAAGCTCGGCGAGCGGCGCGACCTGGTCTCCTACGTGTTCATCACCGGGCCGGAGAACGAGGTGCTGGCCCACACCTTCACCCGGCCCTTCCCCGAGGGCCTGCGCCACGAGAACTCGCTGGTGGGCGACCGGCCCGCCGCCGCCGTGAAGCAGATCGAGGTGGACGGCGAACCGGCCCTGGACATCGCCGTGCCCGTGCTCGAAGGCATCTACCGCATCGCCACCGTGCACGTCGGGCTCAACCAGCGCCACATCGACCGCCTGGTCTCCAAGCTGCGCATCACCTTCCTGGGCTTCATCGCCCTGGTGGTCATCATCATCTCCTGGATCAGCCACCGCCTGTCGGGCTACATCACCATGCCGGTGACCAAGCTCATCGAGATGTCCGACGAGATCAGCAAGGGCAACCTGAACTTCCGCCTGGACCTGGGCAAGCAGTACGAGGACATGCTCTCGGACCATGCCCGCGAGGAGCGCTGCCCGGCCTACCACAACTCCGACCTGCCCTGCTGGCACGTGGACCGCACCCTGGGCCCCGTCTCCCCGGGCAGCCCGCAACCCAAGAAGCCGCCCTACTGCCGCGAGTGCGTCATCCGCCGCAAGCAGACCGGCGACGAGGTGCTCCAGCTGGCCGACTCCTTCGCCTACATGGTGCGCTCCATCAAGCTCTACCGCAACCGGCTGCGCGAGTCCGAGTCCAAGTACCGCTCGCTGTTCGACGCCGGGCCGGACCCGATCTTCGTGCTCGAGCGCGCCACCCTGCGCGTGCTCGACGTGAACCCCCGGGCCGAGGACGTCTACGGCTACACCGAAGAGGAGCTGCTGCGCATGACCTTCCACGCCCTGGAGGCCGAGGGCTCCATGGGCTCGCTGACCACCTTTTCGGCCCACGAGGCCGGGCCCGGGCAGTGCGTGTTCTACCCCAAGGCCATCCACCACAAGAAGAACGGCCAGCCCTTCTTCGTGAACATGCACGCCTGCGCCACGCGCTACGGCGAGCGCGAGGCGATCATCGTCTCCACCACCGACATCACCGACATGATCGAGAAGGACGCCCAGCTCATCCAGGCCAGCAAGATGACCACCCTGGGCGAGATGAGCGCGGGCATCGCCCACGAGCTGAACCAGCCCCTCAACGCCATCAAGATGGGCAGCGACTTTCTGGCCATGCTCGTGGACCAGGGCGGCCAGGTGCCCGGCGAGCAGCTGACCCAGGTCACCCGCGAGATGAGCACCCAGGTGGACCGCGCCACGGAGATCATCAACACCCTGCGCCAGTTCGGGCGCAAGTCGGGCATGACCCCCGAAACCCTGGACCCCAACCGCTCCGTGCGCTCCATCCTCAAGATCATTGGCCGCCAGCTGGAGATCCAGCGCATCGGCGTGACCCTGGACCTGGCCGAGAACCTGCCGCTGATCCGCGCCCACGACAACCGCCTGCAGCAGGTGCTGTTCAACCTCGTGTCCAACGCGCGCGACGCCATCAACATGTGGTCCGACCCCGACGACGGCGACCTGGCCCACCGCCAGGTGACCCTGCGCACCTTCATGGACGACGGCAAGGTGATCATCACCGTGGGCGACACCGGCTGCGGCATCGACCAGTCCCAGGTGGACAAGATTTTCGAGCCCTTCTACACCACCAAGGAAACGGGCAAGGGCATGGGCCTTGGGCTTGCGATTTCCTACGGAATCGTGAAAGACTACGGGGGCGAAATTTCCGTCACCTCGCGTATCGGGGCGGGCACGACATTCAGGCTGGCCTTCCCGCCAGCGCAATAACAAAGGAATGGGCATGAGCAAGATACTGGTCATCGACGACGAAAAGCCCACGCTGTCCATGTTCAAGCTGTTCCTGGGCGCCTACGGCTACGAGGTGCTCACCGCCGAGAGCGGCGAGGAGGGCCTGGAGGTCTTCCAGGCCGAGCGGCCGCCCATCGTGCTCACGGACATCAAGATGCCCGGCATGGACGGGCTTCAGGTCCTGAAACGCATCAAGGAGATCGACCCCCTGGCCGAGGTCATCGTCATCACCGGCCACGGCGACATGGACATCGCCATCAAGGCCCTGAACCTCAACGCCACGGACTTCATCAACAAGCCCATCCAGAAGACCGACCTCGACGCGGCCCTGCGCCGGGCCAAGGAACGCCTGCAGCTCATCCAGGACCGCGAGGAGGAGGTCGGCGTGCGCGAGCGCGACGGAGTGACTTTCGTGGACGTCAAGGGCAACATCACCGCACGCTCGGAGCCCTTCCTGGTGGCGGCCTTCGAGCGCATCGGGTCCCCGGGCCGGGTCGTGCTGCGCTTCGAGGACAATTCGTCCATCAACGGCGCGGGCATCGCCGTGCTCATCCAGCTCTTGTCCGACAGCGAACGCAAGGGCACGGCGGTGGCCATGGCCGGGCTGTCCGAGAATTTCCGCAAGGTGTTCGACATGGTGGGCATCACCCGCTTCGCCGCCATCCACGACACCGAAGACGAGGCCGTGGCCGCGCTCACCCGCTGACGGGCTGCCGGGAGGGTCCCTTGCCCGGGCCGCTGGAAAAGGGCGGGATGGCGGCGCGGAAAAATCCCCGGCCGGGCCGCAGCGGGACAGGCGCGAGGGTTTGGATTGTTTGAGCAACGCGGCAGCGCGCCCCCTGGGGGCGGCCTGCCGAGGCTCCCGGAGGTGCCCATGGTTTTTCGGCTGACTTTCGCCCCGGGGCGCGTCGCCCTGCTGGCCGCCGCGCTGGCGGCCCTGCTGGCCCTGGCGCCTGCCGCGTCCGTGCGCGCCGCCAGCCTGCCCGGCCCCGGTGACGTGCTGCCGCCCCTGGTCTTCCAGAACTGCCCGCGCCCCGAGGACCGCGCGGTCCTGGGCGTGGGCGACGGGCCGACCTTCGCCCTGGCCGATGTGCGCGCCGAACTGATCCTGTTCGAGTTCTTCGGCGTGTACTGCCCGGTGTGCTTCGAGCAGGCGCCGGATTTCAACCGCCTGGTGCGCAGCCTCTCGCGCGATCCGGCCACTGCGGGCACCGTGCGCGTGCTGGCCCTGGCCGCCGGGGCCACGCCGATGGAGCTGGACTATGCGCGCGGGGAGATGAAGGCCGCCTACCCCATGTGCATCGACCCCGATTTCAGCGTCCACAAGCAGCTGGGCGAGCCCAAGACGCCCTTCGCCATGCTCCTGCGGCCCGACGGCACGGTCTTGTGGTCGCACCTGGGGCGCATCGAGGACCCCGGGGCCCTGCTCAACCTCATCAAGTCCAAGCTCTAGGGGGGTGGCGTGGGCAGCGGCGCGGACACGGACCTCACCCAGACCCTGGAGCGGGCCCGGGCCGCCGTGGCCGAGCAGGACCGCAAGCTCCTGCACCTCAAGACCCTCTACGACGCCTCCCGCGAGCTGGCCCGGCTGACCGACCCGGCCCGGGTGCTGGAAACCTTCCTGCTCATGGTCATGGGCCCCCTGGGCGTGCGCCAGGGGTTCGCCCAGCTCTTCGTGCTCACCGGCGGGCCGCCGGAGTTCGCCGCGCGCGGGCTGGACCCCGCCGCGACCCAGGCCCTGCGCCAGAGCCAGGAGCACATCCGCGAGGCGCTCTTCGGCGCGGCCTGCGAGAACGTGCCGGGCCGGGTGGACGTGCTGACCTCGGGGCTGGATGCCTACCCCTTCCTGCCGCCGGGCACCACGACCCTGGTGCGCTGGTGCGGGCCCGAGGAGTACGCCGGGCTGCTGGGCCTGGGGCCGCCGCTGTCGGGCCAGCCCCGGGGCCCGGCGGACCTGGAGTTCATCTCCCGTCTGGCGGGCATCCTCATCGCCGCCCTGGACCACGCCGTGGCCATGCGCACGGTAGAGCGCCTGTACCGCGACCTGGCCGTGCGCAACGAGGAGCTGGACCGCGCCGTGGGCCGGGCCCAGTCCATGCAGCGCGAGCTGGACCGGCGCATGTTCCAGCTCAATTCGCTCTACGAGGCGGGCCAGGAGCTGGCAGGCATCGTGGAGACCCGCGGACTGCTGGACGCCTTTCTGCTTACGGTGATGGGCGTGTTTGGCGCGCGTGAGGCCGGGGTGTACCTGCACAGCGCCGAGCCGCTGCTGGTCGTGCGCGGGGCGGGCGGCGCGGCGGTGGACGAGCAGGCCCAGGATGCCTGCCGCAAGGCCCTGGGCGCGGCCTTCCAGGCCGACCCCGGCACGCAGGACGGCGAGGCCATGCACGTCACGGTGCTCACCGGCGAGAAGCAGCTCGCCGGGGCGGCCTTTCCCTTCGCCGCGCGGGTGGCCGTGGCCTTCTCGGTGGGCGGGCGCGCCCGTGGGCTGATGGCCCTGGGCGCGCGCCTGGACGGCGAGCCCTACCGCATGGCCGACCACAATCTGCTGCGCGCGCATGTGGCCAACGTGCTGGCCTACGTCAACAACGCCCTGAGCTTCGGCGAGATCAACGCGCTGAACGCCAGCCTCGTGCGGCGCAACGAGGAGCTCAACCGGCTGCTGACCGAAATCAGCGCCTGCCGGGTGGAGCTGTCCGACGTGGAGCGGGCCCGCGAGCGCATCCTGGCCGTTATCCGCCGCGAAACCTCGCGCTCGGGGCGCGTGCGGCGCATGGACTTCGCCCTCATCCTGCTGCTGGCCCTGGTCATCGGCCTGGCCTTCAACTTCTCCAACCCCGCCGGGGTCGCCCTGGTGCCCGCCGCCTGGACCCGCGAGCCCCTGCCGGTCATCGACGCCCAGTGGCTGCGGCTCAAGACCGAGGGCGGCGCGGCCCTGGTGGTGGACGCCCGGCCCGTGGAGATGTTCCGCCGGGCCCATGTGCGCGGCGCGGTGAACCTGCCCCGGTCGTTGTTCGACTTCGTGTACGCCATGCGCTTCGCCAGCCTGGACCCCGCCACGCAGATCGTGGTCTACGGGCGCACCGTGAGCAGCCGCTACGACGAGGACGTGGCCGCCATGCTGCGCGACCGGGGGTTTGCCAGCGTGGCCGTGCTCGAAGGCGGGCTGGAGGCCTGGCAGGCCCGGGGCTACCCCGTGGAGCACGGGCCATGAGCGCCGCCACGCGCCTGCTGACCAGCCCCTGGCTGGCCCTGGCCCTGCGGGTCTACCTCGGGGGGCTGTTCGTCTACGCCAGCATGTACAAGATCCAGTACCCCGGCGAGTTCGCCGAGGCCGTGGCCGCGTACCGGCTGGTGCCGTATTTCCTGGTCAACCCCCTGGCGGTGCTCATGCCCTGGGTCGAGCTGGTCAGCGGGGTGATGCTGGTGGCCGGGGTGCGGGCCAAGGCCGCCGCCCTGACCATCGCGGCCATGCTGGCCCTGTTCTCCCTGTCCCTGGCCTATGTCCTGGTGGCCGACATCCCCATCGGCTGCGGCTGCTTCTCCAGCCAGGAGGACGAGGCCTCGTGGCTGACCGTGCTGCGCGATCTGGCCTGGCTGGCCATGGCCCTGCATGTGTTCTTCTGCGACCGCCGCTTCCATCTGGACAACGTGTATTCATGGAAAATCGAGGAGTTGCAGCGATGATGGCCTGTGTCCGGCATGGTGCGGCGGCGGTCTGCCTGGCCACCGTGGTGGCTCTGTGGGCCTGCTCGGGCGCCGCCGACCTGGAGGGCCGCTACGTGGCCACGGGCGGCGACGTGACCGTGACCCTGGACCTGGGCCCCGGCGGCAAGGGCGTCTGGAGTACCGACGAGGAGCAGATTCCCGTCACCTGGGAGCGGCGCGGGGCCGAGGTCTGGCTGCACACCAAGGCGGGCGGGATGGTGCCCGGGCGCCTGGAAGGGGACGGCAGCCTGACCATGGACCTGCCCGGGGTGGGGCTGTTCTCCTTCGTGCGCGCCCCGCGCTGAGCGGGGCGGGCGCCCCGGCAGCCGGGCCCGCCCGGCCCGCGCGCGGGCATGGACAAGGCCGGTGAAGAGGGGTACCTCCTGCCCATGCAAACCGACACCACGCGCCTGCCCATCGGCGTTTTCGACTCCGGCGTCGGCGGCCTGACCGTGCTGCGCGCCCTGCGCCAGCACCTGCCCGCCGAAAGTTTCCTCTACCTGGGCGACACCGCCCGCCTGCCCTACGGCACCAAAAGTCCGCAGTCGGTGATGCGCTACGCCCTGCAATGCACCCGCCAGCTCGTGGAGCGCGGGGTGAAGATGCTCGTGGTGGCCTGCAACACGGCCTCCGCCGTGGCCCTGGACGCCCTGGCCCAGGCCTGGCCCGAGGTGCCGGTGGTCGGCGTGGTGCGGCCCGGGGCGCGGGCGGGCTGCGCGGCCACGCGCAGCGGGCGCATCGCCGTCATCGCCACCGAGGGCACCGTGCGCGGCGGGGCCTACCAGCGGGCCATCCAGGAGCTGTGCCCCGAGGCGCACATCGTGGCCAAGGCCTGCCCGCTGTTCGTGGCCCTGGCCGAGGAGGGCTGGACCAGCGGCCCCGTGGCCGAGGCCGTGGCCCGCGAATACCTGGAGCCGCTGTTCTGCGTCCCCGGCGGCCCCGGCGCGGCGCAGGCCCCGGACACCCTGGTGCTGGGCTGCACGCATTTCCCGTTGCTGGCCGGGACCGTGGCCCGGGTGGTCGGGCCGGACGTGGCGGTCATCGATTCGGCGCAGACCGCCGCGGCGGAGGTGGCCGACCTGCTGGCGCGCACGGGCCTGGCCGCCCCTAAGGGCTCCCCGGCGCCCACGCGCTTTCTGGCCACCGACGACCCCGGGCGCTTCGCCCGCGTGGGCGGGCTCTTCCTGGGCCGCACCCTGGCCCCTGACGACGTGGCGGTGGTGGACCTGTAGCGGCGGCTTGCACGCAACGCCGCGCACGCGCAAGGGCCGCGCCCCCCGGCAGGGGAGCGCGGCCCGCGCGTTTGTGGTGTTGCGGCCCGGGGCTCAGCCCAGCAGGCGCAGGGGCGGGAGCAGGCGGGCCAGCATCCGGCGCCGGTCCATGCCCGGGGGCGTGGCCTCGGCCATGGCCCACTCGTAGTACAGCTTGGGGTCGAACTCCGCGAGGTAGATCACGTTCACGTCGTCGGGGTTGAGCAGCTGCGCCGTGGGCGTGCGCTTGCGGATCTTGGCCAGGCGCTCCTCGGCCAGGGCGAGCATCTCGTCGCGGTCGCCGAAGTTCATGGTCGAGGTGGGGCAGACCTTCACGCAGGCGGGAATCTCGCCGTTGTGCAGCCTGTCCAGGCACATGTCGCACTTGCTCATCAGCCCCGAGGCCTCGTCGATGCGCGGGATGTTGTAGGGGCAGGCCGCCTTGACCTGCTCCTTCTCGTCGGGCGAGAGCCTGGCCGTGAGGGCGGTGTAGACCACGGCCCCGGTGCTCTCGTCGCGGCGGATGGCGCCCTCCACGTAGACGTCCGCCGTCAGCTTGCAGGGGGGCAGGACGCAGTGGCGGCACTGCTCGGGGAAGAACAGCCAGCGCACCCGACCGTCGATCATCACGTCGTTGAAGCGCACCACGCGGATGGTGTTGAAGGCCAGGTCCGGCGGGTTCTGGTAGCTGCCGGTCTGTTCGGTTTTTTCCGCCGGGAGCTTCTTCCACTGCTTGCAGGCCACCTGGCAGCCCCGGCAGGCCGTGCAGCGGGTGAGGTCCACGAATATTGCCTTGCTCATTGCTTACCCCTCCTGCGCCTTGCGGATGTTGGCCATGAAACTCTTGGTTTCGGGAATGGCCGTGTTTGCGTCGCCCACCGAGGGGGTCAGCAGGTTCGCGGAGTCGCCGCCGCTGCCGTCGGCGGGCATGCGCCAGCCGAAGCACCAGGGCAGGCCGATCTGGTGCGTCTTCTTGCCCATGACGGTCATGGGCGTCATGCGGTCGCTGACCATGGCCTTGGCCCAGATGGCGCCGCGCAGGCTCTCCACCCAGACCTTCTCGCCATTCTGGATGCCCAGCTCCGCCGCCAGCTCGCGGGAGATCTCCACGAACTGCTGGGGCTGGCATTCCAGCAGCCAGGGCACGTTGCGGGTCATGTTGCCGGTCTGCCAGTGCTCGGTGAGGCGGTAGGTCGTGGCCACCAGGGGGAACCTGCGGTCGGCCACGGCCATGTCCTCGTCGGCGAAGCGCAGGGCCGTGGGGTTGTTGAACTGCCCGGAGAAGGGGTGCTTCTTGAGCGGGCTCTCCATGGGCTCGTAGTGCTCGGGGAAGGGGCCGTCCATGCGCCCGGGGCCGAAGAGGTGCCCGTGGCCGTTGGGCAGCATGATGAACGAGTAGCGGGTGCCCGGGGCCCAGCCGCCGTCGGGCACATCGCCCTCCCAGGCGTCGCCGTTCCAGCGCAGCACGGGCTTTTGCGGGTTGTAGGGCTGGCCCTGCATGGTGCACGAGGCGCGGTTGTAGAGGATGCGCCGGTTGAGAGGCCAGGCCCAGGCCCAGTTGGGGAACAGGCCGATGTTTGCCTGCATTTCGGTCTGGGTGGGGTCGCGCCGCGCGGCCATGTTGCCCTTTTCGGTGTACGAGGCGCAGAACAGCCAGTTGCCCGAGCTGGTGGAGCCGTCGGCCCGCAGCAGGGCGAAGCTGGGCACCAGGGTGCCCTTCTTGTAGACCGTGCCGCCCGCCTCCACGTCCTTCAGGAAGTAGCCGTTGATGAGCTTGGCCACGTTGTGGGCGTTGTAGCCCTGTTCGTCGCGCCACTGCGGCACGGACAGGCCCAGGATGGGCTCGGGGAACACGCCGCCCTGGGTGGCGTACAGCTCGCGGATCTTCTCGTGCAGCTCGACCATGATGTGCCCATCGGACTTGGCCAGTCCGTAGGGCTCCGGGCCCTTGTAGCGCCACTGCGACCAGCGCCCGGAATTGGTGATGGAGCCCTCCTTCTCGAAGGACGCCGCCGCGGGCAGGAAGAAGACCTCGGTCTTGACCGCCTCGGGCTTCATGCCCGGGCCGTGCCAGAAGGAGGCCGTCTCGTTGTCGAAGAGGTTGACGTGGACCATCCAGTCCAGCTTGGCCATGGCCTCGCGGTTTTTGCCCGCGTTGGCCCCGCCGCAGGCCGGGTTCTGGCCCCAGGAGAAGAAGCCCTGGAAGGCGCCGTCGTGCATGGCGTCGAACAGCTCAAGCCAGGTGTGGGTGCGCCCGGGGTCGGTCCTGGGCAGCCACTGGTAGGCCGTGGCGGGGTCCGCCGCCGGGTAGATGGATTTGAGGTAGCTGACCATGTAGCTGGGCAGGTTCTGCCACCAGGCCGCGCTCATGGGGTCCTTGGCTCCGGCCAGGTGCGGGGCCACGGCGCGCTCGATGTAGGCGTCCAGGGTCGGCAGGTCGGCCTTGGGGTTGGCCAGGTAGCCGGGCAGGGTGTGCCACAGCAGGCCCTGGTCCGTGGAGCCCTGGACGTTGGACTCGCCGCGCAGGGCGTTGACCCCGCCGCCCGCCACGCCGATGTTGCCCAGCAGCAGCTGGACCATGGCCATGGTGCGGATGTACTGGGTGCCCACAGTGTGCTGGGTCCAGCCCATGGCGTACATGATGGTTCCGGCCTTGTCGGGCTTGCCCGTGGCGGCGAACAGCTCGTAGAACTGGCGGATGCCGTCCTTGTCGGCGCCCGCAACGGAGCACACGGTGTCCAGGTCGTAGCGCGAGTAGTGCTTCTTGAGCAGCTGGTACACGCAGCGCGGATTCTGGAGGGTGGGGTCCTTCTTCGGCAGGCCGTCGGGCCCGGTCTCGAAGGCCCATTTGGACTTGTCGTAGACGCCCAGGTAGCTCTGGGCGGAGTCCTTGCGCGGGGAGTAGCCCGAGAACAGGCCGTTCTTGAAGGAGTAGCCCTTGTCCACGATGAAGGACGCGTTGGTGTGCGCGAGCACGTAGTCCTTCTGGATCAGGTCGTTGTCCAGGATGTACTTGATGAGCCCGCCGAGGATGGCGATGTCGGTGCCGGTGCGGATCTGCACGTGCAGGTCGGCCTTGGCCGAGGTGCGCGTGAAGCGCGGGTCGATGTGGATGAGCTTGGCGCCCCGGTCCATGGCCCGCAGCACCCATTTGAAGGAGATGGGGTGGTTCTCGGCGGCGTTGGAGCCCATGACCAGCACCACGTCGCTGTTGGCGATGTCGCACCAGTGGTTGGTCATGGCCCCGCGCCCGTAGGACTCGGCCAGGGCGTCCACGGTGGAGCTGTGGCAGATGCGGGCCTGGTGCTCGATCCAGTGCAGGCCCAGGCTGCGCATCAGGGCTTGCAGGGCCCAGCATTCCTCGTTGTCCAGGGCGGCGGAGCCGATGTGCGCGATGCCCTCGGTGCGGTTCACCGCCTGGCCCTTGGCGTTGGTGGCGGTGAAGGTCGCGTCGCGCGAGGCCTTCACGCGCCGGGCGATCTCGGTCAGGGCGAAGTCCCAGGACACGGGCTGCCAGTGGTCGGAATAGGGCGCCCGGTAGAGCGGGGTCTTGGGCCGGTTGGGGTTGTCGGCCAGTTGCCACAGGGAGATGCCCTTGCAGCAGTTGGTGCCCTCGTTCACCGGATGGTCGGGGTCGCCCTCGATGTTGATGCATTTGCGGCTGGTCGTGTCCGTGGAGACGATGACCCCGCAGCCCACGGCGCAGTAGCAGCACACGGAGGTCGTCTCCCGGGCCCAGCGGGTCCGCAGCAGTTGGGCCGAGGCCCGGGTGGGCGCCAGGCTCACCCCCAGCCCGCCGAAGGCGGCGACCGCCCCGGTGGCTGCGGCGAGTTTCAGGAATGCTCTGCGTTGCAACGTCATGCTTCGACTCCTTGGTTTCGGATATGGGTTCAACTGCCGCGAATCTCGCGCGACAGGCCGAGCAGCAGGGCGTAGCCCCAGGCCGCGCGGGGCGCGGGCCAGGGCCCGGGGGCCGTGCCGGGCGGTGCGGGCCGGGAGCGGCCCGCATAGTTGGCCGCCTGGGCCCTGGCCCGCCGGGCCACGGGGGCGAGGTCGTGCCCCAGCCCGGCAAAGGGCCCGCAGGGTGAAGCCGGGTGCGCCATGCGCTGTATCCTCCTGCTTTGCTTGGTTTTGCGCCCGTGGGGTCCCGGGGGAGCGTCCGGGGAGGGCGTACCGTTCTTCCTGTTTAGCATAACCCGGCGGGCATGGGAATGCTTTGGCACCAAAAAATGGAGCAGGCGGGGCGGCTGGTGCAGGCTGGGGCGCTGTCGCGGCGCCAGGGCCGCGCCGTGGGCGCCATGTGCCCCTGGTCCGGCCTGCATGGTCATACGCACAGTCCGGCACCATTTGTCTGGGGGGCGTCAGGCGCACAAAAAAACTGCGGCCCGGGGGCATCCGGGCCGCAGCTGTTGAGGGTGGACGGGGAGGTGTCTTGGAGGAAACCTTGACCCGCCGGGGCTAGCCGAGCCTGGCCAGGGACGGGAACATCCTGGCCATCATCCGGCGCCGGTCCATGCCGGGGGCCTGGGGGCCCTCGGCCACGGCGTGGGTGTGGTACAGCTTGGGATCGACCTCGGAGAGGTACAGCACGTTGACATCATCGGGGTCCATGAGCGTGGCGCCCGGGTGGGTCTTGCGCAGCTCGGCCAGACGCGCTTCGGCCAGGGGCAGCATTTCCTCGCGGTCGCCGAAGTTCATGGCGCCGGTGGGGCAGATGCCCACGCACGCGGGCTTGAGCCCGTTGTGTACGCGGTCGATGCAGAAGTCGCACTTGGCCATCAGGCCGGACTCGGGGTCCAGGCGCGGGATGTCGTAGGGGCACGCGTCGCGCACCTCCTGCTTCTCGTCGTCGGAGAGCTGCTTCATGCGCTCGGTGAAGAGCACGGCCCCGGTGGCCTCGTCGCGCAGCACCGAGCCCTCGATGTAGCCGTCGGCCACTTCGAGGCAGGGGGCGATGACGCAGTGGCGGCACTGCTCGGGGAAGAACAGCCACTTGAGCTGGCCGTCGGCCTCCACCTCGCTGAAGCGCACGAGCTTGTAGGTGTGGAAGGAGAGGTCCGCCGGATTCTGGTGCGACCCGGTCTGGCGGGTCTGTTCGGCGGGCAGCTTGTGCCACTGCTTGCAGGCCACCTGGCAGCCCCGGCAGGCCGTGCAGCGGGACAGGTCGATGAAGAAGGTCTTTTCCATGATGCGTGAACCTCCTTACGCCTTGCGCAGGTTGACCATGAAGGCCTTGGTTTCGGGAATGCCGGTGTTGGGGTCGCCCACGGACGGCGAGAGGATGTTGGCCGAGTCGCCGCCATCCTTGGGGAAGCTCCATCCGTAGTGCCAGGGGATGCCCACCTGGTGCACCGTGCTGCCCATGACCTTGAAGGGCTTCAGGCGCGCGGTGACGATGGCCACGGCCCACAGCGAGCCGCGCGGGCTTTCCAGGATCACCTTGTCGCCGTTTGCGATACCGCGCATCTTGGCCAGCTCGGGGCTCAGTTCGCAGAACATCTGCGGTTCGGTCTCCAGCAGCCAGGGGGTGTTGCGGGTCATCAGGCCGGTCTGCCAGTGCTCGGTGACGCGGTAGGTGCTGCACACGAAGGGATACTTCGGGTCGCACACGGCCTTGTACTCGGCCTGGAAGTGCACGGCGGTGGGGTTGCTGAGCTGCTTGGAGAACGGATGCCTGGGCACCGGGCACTCCAGGGGCTCGTAGTATTCGGGGAAGGGGCCGTCGGCCAGCCCGGGCCCGAACAGGCACGCGTGGCCCTGGGGCTTCATGATGAAGGGGTACTTGGCGTCCGGGGCCCAGCCGCCGTCAGGCACGTCGCCCAGCCACTTCTCGCCGTCCCACTTGATGACGGCCTTGTCCGGGGCGTAGGGCTGGCCCTTGGCGTCCACCGAGGCGCGGTTGTAGATGACGCGCCGGTTCACCGGCCAGGCCCAGGCCCAGTTGGGGAACAGGCCGATCTTCTCCTGCTCGGGGGTCTGGGTGGTGTCACGCCGGGCGGTCATGTTGCCCGCGTTGGTGTACGAGGCGCAGTACAGCCAGTTGCCCGAGCTGGTGGACCCGTCGGCCTGCAGGAAGGCGAAGCTCGGCACCAGGTCGCCCTTCTTGAACGACTTGTCGTTCACGGTCACGTCCTTCAGGAAGTAGCCGTTGATGAGCTTGGCCGTGGCGTGGGGGTCGAACTCGCCGTGGTCGTTTTCCCACTGGTGGGTGCCCAGGCCCAGGATGGGCTCGGGGAACATGCCGCCCTCGGCGGCGTACAGCTCGCGGATCTTCTTGTGCAGTTCGAGGATGATCTCGCCGTCAGGCCGCGTGTCGCCCCAGGGCTTGGGCCCCTGGTAGCGCCATTGCGCCCAGCGCCCGGAGTTGATGATCGAGCCTTCCTTTTCGACGGACACGGCGCAGGGCAGCATGAAGACCTCGGTCTTGATCTGCTTGGGGTCCATGTCCGGGCCGCGCCAGAAGGAGGCCGTCTCGTTGTCGAAGATGTTGACGTTGACCAGCCAGTCGAGCTTGGTCATGGCCTCGCGGGTCTTGCCGGAGTTGGCCCCGCCGCAGGCCGGGTTCTGGCCCCAGGCGAAGAAGCCCTGGAAGGCGCCCTTGGCCATTTCGTCGAACAGGAACAGCCAGGAGTAGTTCTTGCCCGCCTCGGCCTTGGGCAGCAGGTCGTAGCCCGCTTCGGGGCTGGCGGAGGGATACAGGGCCTTGAGCAGGCTGTTCATGTACTTGGGGCTGTTCTGCCACCAGGCGGCGCTCTTGGGGTCCTTGGTTCCGGCCAGGTGCGGGGCGGTCTTGGCGGCGTTGTACGCCTCCAGGGTGCCCAGGTCCGAGGTGGGGATGCCCAGGTAGCCGGGCAGCAGGTGCCACAGCAGGGCGTGGTCCGTGGAGCCCTGGACGTTGGACTCGCCGCGCAGGGCGTTGACGCCGCCGCCGGCCACGCCGATGTTGCCCAGCAGCAGCTGGATCATGGACATGGCGCGGATGTTCTGCACGCCCACGGTGTGCTGGGTCCAGCCCATGGCGTACATGACCGTGCCGGACTTGGTGGGCACGCCCGTGGCCGAATAGGCCTTGTAGACCTTGAGCAGGTCGTCCTTGGAGGTGCCGGTGATGTCGCTCACGCGGTCCAGGGTGTAGCGGCTGTAGTGCTTCTTCATCAGCTGGAACACGCAGCGCGGGTGGGCCAGGGTCGGGTCCTTCTTCGGCACGCCCGCCTCGTCGTACTCGAAGTTCCAGGACTTCTTGTCGTACTTGGAGGTCTTGGGGTCGTAGCCGGAGAACAGGCCGTCCTTGAAGGCGAAGTCCTTGCCGACGATGAAGGAGGCGTTGGTGTAGTTGACCACGTACTCCTTGAAGAACAGCTCGTTGTCCAGGATGTACTTGATCATGCCGCCCAAAAAGCCGATGTCCGACCCGGAGCGCAGCGGCGCGTAGATGTCGGCCTTGGTGGATGTCCTGGTGAAGCGGGGATCGACGTGGATGATGGTGGCGCCCTTGTCCTTGGCGCGCATGACCCACTTGAAGGAAATGGGATGGTTTTCGGCAGCGTTGCTGCCCATGATCAGAATGCAATCACTGTTCTTCAGGTCGATCCAGTGATTGGTCATCGCGCCGCGTCCGAACGACTCTGCCAGAGCCGCAACAGTGGCGCTGTGTCAGATACGTGCCTGGTGCTCTATGTACACCAGGCCGAGTGCTCTCAGGAACGCCTGATAGGCCCAGCATTCCTCGTTGTCCATGGCCGCCGAGCCCACCGAGGCGATGGCGTCGCAGCGGTTGACGGTCTGGCCCTTGGGGTTGGTGGCGGTGAAGGTGGTGTCGCGCGTGTTCTTGACCAGGCGGGCGATGCGCGCCAGGGCCCAGTCCCAGTCGCGGACTTCCCACTTGTCGGAATAGGGCGCGCGGTACAGAACGTTCTTCACGCGCTGGTCGTTTTCGGCCAGCTGCCAGATGGACGCGCCCTTGGCGCACAGGGCGCCTTCGTTGATGGGATGGTCGGGGTCGCCTTCGATGTTGATGGCGCGCTGGGAGGCCTTGTCCGTGTGGACGATAAGCCCGCAACCCACGGCGCAGTAGCAGCACACCGAGGTGGTCTGCTTGGCCCAGGTCGTCTTGAGCAACTGCGCCCTGGCCGCGGTGGGCGTCAGGGTGATTCCCAGCCCGCCGAAGGCCGTGGCCGCACCGGCCACGGCGGAGAGCTTGAGGAAGCCTCTACGACAGATCTTCATGCCGCAACTCCTTGGTTGAAAGGAACAAACAGGTCAACGTCCCCGGATTTCGCGCGACAGCCGCACCAGCAAGCCGTAGCCCGCGGGCTGGGGCGCGGCGGCGCGGGAGGCCTGGGCCCGCACGGGCCGGCCCGGGCGCACGCGCCGCAGGGTCAGCAGCCCGGCCCGCCTGCGCACCGGGGCCAGGTCCTGCCCCAGGCCCGCGAAGGGCAGCGCCGTCTGCGTCGCATGGATCACGGAAACCTCCACGTGGTTGCGCGGGCCTGGGGCCCGCCGGGTTTTCCATCAATTCAGGCTATACAGGGCGCGCGCGACGGGGGCAAAGAATCGTCTCTTGGGCATGGTTTTGCACTTCGGATGGAGCGGGGCCGCGCAGGGGAATGGGGTGAAGGTGTGCTGTTTTATCTTTGAAAAAGAGGGTGTTGGCGGATATTTTCTGGAAGGGGAGGAGGGGATTTGTTTGTTCGCTGTGTGCCGATGCTTTTTGTCTTACGCAGGGTTTGGCACGACTTTGGGCGGAGCGTCAGGGGAGCTCGGGCACGAAATCGCACACGCAGGCCGCCAGCAGGGGCAGCAGGTCCTTGGTGCGCGAATTATAGCGGAATTCCAGCTCCTTGAGGTAGAGCGGGAAGCGCTGGGGCGTGACGCCGTGGTACTTGAGCAGGCGCTGGCCCGCGTAGCGCCAGAAGCCCTCGGGCGCGCCGTCGATGCTCACGCCGCGCCGGGAGCTTTTGATGTAGTCGGCGGTGGGCGAGTTGCCCACGCAGCAGATCAGGGTGTCGTAGCGCTGGTAGCGGTCGGTGTAGGTCACGTTGCCCTGGCGCACGACGGCCAGCTGGAAGTTGAGCTGGAAGTGCAGGATGGTTTCGGCGTCGAAGCCGGGGATGAGGTCCACGAAGACCCATTCGCGGCGGTCCATGATGCCGAAGACCGGGGTTTCCACCTTGCCGCAGGGCCCGGGGCGGTCCTTGAGCATCCGCCCGGACAGGGTCAGGCCCAGGCAGGAGTTCTCGCCCAGCATCTGCTTGGCGTCCAGGGCGTGGGCCAGGATGGAGAAGCGCAGGGTGTTCACGGCCTTGTAGGCCGTGTTGTACGACAGGCCCAGCTCGCGCGCCACCTGCTGGGCCGTGGCCTCGGCGGCGAACAGGTGCATGACCCGCAGCCAGTCCCGGCAGGTCAGGTTGCAGTTGTTGATCCAGCGCCCCGAGAAGTCGTGGAAGGTGTAGCGGCAGCGCGCGCAGCGCCTGCGCCCGCTTTTCAGGCGGTAGTTCTTGCGGCTTTTGCAGCGCGGGCAGAAGCGCTGGTGGTTCTCCCAGCAGTGGCGCAGCAGGTAGCGCTCGGCGCTGGCCTCGTCGGCCACCAGGGTGTCGAACTCTTCCCTGTCCATGAGCATGGGCCCTCCTATCCGCCGATGGACGACATGACCCGGTCGCAGACCTGGGCCCGCCTGCGCAACTCGAGCAGCTCGTAGCCCATGGGCTTGGTGCGCAGCGCGCGGCGCATGATGCCGACCACATGGTCGATGCCCAGGCGCGGGTGGCGCAGGGCCGGGCGCAGCCGGTATTCCTTGTCCGAGAACAGGCAGGTGCGCAGCCTGCCGTCGGAGGTCACGCGCAGCCGGTTGCAGCTCGTGCAGAAATGGTCCGACAGCGGCGAGATGACCCCCAGGCGCCCCTGGCCGCCCTCGATGGCGAACAGCCGGGCCGGGCCCCCGCTGCGGCCATGACGCTCCAGGGGCGTGAGCCGGACCATGGCCCCGGCCTGCGCGATGATCTCGCGGGCGGTCCAGGTGGCGGCGTCGTTCCAGCGCGTGCTGGCGCCGATGGGCATGAACTCGATGAAGCGCACGTCCACGGGCTTGTCGCAGGCCAGGCGCACGAAGGCAGGCAGCTCCATGTCGTTGACGCCCTTCATGGCCACCACGTTGATCTTGACCCTCAGGCCCAGGCCCAGGCACTCGTCGATGGCCGCCAGCACGCGGTCCAGCATGTCGCGCCCGGTGATTTCCAGGAACTTGGCGGGGTCCAGGGTGTCCATGGAGATGTTGATGCGCCGGATGCCCAGGTGCTTGACCGCAGCGGCCTTGCCCGCCAGCAGGGTGGCGTTGGTGGTGATGCGCACGTCCAGCTCCGGGCACTGCTCGCGCAGCAGGCCCAGGAAGGCCAGGAAGTCGCGCCGGGCGAAGGGCTCGCCGCCCGTGAGCCGCAGCTTTTCCACCCGCAGGGCCCGGGCCGCGCGCGCCAGTACCACCATTTCCTCGTAGGTCAGGATGTTTTCGTGGGGGATGTACTCCATCTCCTGCCCGGTGCGGCAGTAGAAGCAGTTCAGGTTGCAGCGGTCGGTGACCGACAGGCGCAGGTAGCTGACCTCGCGGCCATATCCATCGACAAGCATCGGGTCTACTCCTTGCTGCGGCCCGGGCCGCCCTGGGCGGCGCGCACGGCGCCGCGCAGCTCCTGGAGGCTGGCGGGGCCGTCGTGGTTGCGGGCCAGGGTGCCGTCCGGGGCGAAAATCCATGTCCTGGGGATGGCGTCCAGGTCCAGGGCGTCCATGAGCGTCGCGTCGGCCAGCAGCACGGGATAGCCGAAGGGGTTGCGCTCCAGGTATTCCTCCAGCGTGCCCCTGTCGAAGTCCACGGACACGCTGATCATGGCCAGCTCGCCTTCGGGGATTTCCCGGCGCAGGCGTTCCATCTCGGGCAGCTCGCGGCGGCAGGGGCCGCACCATGTGGCCCAGAAATTCACCACTACCACCCGGCCCCGGGCGGCGTCGATGGCCTTGTGCAGCCCCGGCGCATCGACCTCGGGCACCCGGCCCTGCTGGCCCGGGGCGGCCACGGCGCACAGGGCCAGCAGCGCGGCCAGGCCCAGGGCCCTGGCCAGGCGGCGCGCCGCGCGCCTCACGGGGCGCATTCCGTGGCGCGGACCCGTTCCAGCATGGCCAGGTCCGCCGGGTAGTTGATGTTGAAAAAGACCGCTGACTCCTGCTGGGAGTAGGGGATATGGTGGCGGACCCCGGGCGGCACGGCGCGGCTCAGCTTGTACAGCCCCCGGGCCCCGGCCTCGGCCAGCAGCGGCGCGCAGCCCTGCTCGTAGACCGCCACCAGGGCCTCGATGTAGCCCGTGGCCGGTTGCAGGAAGGTGGTCATCACCGCCTGGGGCGGGCGCTCGGCGCGGGCGGCCAGCAGCCTGCGCACGGTCTGGTCGTCCAGCAGGGGCAGGTCGCAGGCCAGCACCAGCAGCGGCCCGCCGATGTGCCGCAGCCCGGTGAGGATGCCGCCCAGCGGGCCCATGCCAGGCTCGTCGTCGGGCAGCCAGGGCGCGTCCACGCCCAGGGCCCCAGGCTCGCGGCCCGAAACCCAGACCCGCGCGCAGTGCCGCCCGGCCAGTTCCACCATGCGCGCCAGCAGCGTGCGCCCCGAGAAGGGCAGCACGACCTTGTCCGTGCCCAGGCGGGTGCTCTTGCCGCCCGCCAGCACCAGCGCGTTGATCGTCTCGGCCATGGCCGCTCCTTGTCCTGCGCTCATCCTGCGCCAGGCCCGCATTGTGCGCCCAGGAAGACCCCGGCGGGATCGGTGAACACCGTGAAGCGCGCCGCGCGCGCGAATCCGGCCAGGGACAGCCCGGCCCCGGCGGCGGCGGCGATGCCCGCCGTGGTCACCGCCGAGCGGCTGACCATGGCCCCGAACCCGGCCCGCGCGGCCTTGGCGGCCAGCGAGGCCGTGGCCCGCGCCGAGACGAACAGCAGGCGCCCGGGCAGAGGCTCGCCCGACTCCAGGGCCCAGCCCGCCAGGCGGTCGATGCAGTTGTGGCGGCCGATGTCCTCCACGTGGTGCACGAAGCGCCGCGCGCCGGGGTCGAAGACCGCCGCGCGGTGGAAGCAGCCCGTGTCGTCCCAGCGGCCTCCGGCCTGGATGAACCCGGCCATGGCGTCGAGGACCTGGGCGGGCTCCAGGGGCAGCGGGCCGGGGGCCGGGGCCGGTGCGGGGGCGGTGTCGGGGGCCAGCAGGAATTCGTCGCCCTTGCGCTGCACCAGCCGGGGCCGCTGCCCCGGGCGGCACAGCTCCAGCAGGGCGTGGCCCAGGGCCAGGGCGTCCAGGTCCTCGGCGAAGGCCCACAGCCGGACGGGGTCGCGCCCCGGCCAGTGCAGCACCACCGGCGCCTCGGGGGTCACGGTGTCGGCGAAGTCGCGCCAGGCGCCGTCCTTGAACTGGCGGCAGGCCAGCCGCAGCAGGCCGCCCGGGGCGGGGGGGCCGCAGGGCTTGGGGGCGTCGCTCGTCATGCCCGCTCCTCCTAGAACCCGAAGCCCGACAGGGTGGGGCGGTTGTAGCCCTCGTTGGCCGCCAGGATGTCCAGGCTCAGGGATTCCAGGTCGTCCAGCAGGGGCAGGGGCCGCTTGTCCAGTTTCCGGAAGTCCGTGGTCTTGATGTAGTGCTTGCAGGTGTCGCACACGTCCACGCGGTAGCCCTGCTCGTCGTCGGCGGTGAAGTAGGACAGCCTGGCGTGGTCGGTCTCTCCGCAGAAGGCGCAGCGCAGGCGCGGCATGCGGTAGCTGGTGCGGCAGAAGGAGCAGGCCGCGTAGCGCAGGCCTTCCTTTTCGCGCAGCTCGCCCATGAGCGGGGCACTGCCGCAGATGGGGCAGTGGGGGTGGGGCCAGGCCTTGGCCGTGTCGTGCCGCTCGCCCAGGGCGCGGGCCACGGCGGCCAGCGAGGGCGCCAGGGCCGACTGCACCAGGAAGGCCAGGGTGCGCGGGGCCTGCGGCGTGCGCTGCCTGCCGAAGGCGTCGAAGAACTCCTCGTCGCCCTGCAGGTGCGCGGCGAAGCAGCGCTCCAGGGCCGGGTCGCCCGCCGCCACGGCGCCCGCCGCCACCGAGGCCGCCTCGGCCATGGGCCCGGGGCGCTCCAGCAAAAGCCGCAGGAATTCCTCGAACAGCGCCCTGGCCTGGGCGGCGTCGTAGGGGAAATGCTCGCGCGCCAGCAGCGGGGCGCCCTGGATGTGGGTGTCCTGGGCGGCCAGCCTGTCCTGGGGCGGGGCGCCGGGGTCGGCCTCGGCCACGGCGCGCAGCTGGCGCGCGCAGACCTGGCCCACGAGGTCCAGCAGTTCCGCAGGAATATGGTCGCGCTTGCGCAGGAGTTCCAGCCGCTTGTCGAGCAGTCGCAGGTCCGGGTCCGGGGTGGGTGCCATGGTGTGCGTCCTTGGGCGGAAGGTTCGTGGTTGGTCCAGCGTACTCCTTTTGCCCCGGCATGGGAATAAGTGTTCAACTTCCCGGCATCGCGGATGAAATTTTCCCGTGCCCGTGGCCCGGCCCCTGAAGTTTGGTGTCAGATACTGAGCAAGTCGCAAAATGATGGACTTCGCGGCCTTGAGTGCGTAATGGTTCGAATTGGTTCTTTCCTGTTTTCTTTGTGCCAGATATTGAAAAACACTTCGTGAAAGGAGAAAAGCCGTGAAGAAATTCCTGCTGCTGGCCGCCGTGCTGGCGATGCTCGCCGCGCCGGGCGCGGCCCTGGCCGAAAAGCCCGTGCTGATGATGGCCACCACCACCAGCACCGACAACACCGGCCTGCTGGATGTGCTGGGCCCGCTGTTCGCCGAGCAGACGGGCATCGAGCTGCGCTGGACCGCCGTGGGCACCGGCAAGGCCCTGGAACTGGGCCGCAACTGCGACGTGGACGTCTTGCTCGTTCACGCCCCGGCGGCGGAGAAAAAGGAAGTCGAGGCCGGGGCGGCGGTGGACCGCACCCAGGTCATGTACAACGACTTCGTGCTCCTGGGCCCGGCGGCGGACCCGGCGGGCGTCAAGGGCATGACCGTGGCCCAGGCCCTGAAGGCCATGGCCGACAAGCAGGCCGTGTTCGTCAGCCGCGGCGACGACTCGGGCACGCACAAGAAGGAGCTGTCCCTGTGGCAGGCCGCCGGGATGGATGTGCCCGACAAGCAGGCCTGGTACGTGCAGACCGGCCAGGGCATGCTGGCCACCATCCGCGTGGCTGCCGAGAAGAACGGCTACACCATGGCCGACCGCGGCACCTTCATCACCTACGAGGCCGAGAGCGGCGGCACGCCCCCGGTGGTCATCCTCGTGGAGGGCGACTCCCCGCTGCTCAACCAGTACAGCGCCATGGCCGTGAACCCGGCCAAGTGCCCCGGCGTCAAGTACGAACTGGCCAAGAAGTTCATTGACTGGATGGCTTCTCCCGGGACACAGAAGGCCATTGGCGAGTACTCCCTCATGGGCAAGCCCCTGTTCGTGCCCAACGCGGGCCAGTAGGCTCCTGGCGCCATGAGGCAAGGCAGGGGGGCTGCGGCCCCCCTTGCCGTTTTCCGGCCACCCGGAGCGGGAGCAGCGGATGGATTACCTGCTTGACGGCCTGACCCAGGCCTTTTTTCTGCTCGTCACGGGCCATGCCGAGACCTATTCGGCGGTCTGGGCGACGCTTGTCGTTTCCACCTCGGCCATCGTCCTGTGCATGGCCTTCGGCGCGCCCCTGGGCTTTGTGCTGGGTCACGCCGACTTCCCCGGGCGGCGGGCCCTGCGCCTTGTGGTGGACACCATGCTGTCCTTCCCCACGGTGGTCATCGGGCTTTTGGTGTACTCCTTCCTGTCGCGCCAGGGGCCCCTGGGCGGGCTCGGGCTGCTGTTCACCCTGCCGGGCATCGTCATCGGCCTGGTGCTGCTGGGCCTGCCGGTGGTCACGGCCATGACCGCCAGCGCCGTGGAGAACCTGGACCGCCGCCTGAAGCCGACCCTGCGCACCCTGGGCGCCTCGCGCCGCCAGGAGCTGTGGGCCACGCTGCACGAGGCGCGCTTCCACATGGCCTTGGCCGCCGTGGCCGCATACGGGCGCATCGTCTCCGAGGTGGGCATCGCCATGATGGTCGGCGGCAACATCAAATGGCACACGCGCACCATCACCACGGCCATCGCCCTGGAGACGGGCAAGGGCCAGTTCGCCATGGGCGTGGCCCTGGGGCTGGTGCTGCTGCTGGTCGCCTTCGCCATCAACCTGGGCGTGGCGTCCCTGAGGAGGTTGGCCGGAAAATGAGCGAGGCGGCATACCGGCTGGAGGATGTGGTCCAGGTCTACGCCGGGCGCGAGGTGCTGCGCGTGGAGGCGCTGGAGATCCCGGCCCGGCACGTCACGGGCATCGCCGGGCCCAACGGCAGCGGCAAGAGCACCCTGATGCGTCTGCTGGCCTTCCTGGAGGCGCCCGTGAGCGGGCGGATGTCCTTTTTCGGCGCGCCCTGCGGCTTCGAGGACGAAGCCCTGCGCCGCGAGGCGACCCTGCTGACCCAGGAGCCCTACCTGCTGCGGCGCACCGTGGCGGGCAACGTGGCCTACGGGCTGAAGGTCCGTGGCCTGGAGGCCAGCGAGGGCGCCGTTGGCGCGGCCCTGGAGATGGTCGGGCTGGCCCCGGAGCGCTTCGCGCGGCGCAGTTGGTTCGAGCTGTCCGGCGGCGAGGCCCAGCGCGTGGCCCTGGCGGCGCGGCTCGTGCTGCGGCCCCGGGTGCTGTTGCTCGACGAGCCCACCGCCAGCCTGGACGAGGACAGCGCCCGGCGCATCCGCAAGGCGGCCCTGGCCGCGCGCGAGCAGTGGGGCGCCACGGTGGTGGCCGTGAGCCACGACATGGTCTGGCTGCGTTCCCTGGCCGACTCCGTGGTGGCCATGCGCGCCGGGCGGCTGGCGGGGCCTGCGGAGCCCGGGGGCGGCTGCGGCTGCGGCTGAAACCGGGCCTCGGGGGGCGGCGTCCAAGGGGGCGGCCCCGCCCGCGCGCCCTGGCGCAGGCCCCCTGCCCCGGCGCCAGGCGGCAGACGATGAGGAGGGGCGGCCCGCTGTCGCGACGGGCCGCCCCTCCTGCCTTGTGTACCGCCAGGGTGCTGAGGGGGATACCTGGCAGTGAAGCAAATTGTAGACGCAGTTGCTGCCTCTGTCAATTCCGTGCGTTGGATTTTGCGGCTCCTCGTGCGCATGGGGAGCCATTCGGCGGGGTTCCGGGCGCAGTGTTGTATCTGGTTGTTCCTGGTTTGTAATCGGCAGCCCCGGCCAGCCAGGAATAATGCATGACCAGGGGGCGCCTTTTGGCCGTGTTGCGTTTGTCGATAGTTTTGTGCGGATGCGCTGTATCCGTAAAGGGTTCGGCCCGGGCGGCCCTCGACCCCGGGGGCGCTTTGGGGTAGGGCTGGGCTGGCCCGGCAGCGCGCCGGGCGCAGGCGAGACCACCAAGGGAGGCGGCGGATGATCGCGGTGAACATCGTGGGCTACAAGAAGACGGGCAAGACGACCCTGGCCGTGGCCCTGGGCCAGGAGCTGGCCCGGCGCGGGGTGCGCGCGGCGGCGGCCAAATTCACCCACCAACCCGAGGCCGACGCGCCGGGCACGGATTCCCACGCCCTGCGCCAGGCCTATGGCCGGGTGGCGCTGCTGGCCGGGGAGGCCACGGGCCTGTTCTGGCAGGGGCGGCGCCACCTGCCGGACCTGGTGCCCCTGCTGGACGCCGACGTGCTGGTGGTGGAGGGCGGCAAGCACCTGGGCTGGCTGCCGCGCATCCTGTTGCTGCGCAGCGTGGCCGACGCGGGCGAGCTGGAGCAGGGCCTGGCCCTGGCCAGCGCCGGGCAGGTGCCGGGCTACGGCCTGGAGCATGTGCCGGACGTTTCGGCCCTGGCCGACCTGATCCTGGCCCGGGGTTTCGCCCTGCCGGGGCTGGACTGCGGCTCGTGCGGCAGGCCGGACTGCGCGGCCCTGGCCCGCGAGATCGTGGCGGGCAAGGCCACGGCGGCGGACTGCCGCGCGGCGGGCTCGGCGGTGGAGGTCACGGTCAACGGCCAGCCCCTGGCCATGAACGCCTTCGTGCAGGGCGTGTTCTCTGGCGCGGTGACGGGCATGCTGCGCCAGTTCAAGGGCTACGCCCCGGGCACGGTGGAGATCCGCCTCAAGGGCTAGGGGCGGGGTGTCCTCCCTGCGCCCCGGGCGGCCCGGGCCCGCCGGGCGTCCATGTTTCCCCTTGACGCCCGGCAACGCCTTGGCTATCAAAGCTCTCCGCATTGGCGCGCCAGCGTAGCTCAGTTGGTAGAGCAGCTGATTCGTAATCAGCAGGCCCGGGGTTCAAGTCCCCGCGCTGGCTCCAGGAAAATCAAGGGACTCGCAGGTTCGCTTGCGGTCCCTTTCTCTGTTGCGCGGGGCGCCCGGCGCCGCCGCGCCGCAACACACGGACGCAGCCACCATGACCACCACCAGCACCCTGCAGCGCCAGATCGCCCGGCGGCGCACCTTCGGCATCATCAGCCACCCCGACGCGGGCAAGACCACGCTCACCGAAAAGCTGCTGCTCTTCGGCGGGGCCATCCAGATGGCGGGCTCCGTGCGCGCGCGCAAGGCCGACCGTCACGCCACCAGCGACTGGATGGCCATCGAGCGCGACCGGGGCATCTCCGTGACCAGCTCGGTGTTGCAGTTCGAGTACCGGGACTACGCGGTCAACCTGCTGGACACCCCCGGCCACCAGGACTTTTCCGAGGACACCTACCGCGTGCTCACCGCCGTGGACAGCGCCGTGATGGTCATCGACTGCGCCAAGGGTGTGGAAACGCAGACCCGCAAGCTGATGGAGGTCTGCCGGATGCGCAACACGCCCATCCTGACCTTCATCAACAAGCTCGACCGCGAGGGCCGCGACCCCTTCGAGATCATGGCCGAGATCGAGGAGACCCTGCAGATCGAGTGCGCCCCGCTGTCCTGGCCCATCGGGCGCGGCGGTGATTTCCTGGGCATCTACCACCTGCACCGCCGCGAGGTGACCCTGTTCACCCCCGGGCGCGGGCCCGAGGTTGGCGACGCCGTGACCATCCACGACCTGGCCGACCCGCAGCTCGACGCGCTGCTGGGCGACAAGGCCGACACCCTGCGCGAGGACGTGGAGCTGCTCCAGGGCGCGGGCAACCCCTTCGACCTGGACGCCTTCCTCAAGGGCAGCCAGACCCCGGTCTTCTTCGGCAGCGCGGTGAACAACTTCGGCGTGCGCGAGCTTTTGGACAGCTTCGTGGAGATCGCTCCCGAGCCCCAGCCCCGGGCCGCCGCCACGCGCGTGGTCCAGCCCGACGAGGAGGCCTTCTCGGGCTTCGTTTTCAAGGTCCAGGCCAATATGGACCCCGCCCACCGCGACCGCATCGCCTTCGTGCGCATCTGCTCGGGCCGCTTCGCGCGCGGGATGCGCGTGCGCCACCACCGGGTGGACAAGGACATCGCCATCGCCAACCCCATCATGTTCCTGGCCCAGGAGCGCACGGCGGTGGAAGAGGCCTGGCCCGGGGACATCATCGGCATCCGCAACCACGGCACCATCCGCATCGGCGACACCTTCACCGAGAAGGAGCCCCTCGCCTTCGCGGGCATCCCCAACTTCGCCCCCGAGCATTTCCGCGTGGTGGTGCTGCGCACGCCCCTCAAGGCCAAGCAGCTGCGCAAGGGCCTGCAACAGCTCGTGGAAGAGGGCGCGGCGCAGCTCTTCCAGCCCCTGCTGGGCAGCGACCTGATCCTGGGGGCCGTGGGCGTGTTGCAGTTCGAGGTCATCGTGGCCCGGCTCAAGGACGAATACGGCGTCGAGGCCAGCTATGTGCCCACGCCGTTCACTACCGCGCGCTGGGTGGATTGCCCGGACAAGGCCCGGCTCAAGGCCTTCGAGAAGGGCCAGGCCTCGAACCTGGCCCGCGACGCCGAGGGCCACCTGGCCCTTCTGGCCACGGGCTCGTGGCAGCTCAAGCACATCAAGGAGCTGTGGCCCGAGGTGGAGTTCCACGCCACCCGGGAATGCCAGTAGCCCCGGGCGCAGGCGCCCGCAGCGCCACGCGGCAGGGCGCGCAGAAAAGGCCGGCGGATTGTTCCGTCGGCCTTTTTTGTGCGGCGTGGCGACCGCCTGGGCGCAGGATCAGGGGCGCAGCGGCGCCCCCTTGCCCCGTGCGGCTACCTGTAGCGCTCCAGGATGGCCTGCATGGTCCCATCTTCGATCATGGTCCGCATGGCTTCCTCCATGGCCTCGCGCTCGGCCAGGGCGGCTTCGCTGCGGCGCGCGATGGTCAGGTAGGGCGGCTTGCCGGGCACGACGTACGGCGATTTCTTCAGCCCCACGCCCAGGTGCATGAGCAGGTAGTCGGCCTCCTGCTCGGGCATGAGCATGGCGTCGCATTCGCCGGTGAGCACCTTCTCCAAGGCCTGGATCTGGTCGAAGCATTCCACCTTGCGCAGGGTGGGGTCGTCGTCGAACTCCGGGTAGTAGCGCGCCCCGCGCTGCACGGCCACGGTCATGGCCGCCAAGTCGGCGTGGGCCGTCACGCGGGGGGTGCCGGGGTAGACGTAGAAGGCCTTGTCCGCCGGGGGAAAGCGGACGCGGGTGTAGACCATGAACGCCTCGCGTTCGGGGGTGCGGTTGGGGCCGAGCATGATATCGGCCTCGCCCAGCTCCATCATGGCCAGGCTGCGCTGGAAGGGCGCCTCCACGAAGCGCACGCGCAGCCCGGCGCGCCGGGCGATTTCGAGCATGGCGTCGTAGTAGATGCCGTAGAAGGCGCCGCCGTCGATGATGCGAAACGGCGGGGCGTTGTTGCCGACCACCACCAGTTGCGGGGCGGGCTCCCGGGCCGGGGCGGGCCCGGGGGGCAGGCACAGCAGCAGGGCGCAGAGCAGGGCGGCGGCCAGGGCCGGGAAGCGGGCGGGGGTGCGGGGGGCGCTCATTTGGTGTGGAACTCCTCGATGCCGGTCCAGTCCGGGCCCGGGTTCTGGGCCATGGCCCGGGCCGCGCGTTCCAGGTAGACCCGAGTCAGGCGGCTGGGGGCGGCCTCGTGCAGGGCGCGCAGGGTCTCGTGGGCCCGGGCCCAGTGCCGGGCGCGGTAGTCGGCGTAGGCCTGGTGCCAGGTGTGCAGGCGTTCCAGCTCTGCCGGGGCCACGGCCAGCTCGGGGTGCGGCCCGCCGGGGCGGGTGCCCAGCAGCTCGTGGATGGTCACGGGCGTGAGCGCGCCCTTGGGCAGGGCCACGTCCACCGCGCGGAACACGAAGTCGTCCCCGGCGGCGTCCACCACGGCCTGGCTGGCCAGGATGGTGGTGCCGTAGAACTTGTTCATGCCCTCCAGGCGCGCGGCGACGTTCACCGCCGAGCCCATGGCCGTGTAGTTCAGGCGGTCCGACGAGCCGATGTTGCCCACCACGGCCTCGCCCCGGTGCAGGCCGAAGCGCGTGGCCAGCATCCGGCAGTCGTCCGCGCCCGGCACGCAGTGCCCGGACAGGGCCGCCGCCCCGCGCAGGGCCGCCAGGCAGGCCAGGGCGGTGTGGTCCGGCGCGCGGGTCGGGGCGTTCCAGAAGGCCATGACCGAATCGCCGATGAATTTGTCGATGGTGCCCCCGCTGCCGGAAATGGTGTCGCCCAGGATGTGGAAATAATTGGACAGCAGCTCCATCAAAGTTTCCGGGGCCATGGTGTCCGACAGGGTGGTGAAGTCGGCGATGTCGGTGAACAGCAGGGTCAGCTCGCGGCGGTCGCCGCCCAGGCGCGGCTCGGCGCCGGACTCCACCAGCCTGCGCACCAGGTCGCGCGGGATGTATTGCCCGAAGGAGCGCAGGGCGCCCTTCATGCGGCTCATGGAGGTGGAGAGGTTGTCCACTTCGATGATGTGCGAGCGCAGGTGCAGGGTCGATTCCAGGTCGAAGCGCTTGATGCGCTCGGCCTCGGCGGCCATGAGGTTCAGGGGCCGGGCGATGCGCTGGGCCACCAGGACGATGATCGGCATGGAGGCCAGCAGCACCACCAGGGAGAAAAGCAGCAGGTGGTCGCGCACGCGGATGAGCGGGGCGACGAAATGCTCCTCGGGGGCGACCACGGCCACGAATTCGTGGCTGCCCAGCCCCCCGCCCAGGGGCGTGAGCATGGACAGGAAGCGCTGTCCGTCCACGCTGAAGGCCTTGACGCCGTTTTGCATGTCCGCCCCGGAGACATACTGGTCGTAGACGCCCTGAATCACGGGGTCGTTCAGGTCGCTCACGCGTGCGGGCAGGTTCCAGGTCTTGCCCTGGCGGTCGGTGATGCGGCGCACGACCTTGCCGGGGAAGCGGTGCCCGGTGATCTGCCCGTCGGCGGCGAAGGTGAACACCTGGCCCCGCTCGCCCAGGCGGTAGCGGTCCAGGAACTGCGACACCCCGCCCAGGGTGATGTCGATGCCCAGCACCCCGCCCACGGGGCCCTGGAAGCTGTGGGCCACGGTGGTGCCCAGGTTGCGGGTGCTGGCGAAGATGTAGAGCTTGGTTTTCATCAGCTCGGCCCGGGGCCGGGCCAGCTTGTACCACGGCCTGCTGCGCGGGTCGAAGGCCGTGGTCTCGTTGCGCTGGGCCAGCGGCGCGCGCGCGGCGTCCAGGAACGTCCAGGTCTGGGTGGTGCTGCCGAAGGGGCCGGGGTTGACGTGGCGCAGGGCGTAGCGTGCGCCTTCCGGGGCCCGCAGGGCCGAGCTGACCGCCGGGTCCAGGATGTGGATGGCCTGGTAGAACTCGCCGTCGTCCCAGCCCAGGAAGAAGCCGTAGATGTGCTCGTTGCTGTCCAGGGCCGCCAGGAAGGCTTCGCTCAGGGGGTGGCGGTGGGCGGCGTCGGGTTTGGTGGCGACCTCGGGGGCCAGGGGCAGGGTGTTGCCCAGGGTGCGCACCGGGGCGTAGATGGTGTCCATGTCGCGCAGGATGGCGCCGTTGACCTCGCGCATCAGGTTCTCGGCCAGGACCAGGGCCGTCTCGAAGTTCTTCTGGTAGTTGTACCAGGTCAGCAGCGCGGCCAGGGTCAGGGCCACCGAGAAGAAGATGCTCTGGATGGAGACGCTCAGGCTGATGCGGAAGCGCGGGGGCATCGCGGGCTCCTGGTTTCGGTGGCGATTCCCGATATATATGCGCGGACATTCCCGAAAGGGCAAGGGATATTCCGCGATGCGTCCGGCCTTTTGCCCGCGCAAGGCGGTTGTGCCCGGGGCGCGCTGGCCGTATGCTGGGCAGGCCATCCCGGCGGGCCCGCCCCGGGCCGCCACGAACCAAGCGAGGCACCATGACCCCACCGGATTCCATGCGCTGGGACCTGCTGCTCAGCGGCAGCCGCCACGGCACTGACCGGCCCGAGCCCGCCGACGACCCGCGCAGCCCCTTCCAGCGCGACTACGACCGCATCGTCTTTTCCGGGCATTTCCGCAGGCTGGGCCGCAAGACCCAGGTCCACCCCCTGAACGAGAACGACAACATCCACACCCGGCTCTCGCACAGCATGGAATCGGCCAGCCTGGGCCGCAGCCTGGGCCAGCATGTGGGGCGCTTTCTGGCCGGGCGCGGCCAGCTGCCCGCCGGGCTGGACCCCGAGCACGTGGGCCAGATCGTCCAGGCCGCCTGCCTGGCGCATGACATCGGCAACCCGCCCTTCGGCCACAGCGGCGAGGAGGCCATCAAGGGCTGGTTCGCCGCCAACGCGGACCTGTTCGCGGGGGTGCCCGAGGCGCATCTGGCCGACCTGACGCGTTTTGACGGCAACGCCATGGCCCTGCGCATCCTGGTGTGCACCGGGTTCGAGGAGGGCGGCACGGGCATGCGCCCGACCCTGGCCGTGCTCGGCGCGCTGATGAAATACCCGCGCACCGCCGCCAACGCCCCGGCGGGCAAGGACAAGTTCAGCTGCCTGCAATCCGAGGCCGGGGTGCTGGACGAGGTGGCCGGGCGCCTGGGGCTGCCGGGGGAACCGGGCAACTACGCGCGCCACCCCCTGGCCTTCCTCACCGAGGCTGCCGACGACATCTGCTACCGGGTCATGGACCTGGAAGACGCCATGGAACTGGGCATCCTGCCCGGCGATTTCCTGCTGACGGAGTTCAAGGACGCCCTGGACATGGACGCCGCGCGGGTGGCGGACTACGCCGCCCGGCCCATGCGCGCCCGCAACGGCAGCCTGCGCGCGGCCATCATGGGCCGGGCGGTCCCGGCCTGCGTGGCGGCCTTCACGACGTACCACGAGGCCATCATGCGCGGGGCCTTCGGCGCCAGCCTGCTGGAGGCCGCTGCGGACCCGCTCTGCCAGCGGCTGCTGGAGGTCTACGGCGGCGTGGAGGACCGCCTGTTCCGCTCGCGGCGCAAGGTGGAGCTGGAGCTGGGCGCCCAGCGCTCCCTGGGGCTGCTGCTGGATACGCTCATGCCCGCGGCCCTGGCCGTGTGCGGCGGCGCCGCGCGGCGCGGGCCGGGCACCCGGGCCCAGGTGGCGGCCATCCTGGGCCGCGAGCGGGTGGCGGCGCTGCAAGCGGGCGACGCCGCGTGCCCGTATCAGGCCGCCGTGTTGGTGCTCGACTATCTGGCGGGCATGACCGACCACTACGCCACGGGCCTGAGCCGCAAATTCCTGGGGCTGGGGGGCTAGCCGTGGGCGGGGCGGCCCAAGGCGTGGTTCTGGGCCTGGCCCGGGCCGTGGCCCGCGAGCTGGAGCGTGAAACCCCCGCCGGGCCGGAGGTGGAACGCTTCGCGCGCACGGCCCTGGGCGGCGCGGACGACGCGGCCCTGGCCGCGCTGCTGGCCGACCCCGCCGACCCCGACGCGGCGGCCCTGGCCGAGCTGCTGCTCTTCCCGGGGCGCGCAATGCAACAGGCCCTGGAACCGGCCCTGGCCGGGGCCGACGCGGCCCTGGGCGGGGACGCGGCGCCGGCCCTGGGCCGGGCCCTGGCGGCCCTGGCGCCCCGGGCGCGCTTCACCCTGCCCGGGGGGCTGGCGGTGGCCCTGGCCCCCGATGCCCGGGCCTGCGCCGGGGTGGCCGTGCGCCTGCGCCCGGGCCACGGCGCGCCCCCGGCCCTGGCCCGCGCGGTGGACGCCGCCCTGGCCCCGCAGGCCGCCCTGGCCGCCCGCGCGGCCCTGCGCCACAGCCGCTGCCCGTGGACCGCGCGCAACGTGGACCTGCTCGCGCGGCTGGCGGCCTCGCCCCTGGCCGGGCCGGAGTTGCCCGCGCTGCTGGCCTACGCCTGCGCCCTGCTGCCGGGCCTGGACGAGGGCGCGGACCTGGCCGTGGCCCTGGCCCGGGCCCACGCCGCCGCCCTGCGCCACCTGGAGGCCCACCAGCGCTTCGCCCGGCGCCTGGCGGAGCAGAATTTCGAGACCCTGGCCCTGCGCGGCGAGCGCGCGCCCCACGCCGACCCCGAGGCCCTGCGCCGCGAGATGCGCGCGGCGGACCGGCTTTCGCGCATCCTGTGCGGCGTGCCCGCCGCCGCCCCGGGCGTGGCCCACCAGAACCTGGGTGCCCGGGCTCCCGGCGACGGCCTGCTGGACCCCGGGGGCCCCGATTCCTTCGATCCGGAGCTGCCGGAGTTGCCCGATATCTGAACGCCCGCGCGCCCGGCGCAGGCCCCGTTTGCGCTGCCGCCCCGGCCCCTGCGGCGCGTGTTGCGCCCCGGGGGCAAACAGCGTAGGAGTGCGGTCCCGGCGCATCGCCGGAGCCATCATCACGAGGACACCACCATGCCCAGGAACAAGGCCCGCAACGAAAAGATCCGCAATATCGCCATCATCGCCCACGTTGACCACGGCAAGACCACCTTGACGGACAAGATGTTCCGCCAAAGCGGCCTGTTCCGCGACAACCAGGAGGTCCAGGACCGCGTGCTGGACTCCATGGACCTGGAACGTGAGCGCGGCATCACCATCGCCGCCAAGAACTGCTCCATCGAGTGGCAGGGCGTGAAGATCAATATCATCGACACCCCCGGCCACGCCGACTTCGGCGGCGAGGTGGAGCGCGCCCTGTCCATGGCCGACGGCGCCATCCTGCTGGTGGACGCCTCCGAGGGCCCCCTGCCGCAGACGCGCTTCGTGCTCGAAAAGGCCCTGGCCGCGCATCTGGCCGTGTTCGTGGTCATCAACAAGATCGACCGCGCCGACGCCCGGCCCGAGGAAGTGCTGAGCGAGATCTACGACCTGCTCATCGACCTGGGGGCCAGCGAGGAGCAGCTCGATTTCCCGCTGTTCTATGCCGTGGGCCGCGACGGCGTGGCCTCGCGCAGCCTGGACGAGCCCGGCCAGAACCTGCACTGTCTCATGGACGCCATCGTCTCCGACATGCCCGCCCCGGTCTATGACGCCGACGCGCCTTTCCAGATGCTGGTGTCCGACCTGGGCTATTCCGACTACCTGGGGCGGCTGGCCGTGGGCCGCGTGCTGGGCGGCACGGTGCGCGGCAACCAGAGCCTGGTGCGCATCGGCGAGAGCGGCACGCCCAAACCCCTGCGCGTGACGCGCCTGCAGACCTACCGCGGCCTGCAACTGGTGGAGGCCGACACCGCCGAGCCCGGCGACATCATCGTGCTCTCGGGCATCGAGGACGTGCGCATCGGCGACACCATCTGCACCGCCGCCGAGCCCCGGGCCCTGCCGCGCATCACCGTGGACGAACCCACCGTGTCCATGCGCTTTTCCATCAACACCTCGCCCCTGGCCGGGCGCGAGGGCAAGAACGTGACCTCCTCCAAGATCCGCGACCGGCTGATGCGCGAGGCCCTGTCCAACGTGGCCGTCCGCGTGGAGGACAGCGACGAGCGCGACGCCTTCGTGGTCAAGGGCCGGGGCGAGTTCCAGATGGCCATCATCATCGAGACCATGCGCCGCGAGGGTTTCGAGCTGAGCGTGGGGCGGCCCGAGGTCATCCTCAAGCTCGACGACCAGGGCCGCGTGCTCGAACCCATCGAGCACCTCTATGTGGACTGCGACGAGGCCTTCGCGGGCGTGGTCACCGAAAAGCTGGCCATCCGCAAGGGTCGGCTGACCAACATGGTCAACAACGGCTCGGGGCGCGTGCGCCTGGAGTTCTCGGTGCCCTCGCGCGGGCTCATCGGCTACCGCGACGAGTTCCTCACCGACACCAAGGGCACGGGCATCATGAACTCGTACCTCTCGGGCTACGAGGAGCACCGGGGCGACTTCCCCACGCGGTTCTCGGGGTCCATCGTGGCCGACCGCGCGGGCAGCGCCGTGCCCTATGCCCTGTTCAACCTCGAGCCGCGCGGCCAGCTCTTCGTGCGCGCCGGGGACCCGGTCTACGAGGGCATGATCGTCGGCGAGCACAACCGCGACAACGACATCGACGTGAACCCCTGCAAGGAAAAGAAGCTGACCAACATGCGCGCCTCGGGCAAGGACGAGGCCGTGGTGCTGACCAATGTGCAGACCATGACCCTGGAGCGCGCCCTGCACTTCATCCGCGAGGACGAGCTGGTGGAGGTTACGCCCAAGTCCGTGCGCCTGCGCAAGGCCGTGCTGCCCGCCACCCTGCGCCACCAGGCCGCAGGCAAGAAGAAGAAGGCCTGACCCGCCCTGGCCCCGCCGCCCGCTGCGGCGCCCACCATGCGGCCTCCCGGCAGCCCGGGGGCGCCCCGCGCCGCAGAGGCCGCAGCCAGGCCTAGGCTGCGCGCCCGGAGTCCAGGGCCCGTTGCAGGTCGAGGATGCCCAGGCCGAGGTGGAGGTCGAACTCCAGGCCCGCCTCGGGGCCCATGGTCCAGGCCACGCGGCAGGGCAGGCCGTCGAGCAGCCGCCCCGAGGCCGTGAACCGGGCGTGCAGCAGGGCGCGCTGGTCCAGCCGCAGGGCATGGCCCGGGGGCGCTTCCAGGCGGATGCGTGCCGACGCGGCGTTGATGTCGATGAGCCGCGCGGGCAGCGCCAGGCCGTCCGCCGCCAGCTCGCAGCGGTGCGCGCCCGCGTAGGCCTTGATCATCCTGTTCAGGCGCACTCCGGCGTTTTCCTGGCCTTGGGCCGCCGCCTCCGGCGGTGTTGCCGTGGTCCGTCCGGTCATGGTTTCCCCCTCGGCGAGGCGTGAGGCCCCGCCGCAAGCAGGAAACCACGGCGCGGTGATGGGCCCATGGCGGGCTCGTGACGTTTGGACGCCGGGCGTTCCCGGGTGGCCCGGACCTTTGCGCTCCTATTCCTGGGGCAGCATGTACTGGATGTAGTACCCGCTGGTGGGGTAGGCCCAGATGGTGCGGCGCACCTGGGCCGCCGTGAGCCCCAGGCGCACGGCCAGGGCGAAGGTGTTGGCCAGCTCCTCGGCGTGGTGCCCGGCCAGGTGGGCGGCCACGATGCGCCCGTCCGGCGCGGTGAGGATCTTGTAGCCCGTGTGTTCCTCGCCCAGGCGCTGCCAGGGCAGCCAGTCGCTCATGTCGCCCTGGTGGGCCGTCACCTCCAGGCCGTGGGCCCGGGCCTCGGCCTCGGTGGGCCCCACGGCGGCCAGGGGCGGCACGGTGAACACCACGCGCGGGATGCCCGCCTGGTCCACGGTCAGGCTGTTGCCGTGGATCATATTGTGCGCAGCCACCAGCCCCTCGTTGTTGGACGATGGCGTCAGGGCGAACGGCGTGCTGGCGGCGTCGCCGCCCGCGTAGACCGCCGGATTGCTCGTGCTCTGCATGTATTCGTTGACCAGGATGCCGTGCGGGCCAACGGCCACCCCGGCCTCGGCCAGCCCCAGGCCCTCCAGGGCCGGGGCGCGCCCCGCGCCGTGCACGGCCATGTCGCAGGCGAAGGCCCTGGCCCCGCCGGGCCCGGCGAGGACCGTCAGGCTGCCGTCCGCCCCGCGTTCGATGGCCGTGACCGGCATGTTCGTGTGCACCTCGATGCCCGCTTGGCGCGAGGCGTCCACCACCACCTGGGCCAGCTCGGGCTCGAAGCCCGCCAGGACCCGGGGGCCGCGGTGCAGCACCGTGGCCTGTACCCCGGCCCAGGCAGCCATATGCGCGAATTCAAAAGAAATATACCCGCCGCCGATGAAGACGATGCGCCGGGGCAGGGCCGCGAGGTCCAGGAAGGCGTCGGACAGGGTGGCCAGCTCCTGGCCGGGGATGCCCAGGGGCGCCGGGGCCGACCCCGGGCCCAGGAAGATGCGCCCGGCCTCCACGGCCTGCCCGTCCACGTCCAGGGTCCTGGGGCCGGTGAGCCGCGCGTGGCCGTGCAGGGTGTCGATGCCGCGCTTGGCGTAGGCCGCCTCGATGCGCCCGGGCATCTCGTCCACGAAGGTCGCCTTGAAGGCCTGCAGCGCGGGCCAGTCCACCTCGGGCTCGCCGCGCAGGCCCTTGCCGCGCAGCGCGCGCACGCGGGCCAGGGCCTCGGCGGCGCCCAGCAGGACCTTCTTGGGGTTGCAGCCGCGCAGCGGGCAGGTGCCGCCGAACTGGGCGGACTCGACCACTGCCACGGTCATCCCGGCATCGCGGCAGGCTCGCGCCGCCGCGCCGCCAGCCACGCCAGCGCCCACGGCCACCAGGTCGTAGCGTTTCGCCATGGTTCCTCCTGTGCTTTGGGGGTCGGGGATTGCCCGCCATCAAAGCATGAAGCGGCGGCCCTGGCAACCGGAACCGGAGCAAAGCCCGGCTGGGCGTTGAAAATCCTTGGCCGCAGGCCGCACGGCAGCGGCGCGCTGGCGGCGGGGAACCAGCCGGGCGCGCGCGCCTGGGCATGAGGCGCAAGGGCCGCCGCGTCGCGTCGCGCCGCACGGCGGAACCCGGGGCGGCCCGCTAGCGGATGAGCAGGAAATACCCCGAGCCCCCCAGGGCCAGCAGGGTGCAGGGCACGACCAGCCTGCGCCACGCCCGGCCCAGCTCCACCCGGAAGTACTGGCAGGTGAGGATGAAGCAGATGTGGATGGGCGAGATCATCACGCCCGTGAAGCCGAAGAACTGGGCCAGCACCAGGTAGGGCAGGGTCTGGTCCTGCATGCCCAGGTTGTCCAGCACGCCCAGCAGCAGCGGGAAGGTCGCGCCCACGAAGGCCACGTTGATGCCCGAGATGGCGCCCACCAGGAAGGGCAGGAACACCGCCGAGGCGAACAGGGCCACCCCGCCCCCGGCCATGGCCGCCAGCTCGCGGACCACGCCCGCCGCCTCCATGGTTTCCTTGAACACGAAGATGGCCGCCACCACCAGCAGCATGGCGTACAGGTGGCGGTTGGTCAGGGTCTGGCGCACGGCGGCCAGGGGGAAGCCGGTCTGGGCCAGCAGGGTCACGATGGCCGCGCCCAGGGCCGCCAGCACGCCCCACTCGAAGGGCACCCCGGGCAGCAGCAGGCCGATGCCGCCCTCCAGGGCCACGGCGCCGCCGATGGCCACGACCAGCGGCAGGCCCAGGCCGAGGATGCCCGCCAGGGACGTGGGCGCCGTGGTCACGGGAACGGGCGTCTCCTCGATGCGCAGCCGCCCCGGGCGCAGCACGAAGACCCAGCCCAGCAGCAGCATCAGGGGCACCGCCGGGAAGGTCCAGGCGATGAGCCGGTGGATGGGCACGCCCCCCAGGGAGGCCGTGAGGATGATGCCCGGATACAGCGGCCAGCCCAGCTCCCAGACGTGGCGGAACCAGTAGTTGACCAGGACCTTGTCCTCCCCGTCCACGCGCATGGTGCGGGCCACCTCGCCGACCATGGGCGCCGAGAACACCGCGCCCCCGGGCATGGGCAACAGCCCGATGAGCGCCGGGAAGAACGCCAGCCGCAACCGGGGCGAGCGCATGCGCACGGCCAGGGCGTCCATGAGCCGCCGGGACTGCCCGGTCTTCTCCATGGTCGTGGACAGGGCCATGATCAGCCCGACGATGCCCGCCAGGAAAAGCGTGGTCTGGCTGGTCAGGGCCGCCAGGGCCACCTGGGGCCAGCGCCCCGGGGGCAGGCCGAAGAGCGTCGCGGTCAGCGCCGCGCCGCACAGGATGGAGGTGCCCAGGCCCAGGCGCAGGCGGATGCCCGCGAGCATGGCGGCGAAGGCGGCAAGGACTTTGGCCAGGGGCAGCAGGGCGGCGAAGGATTCCATGGTGCTCGGTCCGGGCTTGCGGGGCGACGGCGGGCCGGGGCCTCGGCGGTGGAGTGGGGGCTGCGGGGCGGCGCCCGGCGCAGGGGGCGGGTCGCCCCAAGGCGGCAATCTGCCGTGTTGTTGCGGAAAATTCAAGCCCTTGCGGAGGCGGAACCTGCCAGGGCCGGGCCGCCACAACCCCACGGGCCCGGTGCGGAAAGCGCAAACGCCTGGGGGGGGCGAACCGCGCGGACGGGGGCATTGCCGCGCGCCGCAGTGCTCCCGGGCGGCGCGCGCGGGCGGCGCTGCGGCGTCCGGCCCGGGCTGCGTCAGCCCCGCCCGGGCGGGCGGCTTTTCTCCCCGGCCCGGGGGCGGCGCGCCGGGGGCACCAGCCGCCAGGTGAGCACCATGACCGCCAGCAGGGCCAGGTAGAGGACGGTGAAGACCTCCTGGGGCAGGTCCCAGTAGAAGATGCGCTCGGCCCAGAAGGCGGTGAAGGGCGAGGTGTAGCGCCCGGGCGTCCCGGCGGCGCGGCGCAGGGCGTCCTCCCAGGTGGTCAGCGGGCAGGCCAGGCCGAGCACGGCCTCGGCGGCCACCACGGCCATGGCCCCCAGGTGGGCCATGCGCCAGCCCCGGCGGCGAACGAAGCCCCAGCCCGCCAGGGCCCCGGCCCATACCGCCAGCAGGCCGACGACGATGAACGCCGCCAGCAGGGCGTGCAGCGCAAGGACCACGTCGGCCAGCACGAGCAGGGCGGAGGGCGACATGGCCCCAGGATGCCCCGCCGGGCGGCGGAAGGCAAGCGGGCCCGGGCGCAGGGAGGGGGCGGGCGCGGGCGAAGCAAGGCGGAGCGGGCGGGCGCGGGGAAGGTGCCGGGCGGGCGCGGGGCGGCGCTGCCGCAGCACGGGAGGGCAGTGCCGTGATCCGGGCCGGCCTGGGCCTGCGGGCGGCTCCGGGGGAGGAGGACGGAGCGGGCGGGCGGCGTCAGGCGGCTGGGCCCCGCACGGGCGGCGCTGCCACGGCACGAAGGGGCGGCGACGTGATTCGGGCGAATTCCGGGCGCGCGGGCGGCGCGCAAGATGACTCCCGGGCCCTGGGCGCGGGTGGGCGCGCATGGGCATCACGCCCGTGCGCCGCGTGCGTCAGGGCCTTGGGCGCGCGGACGGCGCCGCGCCCCGGGCCGCTGGCCCCGGCGGGCTTGTCATCGCCACGGCTCTTCCCTACACTGGCCGGGCCTGCGGCGCCCGCGCCGCCTTCGACAACGAGCAGCCCAGGCCCGGCCCGCGCCGGGCCGTCATCTTGGAGGAACCATGGCCAGCCCCGAGACCCTTGTGCGCCCCATGCGCCGCGAGGAGCTGGACCTCGCCCTGCGCTGGGCCACCGAGGCGGGCCGCAACCCCGGGTTGCGCGACGCCGAAGCCTTCTGGGCCGCCGATCCGCAAGGGTTCTGGGTGGCCGAGGCGGACGGCGAGCCCGTGGCCGCCCTGGCCGCCGTGGACCACGGCGGCTTCGGTTTCGTCGGCCTGTATTTCGTGCGCCCCGACCGGCGCGGCCAGGGCCACGGGCGGGCCCTGTGGCGCACGGCCACGGCCCGGCTGGCGGGCCTGGGCGCCGGGCTGCACGCCCTGCCCGGGCAGGTGGAGCACTTCCGCCGGGCCGGGTTCGTCCCGTCCTACGAGCTGGTGCGCTTCTGCTGGGACCAGCCGCCCGACCCGTGCATCGCCGAACGGCTGGTGCCCCTGGAGGACGTGCCCCTGGCCGACGTGCTGGCCTACGACCGCACGGGCTTCCCCGGCGCGCGCGCGGCCTTTTTGCGCCGCTGGCTGGCCATGCCCAACGCCCGGGGCCTGGCCGTGGCCCACGACGGCGAACTGCTGGGCTACGGCGTGGTGCGCACCTGCGGGCAGGGCAGCACCATCGGCCCGCTGCTGGCCGAGGACTGCGACACGGCGGAAACCCTGCTCCTGGGCCTGGGGGCGGCGGCGGAGGACACCCCGGTGTTCCTGGACATGCCCTTGCCCAACGTACGCGGGGTGCGCATGGCCGGGCGCTGGGGCATGCGCGAGGTCTCGCGCCTGGTGCGCATGGACAGCGGCCCCGAGCCGGACGTGGACCTGTTCAAGATCTTCGGCGTGGCCAGCCTGGACCTGGGCTGAGGCCCCAGGGCGCGGGCCGCAGGGCCCGGGGTGCCAGCCCGGTGCGCGCAGGGCCCAGGCTCGGGCAGGGCCCGCAATACTCCCCGTTGTGCGCCAGTCCGTGCGCGCGCAGGGCCCGGGGCTGGCAGCCGTGTGCGCGCAGGCCGCAGGCGATTTTCGCGTGCGGGCGCTGCGGGAGTGGGGCGCCAGCCCGGTGCGCGCGGGCCGCAGGGCCGCCAGCCCGTGTGCGGTCACGGCGGGGCGGATTTCTGGGCCCCGGGTCGCTTTTGTCTTGATTGTTCGCTCAACCAGTGCTATTTCTGGCCCTGTCACACGCCTCCTCCAGGCGGATGACGGACTACGGGGCCGAAGGCCCCGGACACAGCCTCCATACCAACCAGCAGAAAGAGGCCCGGGGAACGGTTCCCCGGGCCTCTTTCCTGTTTGGCGCGCCGCCCGGCAGGCCGCCGGAAGCGCCTCCCTGCCGCGTTGCCGCGAGACGTTCGCGCCCTGGCTGCGCAACCGTGGGACAGGGTGGTTTTTCCGCACCGCATCGCTCGCCGCGCCCCCGGTGAACCCTGGCGCCGGCCTGTGCGCCTCCGGCGGGCGGGTTGTCTTTTCGTGTTGGCCGTTCAGGCAGACCACAGGGCCTAGCCAATCGGTATGGATGCCTTCTATTCGCAGTCGCGCTATTCGCATCAAAAAAGCGATACGAACAGGCCCGGAATCGTGCCGCGCCCACCTCGTCCGTTTTCGACCCGAAAACGCAACCCAGCGCAACGAATTGAGAATTGACGGGTTTTGCGAAATTAAGGATAATCGCGCCAAACAGATTCGACGAAATCCTCAGAGACTGAAATTCGCGTGTCGGAGAAAACCATGGAAAAGAGCGTGGACGAAATGCTGGCCGCCAGCACGGCAGCCGTGGCCCAGGAGCAGCAGGGCGTGGCCCAGGAGCCGTCCGTCGCCAGGGTGGAGGTCGATGCGGCCACCATGTACGATATCATGGGCCCCAGGGACACGTGGATGGCCTGGGTGAAGAAGACGGCCATCTCGTACCTGTGGACGCTGGGAGGGACAGCAGTGCTGGTGGCCCTTGGCATTGCGAATGAGAAAAACGGTTTTGGTTTTGTGTGTTGGCTTGGTAGCCTGTTGGGCCTCCTTTTCGTCTTCGTCGTGACGCTCGAGCAGCTTTGCAGGCTGGGTCCTTCCTGGAAGCAGCGTCGGCATCGCAAGAGCCTGTACGACAAGGTGCAGAGGGGAGAGGTCAAGGTGGACTTCCACGTCCCCTACAAGATGCTGCCCTTCGAGAACTACTTCTTCATCAGCTCGAGGGAGGGCATCGTCTGCTTCAAGGACCGGGTGCTGCCGCTGAAGGATCTTTACCGCACCGCGACGAGGGAGAAGAGCGACGGGCAGGTGAGCCACCGTTACTTGCTTTTGCACTTCCGGAACCTGGGCGAGCCGATCCAGGCCGTCTGGTTCAAGAGCAACTTCCAGCTTGAGCAGCAGTATGAACGGCTGATCAACTACCTGGGATGGACTTAGACCTCCGGGCCAAGGGACGAAAAGGGGCGGAGCAGGTTCCCTGCTCCGCCCTTTTTTTGCCCCGCAGGTGGCCCAAGGCGTTGGAAGCCGTGGGCGGGAAGCCCGGCCCGGGCGCGGTTTCCGTGTGCCCGGCTTCAGCCCTCGCGCGGCAGGCCGCCGCGTGCCGGGCGCAGGCTGCGCAGGCCGTCCGCCGTGTACAGCGCCACCCCGGCCCAGATGAGCAGGAAGGTCAGCATGTGCGCGGAGGTGAAGGGCTCGCGGTAGACGAAGACCCCCAGCAGGAACATGCCCGTGGGTGCCAGGTATTGCAGCACGCCCACCGTGGACAGGCGCAGCCTGCGCGCGGCGAAGGCGAAGAGCAGCAGCGGCGTGGCCGTGACCACCCCGGCCCCGGCCAGCAGCAGGTCCGTGCTCCAGCCCAGGTGCCCCAGGGCGCCCAGGCCCTGGGCCTCGCGCAGCCAGAGGTAGCCCGTGGCGGGCAGCCCGAGGACCAGCGTCTCGAAGAGCAGGCCGTTCAGGGATTCCACGGCGGCCACCTTGCGCGCCAGCCCGTAGAGCCCGAAGGTCAGCGCCAGGACCAGCGCCAGCCAGGGCGCGCGCCCGAAGTGCCAGACCATGTTCAGCACCCCCGCCGTGGCCAGCAGGATGGCCATCGTCTGCACCCGGCGCAGCCGGTCGCGGAAGACCAGGAAGCCCAGCAGCACGTTGACCAGCGGGTTGATGTAGTAGCCCAGGCTGGATTCCACGACGTGGTCGTTGTTCACCGCCCAGATGTACAGGAACCAGTTGGCCGACACGAGCATGCTCGACACGGCCAGCAGCAGCACGTCGCGCCGCGAACGCAGGGCGTGGGCCACCCCGGCCCAGCCCCGGCGCAGCGTGACCACCAGCGCCAGGAAGACCAGCGACCAGACGATGCGGTGGCAGAGCAGCTCCAGGGGCGGCACGGCGCCCAGGGCCTTCCAGTACACGGGCAGCAGCCCCCAGATGAGGAACGCGCACAGCCCGGCGGCGATGCCCGTGTGCGAGGGGGAGAGGGGCGAAGGCATGGTGTTTCCGAGGTGGCTGGGGTTGGGCAGGCGCCTGCACTGTAATCCTTCGGGCCGGGGCGTCAAGGCCCGCGCGGGCCGGGAGCCCTGGCGCGGTGGGAGTTTCGTCCGCCGGGGCGGCCTGCGCGGCGCCCTGGGCGCGTGGCGGCGGGGCGGTTCCCGGCGGGGCATGGCTCTGGGCGTTCTTGTTGCCCACGGGCAGGGTGCCTCGGTCCTCTGTTCTGTGGGGAGTGCTCCGCATCGGACAGGGCTGCCGCTCCTTCCCGGGAGGGCGCGGGTGTACCGGAGGATGCAGGGCAGCGTCATCTGCCCGGAAGGCGTTTGCTCTCGCGGGGAACTCCGCCCGCCGGAGAGCTTCCGCCCGGCAGGACCGCCGGGGAAGCCGCCCGGGCGGCCCCTGCGCGCGGCGCTTTCCCGCCGGGGCGCGGTCTGCTATGAGGGCGCCATGCACAGCTTCGCCCGCCCCGGGGCCGCCCACGTCGCCCCGGACTCTTCCGCTCTTTGCGCCCCGCCGCCTTGGGCCGTGGAGGCCCTTGCGGCCTTCGGCCTGGACTGTGCGCGGCTGCGGCCCGGGCTGCCCCTGGCCGCCAGCCCCGAGCGCTGCGCCCTGCGCGCCGCAGTGGAGGACCGCCACGGCGCTCTGTGGGTCCTGGAGCGGCTGCATCCCGGCCAGCAGGCCCGCCGCGAGGCCGTGGCCCGCGTGCAGCAGGCGCTTGCCGCCGCCGGGCTGGCCGGGGTGCCCGCGTGGCTGCCCGCCCGCGCCGGGGGCCAGCTCTGGCAGGTGGCGCCCTTCGTGCACGGCGACCCGCTGCCGCGCCCGGCCTATGTGGAAGACGCCGCGCGGGGCGCGGCCCCGGAGCACACCGCTCCGGCGGCGGACCTGCCCGCCTTCGCCTTTGAGCTGCGCGCCACCGTGGGCCGCACCCGGCCCGCCCTGGGCGCAGCCCTGGACCCCATCCTGGCCGCCCTGGCGCCGCTGTTCGCGGCCTGGGCCGAGTTGCCGCGCACCCTGGTCCACGGCGATCTGCATCCCCTGAACGTGCTTTGGCGCGGGCAGGAGGTGGCCGCGGTGGTGGACTGGGAGTTCGCCGGGCAGGGGCCGGACCTCTACGACGCCGCCAACCTGCTGGGCTGCGTGGGCAGCGAGGACCCTTCGGCCCTGGGCCGGGGGCTGTGCGCGGCGCTGCTGGCCGGGCTGCGCGCGGGCGGCGTGCTGCGCGCGGACAACGCCCCCTGGCTGCACCCGCTGCTGGTGGCCGTGCGCCTGGGCTGGCTGTCGGAATGGCTGCGCAAGAACGACCGCGAGATGCTGGACATGGAACTGGACTACCTGCGCCTGCTCACGCGCAGCCGTGGGGCCCTGGAGCGGGTCTGGGGGCTGGGGTGATGGCGCGGCGCCGTTGCCCTGGGGTTCGCCCGGGCTGCCGCCAGGAGCCCAGCCGGAGTTGCGCCCGGGGGTTTTGTTCCGTGCTTCGTGTGGGGGCTTCCCCGGGGCTGGCGCCCCGCGCGGCCTCTGTCCCTGCCTCCCGTGCCGTCCACGCCGCCGGGGGCGGCGCCCCCCGGCCATGAAGCAGCCCTGGGACGTGATCGTGGCCGGGGCCGGGGCTGCGGGGCTGTTCTTCGCCGCGCGGGCGGCGCGCCGGGGGCTGGCCGTGCTGGTGCTCGACCCGGGGGCGCCCATGGGCGGGGCGGCGCGCAAGGTGCGCGTCAGCGGCGGCGGGCGCTGCAATTTCACCAACCTGGACATGGACCCCGGGCGGTATCTGTGCGCCAACCCGCATTTCACGCGCTCGGCCCTGGCGCGCTTCACGCCGTGGGACGCCGTGGCCTGGCTGGGCGAACACGGCCTGGGCTACGAGGAGAAGGCCCCGGGGCAGCTCTTTTGCGCCCAGGGCGCCGCCGCCGTGGCCACGGCCCTGGAGGCCGACTGCGCCGGGGCCGGGGTGCGCCTGGAGCTGGGCCGCCCGGTGCGCGGCGTGGAGCGCGCGGGCGACGGCTTTTCCGTGGCCACCGAGGGCGGCGCCCTGGCCGCCCGGGCCGTGGCCGTGGCCACGGGGGGCCTGTCCTGGCCTGCGGTGGGCGCCTCGGGCCTGGGCTTCGAGGTCGCGGCGGCGCTGGGGCTGCGCGTGGAGCCGCCGCGCCCGGCCCTGGTACCCCTTGTTTGTGGGAGCCAGGGGGGCAGCAAGGGGGGCAGTTGGCCCTACGCGGACCTCGCCGGGGTGGCCCTGCCCGCGCGCGTGGCCTGCGCGGGCGCGGCCTTCACGGATGACCTGCTCTTCACCCACAAGGGCCTCTCCGGCCCGGTGATCCTGCAAATTTCAACCTATTGGCGGCGCGGCGCGGCACTCTCCATCGACCTGCTGCCCGGCCAGGACGCCGCCGCGCTGCTCGCCGCCGCCCGCAGCGCCAAGGGCCGGGGCCGGGCCCTGGTGCGCAACTTCCTGGCCGCGCACCTGCCCGCCCGCCTTGCCGCGCGCCTCGCCGCCCAGGTGGCGGCCCCGGCGCCCGCGCCCAGGCCCGGGGCCGCGCCGCTTGCCCTGGCCGACACGCCCCTGGCCGACCTCACGGCCCCGCAACTGCACGCCCTGGCCCAGGCCCTGGGCGCCTGGACCGTCCTGCCCACGCGCAGCGAAGGCTGGGCCAAGGCCGAAGTCACCGCCGGAGGCGTGGATACCGCCGTCCTGTCCTCCCAGACCATGGCCGCCCGCCACATCCCCGGCCTGTATTTCCTCGGCGAAGTCCAGGACGTCACCGGCCACCTCGGCGGCTACAACCTCCACTGGGCCTGGGCCAGCGCGCACGCGGCGGCGCTGGCGGTGGGGTGAGGGGGATGCAGCGTTAGTTGAGCAGTATTTCTGCACGGCTCTTGTGAAAATGTGCCTGTGTGCTTTGACTTCCGGGCATGAACAGCATCGCGCCGACTCCATGCGGAATCGGCGCGGTGTTTTTTGACTGCCGTTTTCATCCTTGCTCCGCCGCGTAACCGCTCGGCTTTTTGCTGTGCGGTTGAGCGGCGGCGTATGGGGGGGAGGAGCCGTTGGCCTCTGGGCGGCGCCCAGGCTTTTCCCCTACTCGAAACGCGAGGCGGAGTTGATGTAGACGGGGTCGCCGGGGACGTCCTGGTGGCCGCCGACGGATTTGGTGCGCACCTTGCGGATCTTGTCCACGGTGTCCAGGCCTTCGACGACCTTGCCGAAGACGCAGTAGCCCCAGCCCTGCTCGGTGGGGGCGCTGTGGTCGAGGAAGGCGTTGTCCACGGTGTTGATGAAGAACTGGGCGGTGGCGGAATGCGGGTCCATGGTGCGGGCCATGGCCAGGGTGCCGCGCTCGTTCTTCAGGCCGTTGTTGGCCTCGTTCTCGATGGGCGCGCGGGTGGCCTTTTCCTTCATCATCCCGGTCATGCCGCCGCCCTGGATCATGAAGTTCTCGATGACGCGGTGGAAGATGGTGCCCGCGTAGTGCTCGGCGTCCACGTATTGCAGGAAGTTGGCGACGGTCTTGGGGGCCTTGTCCTCGAAGAGTTCGACGAGGATGTCGCCCTTGGAGGTCTCGATGAGGACCATGGGGTTGGACATGGGGGTCTCCTTGCGGCTGGATTTTTTGGGGCCCGGCCCGTGGGGGCGGGCATTGGCTGCGGTCGGGGCCGCTGGTTGCCGGTGGGCTGGTCATAGGCAAATTCGGCGCGGCTGTCACCCCCGGGGCGGGGCCGGAGCGCCGCTGGCCATGGCCAGGAAGCCCGCGCGCAGGGCGGGCTCGGGCGTGGTTTCGGCGAAGTGCAGGTAGAGCACGCGCAGCACCGAGCGCAGCAGCGCGCTGGCGCTGGCCTGGCGCGCGGCCACCAGGGCCGGGGCGCCGTGCCGGGTGAGCCAGGCGGAGAACTCGCGGGCGCGGTGGGCGGCGCGGTGGGCGGCGTCGATGCGCGCCAGGCCGCTGGCCCCGGCGCGCTCGCGGGCCCCGGGGTCGGCCAGCAGGGCGCGGGCCGTGGCCAGCAGGGCGTCCATGTCGCCGGGCGGGTAGGTGAACAGGTCGCGCCCGGGGGTGAAAAGCATGTCCTGGCCATGGCCGACCTCGGGGGTCAGCAGGCAGGCCCCAGAGCCCAGGGCCTCGAAGACGCGGAAGTTCAGGTCGCCGCGCTCGCAGTAGTTGAGCACCACGCGCGCCTGGGGGAACAATTCGCCGAAGTCGCCCCGGGCGACGTGCAGCCCCGGGCAGCGCGCGCCGAGCTCGCGCAGGAAGGCGTGGCGCCCGGGGGTGGTGGCGGGGTCCACGGTTCCGGCGAAGAGCAGATCCCACTGCCGGGGCCCGGGGCGCGGGCCGGTGTGGTCCGGCGCCCAGGGCGGCAGCCAGAGCACGCGCCCGGGGTCGCTGCGCAGGGCGGCGAAGCGGGGCAGGTGGTCGCGCAGGCTCACGGAGCACAGGTCGAAGGCCCGGGAGTAGAGCGGGTGCCAGGAGTGGATGTGCGTGTCCACGAAATGCATGACCGTGAGGCAGGGCCAGCGCTCCACGCCGAAAAGCACGGGCGGCAGGCTGGCGTCGCCCATGGCCACGGCGTCGGGCGCGCGCCCGCAGGCGGCCACGACCTCGTCCCAGGTCACGAAGCCGGGGCTGCGGCGCTCCAGGAGCGTGACGGCCCAGCCGTGGGCGGCGAGCCCGGCGCTGAAGTAGGGGTGGCCGATCCAGCACAGATGTTTCATTTTGCCAGTCCTGGCGGGAGGTTCCCGCCTGGGCAGCATACACGCTTTGCCCGGGGTGGGGAAGGGCGGGCCGGGGGCGGGGATGCGTGCGGCGGGTTGAGCCCGGGAGCAAAACGGTTTATGCAACTGCTCCACGGGCCGCGCGCCCGGCAACCGTCAAGGAGGCGACAATGAGCGAACTGCAAGTCAAGCCCGTGCAGCCCAAGCCGGCTTTCGATTTCATGTATTTCCTGGAAATCTGTGGCGAGTCGCGCATCGAGGGCGACCTGCTGGACCGCCTGGAGGCGGCCTGGACCGACTGGCGCGACCGGTTGCACGCCTACCATCTGGTGCCCTCCACCGCCGGGCCCGACGAGGGCTTTCTGCTCGTCTGGCTGACCGAGGGCGTGGAGGAGGCCGTGGAGCAGGGCTGGGCCGAGGGCGAGAAGAGCGGCATGTTCTTCCACAACCTGGCCATCACCCTGGTCATGAGCGCGGCGCGCAGCCTGGTGCCCGAGCTGGAGGAGCACTGCACGCCCCTGCCGCGCCCGGGGGCGGAGGTCCTGGACTTCATGGAGAGCATGGACCTGGAATGGAACCCGCAGCTCGGGGCACTGAACCGCCAGTACGCCGTGTACACGCCCATGCCCTACCGGGGCGGCTGCGAGGTCTGCATGCAGGCCAACACCTGCCCCAACTCGACCCTTGGGTCGCAGGTCCGGCAATGACGGCCCAGGGCATGGACGGGCTGCGCGCGCATGTGCGCGCCGTGGTCCTCGGGCGGCTGGAGCGCCTGGGGCGCGAGGAACTGCGCCGCGAGGCGGTGTCGGAATTTTTGGGCGTGACCCTGGGGGCGGACCCGGAAACGGCCCGGCGCACCGCCGCGCTGGTGCCGCCGCTCATGGACGAGCTCTACGCCCGCTGGGTGGACATGTTCGTGGAGCGCTTCTTCGAGACGGTGCCGCCGGACCAGATCGGGCTGCTGTGCGACGGCAGCGAGCACAACGACGCCACGCTGTGCCTGGTCTACGTGATGTTCCTGGAATCGGCGCGCATGGAGCGGCAGATGGACCAGGACCTGCGCGACTACGCGGCGCGCATGAGCGGGACCGACGACACCGGGGACCTCGCGGCCTCGTACATCCGGGCGCGCATGGCGCGGCTGGGGGCGGCGCTCAAGGGCCCGTCCAACAACTAGGCGCGCGCCCCGGCAAGGGAAAGCCCGCCCCGCCTTGCGGCGGGGCGGGCTTTTTTTGCGGGTTCATGCCCTAGGTGGCGCTACCACCGGCGGGGCGCGCGGGGCGCGCGAGGCTTGGCCTCGTTCACCCGCAGGGTGCGCCCGCCGAATTCGGTGCCTTCCAGGGCCTCGATGGCCTTGGCGGCATCGGCGTCTTCCATTTCCACGAAAGCGAAGCCGCGCGGGCGTCCGGTGTCGCGGTCGGAGACGAGCTTGACGGAGGTGACCCCGCCGAACTGGCCGAACAGGTCGCGGAGTTCCTCTTCGGTGGCACTCCAGGGCAGATTGCCGACATAGATGGACTTGGGCATTTCGCAAAAACTCCTTGCAAAAAGAAAAGTCGCGTGTCCTTTTCACACCGGGGCAAACCCTTCCTCGGCGTTTGGACTATGAATTCCTCATGGATGGTCGCCAATCAAATGTCAAACTTTTTTTTGGGGAATTTTGAACGGTATTGCAGTGCTGTCATTGCAGCGTGCACCCTGGCCCGGCCACTGTTGGCTGGCGCGTGCTGCACGCAGCAGGCGGGGCCCCGCCCGGGGCGGAGCAGGGGGGATGCGCAGCCCGCAGCCACGCGGACAGGGCAGGCCGGGCCCCGCAGCGTGGGCCCGGCGTGGCGTCGCACCCTGGTTGCGGGCGTCGTACTGCTGGGCCTGGCGTGCATGGCGGCCCCGGCCCGGGCCGGGGCGGGCGGCGCGCCGGTGCTTGTGCCGCGCGTTGCGGCAACGCTGCCCCACGACCCCGGGGCCTTCACCCAGGGGCTGTTCTTCACTGGGGGGCGGCTGTTCGAGACCACCGGGCTGCGCGGCGCCTCGCGGATCATGGAGCTGGACCCGGCCAGCGGGCGGGTGCTGCGCTCCCGGGCCCTGCCCGACGCGTATTTCGGCGAGGGCGCCACGGCGGTGGGCGAGCTGGCCGTATGGCTGACCTGGACCTCGGGCCGGGCCTTCGTCCTGGGGCTGGACGATTTCGCCCCGCGCGGGGAGTTCAGCTATTCCGGCCAGGGCTGGGGGCTGACGGGCGACGGGCGCGTGCTTTACATGAGCGATGGCTCGGACGTGCTCACCGTGCGCGACGCGCAGACCTTCGCCGTGCTCGGGCGCCTGGAGGTGCGCGACGGGGACGCGCCCGTGGAACTGCTCAACGAGCTGGAATGGGCGGACGGCGAGATCCTGGCCAACGTCTGGCACAGCGCGCGGGTGGCGGCCATCGACCCCGCCACGGGTCGGGTGCGCCGCTGGCTGGACCTGGGCCCCCTGGTGCCCCCCGGGCTGGGCCCCGAGGCCGTGGCCAACGGCCTGGCCTGGGACGCGGGCGCGCGCAGGCTCTACGCCACAGGCAAGCTCTGGCCGGTGCTCTATGTCCTGGACCTTGGCCCGGCTCCGGCCCCCTGACGCGCGCAGACACGACGGCGCGAAAGCCCGCCGGGCCCGCCTGGCGGTCCCGGCTCCCGGGCGCGCGAAGACGCGACCCTGGCCGCCATTTTTTCTAGACAAAGTCTGGATTCCGTGCTCTAAACAGGAAAGCCTCACGATGGATTGAAGCCCGGGGCGGCCCGTCCGGCCCGGGAAAAGGCAAGGGGGACCAGGAATGCCGCAGGTCGCAGCGCGCGTGTCCGACGAACACGAGCAGTGGCTCAAGGAGTACTTCCGCACCAAGAGCGCGGGGGCCGAGTTCGTGGTGCCCTGGGCGGTGGACACCTTTTTCCGCTCCATCAATTCCATCCGCGGCCAGTTCTCCTCCGCCGAGCTCAAGACCATCCTCGAAGCCCACAAGGACGTGAAGCTGCTGCCGGACCAGTCGCGCCTGGCCTACCTCCAGCTGCGCGTGCAGGACGCCTGCGAGCTGGCCATGGTCAACACCAAAATACGGCGCCAGCAAGGCCAACCTGGAGGCCAAGATCAAGCGCCTGAACGACACCCAGGCCGCCGCGCTGATGATCTGGGCCACGGCCTACTGGGTCTCCAAGGAGTGGAAGGACATCGACATGGACGACTACGTGCGCGACGTGAGCTGACGCCCGGCGTCCCCTGCGTCTCTTTCCGCCGCCAGGCCGCGCCCTGCGCGGCTTTTTTTGTCTGCTGGCCGGGGCGGGGCTGGGTCTGGACCCGGGGCTGGAAAAGTCCTTTTGCGGGCCGCTTGAAAATGGTGGGCTGGTGGCGCGCAGCAACACGGCCGCCGCGCTTCGGGGCCGCCGCGAAGGCCCGGATTTCTTGGGCAACGCGGGGGGCCGCCATTTTTCAAAAAGCTGTTAAGTCCCGGGGCGAGGGGGCCGATAAGATCGGTGAGCCCATGGACGGGGCGCGTGCCGCGTGGCGCCGCCTGCCGGACGGGCAAGGAAGCCGACATGATCAAAGCGTTTCTCGCCGTCCTCGGACTGGCGATGCTGGCGGGCTGCCAGTCGCAGCTGCCCTACGCCACGACCTATCCCATGACCGGGCAGCACAAGATGCAGGCCGCGCAGCACTGGAACGTGCTGGCCGCCGATGTGGCCGGTCGCGTCCACGCCGCCCTGGACGACCGGATGGACCTGCGCCAGCTGGCCATCGACGTGGACACGGACCAGGCCCCCGGGCCGTTCCACCAGGTCTTCCGCGAGCTGCTGGTCTCCAACCTCGTGCAGCGCGGGGTGCAGGTGGCCGACCTGGAGGAGAACCAGCTGGAACTGGTCTACAAGGTCCAGGTGCTGCGCCACGGGGCGCGCATCCAGCGGCCCGTGCCCGGGCTGTTGACGCTCATCGGCGCGGGCATCGCCGTCTCGCGCGACGTGACCACCGAGTTCATCTACGGCGCGGCCCCGGCGGGCCTGCTGGCCGACGTGGCCGCCGGGCACCTGGCCAGCCACTCCAACCAGGAGGTGATCATCACCACCCGGCTGGTGTGGAAAAACCGCTACGTCATGCACGCCTCGGACATCTACTACATCAACGACGAGGACTACCTGCACTACGGCAGGCCCCTGCGCGCCGCCGGTTCCGCAGCGCGCGGGCAGACGGGCAGCCTCGAATCCACGCCCATGGGGGTCCGCAATGAATAGGCAGCCCCGCGCAGCGCGCGCCCTGGTGGCGGTCCTGGCCCTGGCCCTGGCCCTGTGCGCCGCCCTGGCCGGATGCATGAGTTTTGGCATGTCCGACCCCGAAAAGCCCAAGGGCTACCGCCAGCCCCTGAGCGCGTCCTGGGAGGGCGACGCCTTCATCGCCGAGAACCACACCGCCGCCGACGGGCTGGTGGAGAACCTGGAAAACCGCCTGCCCGACGAGGCGCGCATCATGTGCGCGACCTTCGTCAGCCTGGACGACTTCGACAAGACCTCGGGCTTCGGACGGCTGGCCGCGGCGCAGTTCGCCTCGCGGCTGGCCCAGGCCGGGTTCTCGGTCATCGAGTTCCGCCTGCGCAGCGAGATGGGCGTGCGCGTGGGCGAGGGCGAGTTCCTGCTTTCGCGCCAGACCGCCCAGTTCATGCGCGAGAGCTACGACGCCCACGCCGTGCTCGTGGGCAGCTATGTGGTGGACCGCTCGGCGGTCTTCGTCTCCGGCCAGGTGGTGCGCCTGGACACGGGGGTGGTGGTGGCGGCCTACGACTACGCCGTGCCCAACCGGGGGCTGGTGGCCCGGCTTTTGCGCGGCGAGGAGCCCGGGCCGGACTTCGAGAACTTCCTGCGCAGGCGGGCGGTGGCCGAGCTGGCCTCGCCCGAGGTCATCAAGGCCGCCAAGGGCGCCCCGGCGGCGGCCCCGGCCAAGGCCAAGGCCGCCCCGGCTGCGGACGCCACCGCGCCCATCCGGCTGTTCCCGCCCACGCGGGTGCAGTAGGCAACGCGTCAAGCCCGGCTGCGCGCCCATCCGGCTGTTCCCGCCCCCGCGGGTGCGGCAGGGGCGCCCGGGGCCGGGTTGGCCGCGCCGTCCCGGAGCCCACGGGCCTGCCGCTCCCCGCGCGGGGCGCGATTGCGGGGAGCGCACAGGAATAAAACACCAGGAATGCTGCCTCCCGCGCGCGGGGCGGCGGCTGTGGGGCTTCCGGCCCGGGCCGGGGCGTGCTAGGCTGGGGGCAGGAGGCCGACATGCCTGAGCGATTCCCCCTGCGGGCCCTGGCGCTGTGCCTGCCGCTGCTGGCGGCGGCGCTGCTGGCCGGGTGCTCCGTGTCCGTCAACGCCTTTCGTGACTACGACACCCCCCTGCGCGAGCACGTGCTCTCGGGCAGCGCCCGGGAGAAGATCCTGGTGCTGCCCGTGCGCGGTTTCATCGACCTGGAGCCCGACCAGGGCCTGGCGGCGCGCCGGCCCAGCGTGGTCCAGGACGCGGTGGCCATGCTGCGCAAGGCCGAGGCCGACCCCGACGTGCGCGCGCTGCTCATCCAGGTGGACAGCCCCGGCGGCACCGTGGTGGCCAGCGACATCCTCTACGCCGAGATCATGCGCCTGCGCGCGGCCCGCGAGCTGCCCGCCGTGACGCTGATGATGACCGTGGCGGCCAGCGGGGGCTATCAGGCCGCCCTGGCCGGGGACCATATCGTGGCCCACGCCTCCACGGTCACGGGGTCCATCGGCACGGTGTTCCTGCGCCCCGACGTGAGCGGGCTGATGGGCAAGATCGGCGTGGGCGCCGAGGTCACGCGCTCGGGCCGCCACAAGGACATCGGCTCGCCCCTGCGCGGCTCGACCCCCGAGGAGCGGGCCATCTTCCAGGCCATGATCGACGACATGAACGGGCGCTTCCTGGCCCTGGTGGCCCAGCGCCGGGGGCTTGACCGCAAGGCCCTGGACGATGTAGCCGATGCGCGGGTGCTTACCGCCACCCAGGCCCAGGCCCTGGGGCTGGTGGACGCGGTGGGCACGGCCCACGACGCCCTGGCCCAGGCCCGTGCCCTGGCCGGGCTGCCCGAGCAGGCGCGGGTGGTGGTCTACCGCCGCCGCGCCATGCAGGACGACACGCTGTACAATCCGCCCCTGGCGGCGGCAGACGCCGCCCCGGGGCTGGACCTGGGGCTTTCGCATCTGCTGGGCGTGCCGCGCGCGGGCTTCTACGCCCTGTGGGCGCCCGAATACGGGGCCGGACCCCGCTAACGCCGCCGCCGCGCGCCGCGGCCCGAGGAGGATCGCATGGACGACTGGAAGGTCGCGGGCACCTACCCCGACTACAACGACGAAGCCTATCACGAGTTCAAGCGCTGGAGCGACGTCTGCGAGGACATCGCCCTGTACCCCGAGGCCAACGTGCGTCTGGTCAAGGACGAGCAGGGCGGCGTGCGCGTGGAGATCAGCCGGGCGCTGATCAGCTATTTCGAGGGCACCCCGGGCGAATTCTAGGCCCGGCGGCGCCGTGGGGCGCCTCGGGAAGTGGGAAAACGAAAAAAGCCGGAGGCTTGCGCCCCCGGCTTTTTGTCATGGTCCGGCCCCCGGCGGGGCGCCCGGGCCTAGTTGGCCAGGGCCAGGATGGGCTTGATGATCTCGCCCAGGGCGCGGGCGGTGGCGTTGTCCTGCCCGAGCTTGGCGATGGGGTAGCCCTCGTCGCCGGAGCGGGCGACCTCGGGGTCCAGGGGGATGCGGCCCAGGAAGCGCACGCCCGTCTCCCGGGCCAGGGCCTCGCCGCCGCCGGTGCTGAAGATGTTCTCCACATGCCCGCACTTGGGGCAGGCGTAGCCGCTCATGTTCTCCACCAGTCCGAAGACCTTGTTGCCCACCTGCTCGCAGAAGGTCACCGAGCGGCGCACATCGTCAACGGCCACGCCCTGGGGCGTGGTGACGATGATGGCCTGGGCCTCGGGGCCGATCTCCTGCAGGGCCGAGAGGGGTTCGTCGCCCGTGCCGGGAGGGCAGTCCAGGATCAGGTAGTCCAGGTCGCCCCAGGCCACGTCGGAGATGAACTGGCGGATGAGGCCGGTCTTCACCGGGCCGCGCCAGATCACGGCGTCCTTGGGGCTGGGCAGCAAAAAGCCCAGGGACATGACCCACAGGTTGTTGTTGTAGGCCACGGGCTCGATGTAGTCGCGCTCGATGTGCGGCTGGGTGCCCGCCAGGGAGAGCAGGCGCGGCACGCTCGGGCCGTGCACGTCCACGTCCAGCAGGCCGACCTGCTTGCCTGCCAGGGCCAGGGCCACGGCGATGTTGGCCGCCACGGTGGACTTGCCCACGCCGCCCTTGCCGGACATGACCACCAGCTTGTTGCGGATGCGGCCCAGGGTTTTCTTGATCTTTTCGTCCTGCGGGTTGGTGCCGCAGGTTTCGGGTGTGCAGCCGCTTCCGGCGGAGGAGCAGCCTGCGCATGCGTCGCTCATGGGATTCTCCTTGATGCGAGGGTCTGTGTCTGCGCGTATGGCGCGGTCTTTGCGCGTCTGGCGCGCAGCGGGCGCCGCGCCCGGCCCCCGCAGGGCCGCGCGCGGCGCCGATCATGCCAGTGAACCGTGGTCCGGGCAATGGCAAACCCGGGCCGTGGTGCGCCGGGGGCGGCAATGAGGCGCTGCCGCCCCCGGCGCGGGCGGGGCCGGGGAGTTCGGCCCCGGGCCTGCGGCCGGAGGCGGGCCGCCTGCCCCGGAAAGTCGCCCGGCGCCTCAGCGGCCCCGGCGTCCTCCGCCGCCGCGCCGCAGGCCAAGGCCGCAAGGGCCCAGGCCCCGCCCGGAGCCCCGGCCCGCCAGGGGGCCCTGGGCCGGGATGGCTCCGCGCCCTGCCGGGCCGCGCCGCAGGCCAAGGCCGCAGGGACCCAGGCCCAGGCCGGGCACCGTGGCCGGGCCCTGGGCCATGGCCGGGCCGTTGCCGCGCCCGCCGCCGCCCGTGCCCCGGCCTGCGCCAGCGCCCATGGGACGCCCGGCGCCGCCGCCCGGGCCCAGGCCCCGGCCTGCGCCGCCGCCCATGCCGCGCCCCAGGCCCTGGCCGCCGCCGCCGCCCATGCCGCGGCCACCGCCACCCATGCCGCGGCCACCGCCACCCATGCCCCGGCCCAGGCCCTGGCCGCCGCCCAGGCCCCGGCCCTGGCCCGGGCCGGTCCCGGCGCAGCGGGCGCCGGGCATGGCCAGGCTGGCCAGGGCGTCGCGGCCCACGGCGTCGAGCACCTCGTCCAGCGTGCCGCTGATCCAGGGCTGCACGGCGATGCCGTGTTGGGCCAGCAGGCGCCGCGAGGCGCCGGAAATGCCGCCGCAGACCAGGGTGTCCGCGCCCTTGGCGGCCATGGCCGCGCCCAGGGCCAGGGCGTCGCCCACGGGAACGTCAAGCTCGCCCAGGGGTTCGGCCCGGTCGGGAGTCACGTCGAACAGCCGGAAGGACGCCGTGTTCTCGAACAGCGACGCCAGCCGGTCCTCGTAGCATGCCAGACAGACGATCATGATGCTTTCCTCCGGTTTCAGGGCGCGGGGGTGCGCCCGGTACAGCCAGGAGAAAGCAAGAACGGGGCCTGGAATGAAAACCTAATGAATTTGGTTTGTTGTGGGCTTCGTCATGCGCAAGGCGGGGCTTTCGGGCGAAAAATTCGCCCTACGTCAGGCCGTGCGGGCTTATTTCAAGCCCAACTCACTGGCCCGGCGCAGCAGGCGGCGCAGGGTGTCCTTGGAGACGGCCAGCTCGCGGCAGGCGGCCATGGTCCGGCCCGCGTTGCGTTCCATGGCCGCCAGGGCGGCCAGGCATTTGGCCTGTTCCATGGTCCTGGGGCCGGGGGCGGGCGGCGCCCCGGGGGCGGGGCGCAGGGTCTCGGGCAGGTGCCCGGGCGCGATGAGCCCGCCCGGGCAGAGGATGAAGGCGAACTCGATGACGTTCTCCAGCTCGCGCACGTTGCCCGGGAAGGGGTGGCGCAGCAGCGCGGCCAGGGCCCGCTGGTCCACGCCCTGGATGTCCTTGCCGCGCAGGGCGTTGAACTTGCGCACGAAATGGGCGGCCAGCAGGGGGATGTCGCCGCTGCGCTCGCGCAGCGGCGGCAGGCGCAGCCGGGCCACGTCCAGGCGGTAGTAGAGGTCGCTGCGGAAGCGCCCCCCGGCCACCAGCCGCTCCAGGTCCTGGTTGGTGGCGGCGACCACGCGCACGTCGGCCCGGCGGGTGGCCGTGTCGCCCAGGGGCTGGTAGGTGCCGTCCTGGAGCACGCGCAGCAGCTTGACCTGCAAGGCCGGGGGCATGTCGCCGATCTCGTCCAGGAACAGGGTGCCCCCGTCGGCGGCGGCGAAGCGGCCCGGCTTGTCGCGCCGGGCGTCGGTGAAGGCCCCGGCCTTGTAGCCGAAGAGTTCGGATTCCAGCAGGGTTTCGGGCAGGGCCCCGCAGTTCACGGCCACGAAAGGCCCGTCCTTGCGCGGCGAGAGGTTGTGCAGGGCGCGGGCGAACAGCTCCTTGCCCGTGCCCGACTCGCCCGTGAGCAGCACCGTGGACGGGCTGGCCGCCACCTGGGGCAGGATGGCGAACAACCGCTCCAGGGCCGGGCTTTTGCCCACGATGTCCTCGAAGGTGTAGGAGGCCTCCATGGCCTTGCGCAGCAGGTGCAGCTCGGTCAGGTCGCGGAAGGTCTCCACCCCGCCGAGCAGGGTGCCGTCCGCCGCCGTGAGGGGCGCGGCGCTGATGGACACGGGCACCCGCTCGCCGTCGGCGCGCACGATGAAGATGGAGCGGTTGACCACCGCCGTGCCGTCCTGGATGCAGGCGCGCAGGGCGCAGCCTCCGTCGCACAGGCTGGAGCGGAAGACCTCCCAGCACTTGCGCCCCAGGGCCTCGGCGGGCTCGATGCCCGTGATGCGCGCGGCGGCCCGGTTGAAGAACGTGACGTTCCACTGCGGGTCCACCGTGAACAGCCCGTCGGCCAGCGAGTCGAGGATGGCCTCGCCGGGGAGGCCCTTGGGGAACGGCATCGGCCCTCCCGGGGTCAGGCGGCCTTCTTCTCCCGCACGCGGGCGCGCAGCCAGTCGTACCAGGCGCCCATGCCCTCGCGGGTCTTGCAGGACACGGGGAACACGGCGATGTCCTTGTTCAGCGCGCGGGCGAAGCGTTCGGCGCGGGCCATGTCGAAGTCCACGTAGGGCAGCAGGTCCGTCTTGTTCAGCAGCATCACGGCGGATTCCGCGAACAGTAGGGGGTATTTCTCGGGCTTGTCGTCGCCCTCGGTCACCGACAGCAGGCTGACCTTGTAGTCCTCGCCGACCTCGAACTCGGCGGGGCAGACCAGGTTGCCCACGTTCTCCACGAACAGGATGTCCAGCCCGTCGATGTCGATGGACTCCAGGGCGACCTGGACCATGGAGCTGTCCAGGTGGCAGGCGCCGTCGGTGTTGATCTGCACGGCCTGGGCGCCGGTGGCGGCCACGCGGCGGGCGTCGTTGTCCGTGCGCAGGTCGCCCTCGATGACGGCCATCTTGAACTCCGGGGCCAGGTCGGTCAGGGTGCGCTCCAGGGTGGAGGTCTTGCCCGAGCCCGGGGAGCTGATGAGGTTGAGCACCAGCACCTTGCGCTCGGCAAAGAGCTTGCGCAACTGGGCCGAGATGCGGTCGTTGGCTTCCAGGATGTTGCGGACGACGGGAACTTCCATGACGGCTCCTTTGCGGGGCTTGGATGTGCGGTGGGCGGGCCGGGCCCGGGGCGGCTATTCGGCCTCGATGTTGTCCAGGTACAGCTCCTTGCCCTGGAGCACCTCGTGCCCCAGGCCCTCGCCGCAGGCGGGGCAGGGCATGAACAGGTCGCCCTGTTCGGGCGAGAACTCCTGCGCGCACTGCGAGCAGCGCAGCACGATGGGGATCTCGGCCAGTTCGAGGCGCACGCCCTGCATGGGCGTGCCCAGGGTGCAGGCCTCGAAGGCGAAGGCCAGGGCGTCGGGCACCAGGGCGGCCAGGCGGCCGTGGCATACGCGCACGGCGTGCAGCCGGGTCAGCCCGTGCTTCTCCATTTCTTCCTTGATGATGGCCACAAGGCTTTGGGCGATGGACATTTCGTGCATGGCTCTGGCTGTGTACTGGAAAAAGGGCCCGGCGTCCAGACGGGTCCGGCCCCGGGGGCGGCGTCCGCGCGCCCTGAGCCCGGAGTGTGCGTTCCGGCCCCCGGGGCGGGCCGTCATTGCGCGCGCAGACGGTTTCCACCCCGGCTGCCGCAGGGCGCCCGGCAACGCCCGGCGCATGCACCGGCGGCGCAAAAGATGCAGAAAGCTCTTGACTTGCGTCCGCACTTCGGGTTTCCTTGGCCCCACACACCACCATGTTTGCCGTCTTCCTACTATAACGTTTTCCCCCCGGGGCCGGCCGCCGTTTACGGCGCGATTCGGTCCGTTGGCGGAAAAACGGCGGCAAATGTCCTGACTTCTTCTTACGCTCCCGACTGAACCATATCCCCCGGGCCGAGCCGGGCAAGGAGACGCGCCATGTACGTCGGGCTCAAGATGCTTACGGATGTCGTGACCATCACTCCCGCGACGCTGGTCAAGGACGCCGACAGGCTCATGGACGAGCATCGGCTGTGGATGCTCATGGTCAAGCAGGGCGAGCACCTCGTCGGCTCCGTCAGCCGCGAGGACGTGCGCAAGGCTCTGCCGTCCAACGCCACCACCCTGGCGCGCCACGAGCTGAACTACCTGCTGGCCAAGCTGACGGTGGACAAGATCATGCAGCGCGAGGTGGTCCGCGTGCCTCCGGAAACGGAAATCGAGGAGGCCGCCGAGATCATGCACCGCAAGAACCTGCACGGCCTGGCCGTGGTGGATGGCCAGGACCGCCTGCTGGGCTACATCAACCGCAACGTGATGCTCGACGTGCTGGTGGAGGAGATGGGCCTGCGCCAGGGCGGCTCGCGCATCGTCATCGACGTGGAGGACCGCACCGGCGTCATCCACGAGGTCTCGGGCATCATCAAGGATATGGGGGTGTCCATCATCGCCACGGGCACCTTCTTCCACGACGGGCGGCGCATCGTGGTCGTGCGCGTGCAGACCGACGACCCCACGCCCATCGCCAAGCGTCTGGTGGAAGTCGGCTACACCCTGGTCGGCCCCGACCACTTCAAGGGGACCTGGTCGTGAGCGCCGCCGCGGCCCCCCCCGCCGAGGACCGCGTGGCCCAGGCCGCGCCGCTGCTCGAAGTCCGCGACGTGACCCTGACCTTCCGGGGCCTGGCCGCGCTGCTGGGCGTGGGCTTCACCGTGCCCGAGGGCGCCATCGTCTCGCTCATCGGCCCCAACGGCGCGGGCAAGACGAGCATGCTCAACTGCATCAGCGGACGCTACCGGCCCGACCAGGGCGCCATTAGCCTGGGCGGGGTGCCCCTGCTGGGCATGAAGACCCACCAGCGCACGGCTCACGGCCTGTCGCGCACCTTCCAGAACATCGCGCTGTTCCGGGGCCTGTCGGTGCTGGACAACCTGATGGTCGGGCGCCACGGGCGCCTGGGCTACGGGCTGCTGGCCGCCATGCTCTACTGCGGCAAGGCCCGCCGCGCCGAGGACGCCCACCGCCGCCGCGTGGAGGAGGTCATCGACTTCCTGGGCCTGTCGCCCTACCGCCACCAGGTGGCCGGGCGGCTGCCCTACGGCGTGCAGAAGCGCGTGGAGCTGGGCCGGGCCCTGGCCGCCGAGCCCCGGCTGATCCTGCTCGACGAACCCATGGCGGGCATGAACCTGGAAGAGACCGAGGAAATGGCCCGCTACATCCTGGATATCAACGAGGAATGGGGCGCCACGGTGCTGCTTGTGGAGCACGACATGGGCGTGGTCATGGACCTCTCCGACCGGGTGGTGGTGCTGGATTTCGGCCAGGTGCTGGCCAGCGGCACGCCCGCCGAGGTCTCCGCCAACCCCGACGTGGTGGCCGCCTATCTGGGCAGCGACGCCGCCTATGCCGGGCGCTAGACAAGGAGCGCGTGTGAGCAAAGCCTACGAGACGACGCTGCCCCGCCTGCTGCTGGACCAGGCCGAGCGCCACGGCGGGCGCACCGCCCTGCGCGAGAAGCAGTGGGGCGTGTGGCAGGCATTCTCCTGGAACGACTGCCTGACGGCCAGCGCCGAATTCGCCGCCGGGCTGCGCGCCCTGGGCCTTGGCCGGGGCGACATCGTGGTGCTCATCGGCGACAACCGCCCCGAGTGGCTGTGGGCCGAGCTGGCCATCCAGGGCCTGGGCGGCGTGGCGCTCGGGCTCTACCAGGACGCCCCGGCCCAGGAGATCCTCTATATCCTGGAGCTTGCGCAGGCAAAGGTTGTTGTCGCCGAGGACCAGGAGCAGGTGGACAAGCTGCTCTCCCTGCGCGCGGAGCTGCCCGGGCTGGCCCACATCGTCTACCACGACCCCAAGGGCCTGGCGGGCTGCCAGCAGCCGGGGCTGGCCAGCTTCGACGCCGTGCGCGACATGGGCCGGGCCCGGGCCGGGGAGTTCGCCGCCTGGGTGGCCGAGGTGCGCCCCGAAGACCCCTGCCTCATCGCCACCACCTCGGGCACCACCGGGCGGCCCAAGCTGGCCATGCTTTCGCACCGCAACATGCTCTCCATGGCCTGGAACCTGGGCCAGGCCGACCCCAAGCGCCCCGGCGACGAGTTCGTGTCCTTCCTGCCCCTGGCCTGGATGGGCGAGCAGATGATGGCCGTGGCCTCGGCGCTGCTCTTCGGCTTCACGGTGAACTTTCCCGAAGAGCCGGACACCGTGCAGCAGGACATCCGCGAGATCGGCCCGCACCTCATCTTCTCGCCGCCGCGCGTGTGGGAAAAGCTGGCGGCCACGGTGCAGGTGCGCATCATGGAGACCACGCCCCTCAAGCGCCTGCTGTACAACACGGTGTTCCCCTGGGCCGAGGCCCGCGCCGACGCCGTGTTCGCCGGGCACAGGCCCGGGCCCTGGGTGGCCCTGAAGTACCGCCTGGCCCAGTGGCTGCTGCTGCGCGCCCTGCGCGACCGGCTGGGATTTTCGCGGCTGCGCAGCGCCTCCACCGGCGGCGCGGCCCTGGGGCCCGACACCTTCCGCTTCTTCCACGCCCTGGGCGTGAACCTCAAGCAGATCTACGGCCAGACGGAAATCGCGGGCATCTCCTGCATCCACCGCGACGGCGCCGTGGACTTCGACTCCGTGGGCGAGCCCATTCCCGAAACGGAAATTCGCATCGCCCCGGACGGCGAGATCCTCTCGCGCAGCCCGGCGGTGTTCCTGGGCTACTACCGCAACGAGCAGGCCACCAGCGAGACCCTGGCCGACGGCTGGCTGCGCTCGGGCGACGCGGGCTACTTCAACGACAAGGGCCAGCTGGTGGTCATCGACCGCGTCAAGGACGTGATGCACCTGGCGGACGGCACGCGCTTCTCGCCGCAGTTCCTGGAAAACAAGCTCAAGTTCTCGCCGTATGTGCGCGAGGCCGTGGTCATCGGCCAGGGGCGCGAGACCGTGGCGGCCATCGTGTGCATCGACGCCAGCATCGTGGGCCGCTGGGCCGAGTCGCGGATGATCACCTACACCACCTACCAGGACCTGGCGGCCAAGGACGAGGTCTACGAGCTGGTGCGCGGGGCCATTGCCGCCATCAACGCGACCCTGCCCGAGGCCGTGCGCATCGCGCGTTTCGCCCTGCTGTTCAAGGAGCTGGACGCCGACGACGGCGAGCTGACCCGCACGCGCAAGGTGCGCCGCTCCGTGGTGGCCGAGCGCTACGCCGAGGTGGTCGAGGCCCTGTACGCAGGCGGCGCCAGCGTGGCCCTGACCACCTGCATCCGCTACCAGGACGGCAGCGCCCGCGAGATGTGCGGCACGCTGAAACTCATGGACGTCTAGCCGGGGGAACCATGGAATACTATCTCCAGCTCGTCATCAACGGCCTCGTGGTCGGCAGCATCTATTCGCTGGTCGCCCTGGGCTTTGTCATCATCTACAAGGCCACCAAGGTCGTGAACTTCGCCCAGGGCGAGCTGGTCATGGCCGGAGCCTACGTGTGCTTCTCGCTCACGGTGCAGTTCCAGGTGCCCTTCCTGGCGGCGTTCCTTATGACCCTGGTCTTCTCCGTGGTCCTTGGCCTGGCCATCGAACGGCTGGTGCTGCGCCCGCTCATCGGCGAGCCCATCATCAGCGTGATCATGGTCACGGTGGGCCTGTCCAGCGTGCTCAAGGCGCTGGTGCAGCTTTTGTGGGGCACGCAGCTGCGGGCCTATCCGCAGGTGCTGCCCCAGGAGCCGGTGTTCATCGCCGGGCTGCCCGTGTCGCCGGTGTACATCGCGGCCTTCGCCCTGTCGGCGGTGCTGTTCCTCGTGTTCTCGGCCTTCTTCAAGTATTCGCGTCTGGGCGTGGCCATGCGCGCCACGGCCCTGGACCAGCAGGCCGCCCAGAGCATGGGCATCGGCATCAAGAACATCTTCGCCCTGTCGTGGTGCATCGCGGCGGTGGTCTCGTCCATCGGCGGCGTGATCCTGGGCAATATCAACGGCATCAACTCCCAGCTCGGGCACCTGGGGCTCAAGGTCTTCCCGGCGGTGATCCTGGGCGGGCTGGACAGCCTGCTGGGCGCGGCCCTGGGCGGGCTGATCATCGGCGTGCTCGAAAACGTGTGCGACGGCGCCGCCAAGGACCTGTTCGGCCTGGGCGGCGTGCGCGAGGTCGCGGCCTTCGTGGTCCTGGTGGTCATCCTGATGATCCGGCCCTACGGCCTGTTCGGCACCAAGCAGATAGAGAGGGTCTAGGGCATGTCCAACGGCAAATGCGGCTTGTTCTTCACCAGCTACCGGGCCGAGGACCAGCTCCTGCCCAGCCGCTTCCAGAAGGGCTCCCTGGCCCTGTTCCTGGCGGCGCTGTGCGCGGCGCCGCTGGTGCTGGGCTCCTACCACGTCTCGGTGCTGTGCCTGATCAACATCGCCGTCATCGGCGCGGTGTCGCTCAATCTGCTCACGGGGTTCTGCGGGCAGATTTCCCTGGGCCACGGGGCCTTCATGGGCGTGGGCGCCTACGCGGCGGCCCAGTTCTCGGCCATGGGGCTGCCGTTCGCCGCGGCTCTGGGCCTGGGCGGGCTGGTGGCCGCCGTGGTGGGCATGTTCTTCGGCATCCCCTCCCTGCGGCTCAAGGGCATCTATCTGGCCATCGCCACCCTGGCGGCGCAGCTGATCCTCGAATACGTCTTTCTGCACTGGGACGGCGCCACCGGCGGTTCCAGCGGCCTGGCCGTTGACCCGCCGGTGATCCTCGGCCTGGCCTTCGACTCCGACACGCGCATGTTCTACCTGACCCTGGCCGTGGCCGCCCTGGCGGTGCTGGCGGTGGCCAACCTGACGCGCACGCGCCCGGGCCGGGCCTTCGTGGCCGTGCGCGACCACTACCTGTCCGCCGAGATCGTGGGCGTGAACCTGTTCGCCACCAAGCTGGCGGCCTTCGGGGTCAGCTCGTTCATGGCCGGGGTGGCCGGGGGGCTGTGGGCCCACTACACCATGTACATCACCCCCGAGCAGTTCAACATCGGGCTGTCCATCAGCACCCTGGCGATGATCATCATCGGCGGGCTGGGCAGCGTGCTGGGCAGCGTGCTCGGCGCGGCCTTCATCGTGCTGCTGCCCGAGGTGCTCAACTCGGCGGCCTCGGCCCTGGGCGGCGTGCTGCCCGGGGTGGCCATGCACCTCATGGCCATGAAGGAAGGCATCTTCGGCCTGGTGCTCGTGCTGTTCCTGCTCTTCGAGCCCGAAGGGCTGGCGCGGCGCTGGCGGCTGACCAAGGCCTACTGGAAGCTGTATCCGTTCGCCCACTAGGCGCTGTGCCGTGGGCGGGGCGATTCGGGAACGGGATCATATCACGGGAGGAACGCGATCATGAAACGCATGGCAACCATCGTGGCGGCGGCGGTGCTGGCCCTGGCCCTGGGCGGCATGGCCCAGGCCCAGGACATCCGTATCGGCGTACTGTCCGACCTGTCCGGGGCGACCTCGGCTGTGGGCGTGCCCTACGCCGAAGGCATCAAGGCCGCCGTGGCCTACATCAACGGCCAGGGCGGCATCGAGGGCAGGCCGCTGGTCATCTCGCAGGTGGACTACGCCTACAACGTGCAGCAGGCCCTGGCGGCCTACAAGCGTTTCAAGGCCGAGGGCATGGTCGCCCTGCAGGGCTGGGGCACCGCCGACACCGAGGCCCTGACCAAGTTCGTTTCCAAGGACGAAATGCCTACCTGGTCGGCGTCCTACTCCGCGCACCTGACCGACCCGGCCATCGCGCCCTACAACTTCTTCGTGTGCGCCGACTACTCCACCCAGATGCGCGCGGCGCTCAAGTTCCTGCGCGACGGCTGGACCGAGGCCCGCGCGCCCAAGGTCGCCTTCATCTTCCCCGACCACCCCTACGGCCTGTCGCCCATCCAGGCGGGCAAGGACTACGCCGCCGAGCTGGGCTTCGAGATCGTCGGCCAGGAAAACGTGGACCTCAAGGCCATGGACGCCACCACCCAGCTGCTGGCCCTGCAGAAGCTGGAACCCGACTTCTGCTGGATCGGCGGCACCACCCCCTCCACCGCCGTGGTCCTCAAGGACGCCCGCAAGCTGGGCATGAAGACGGTCTTTTTCGTCAACATCTGGGGCAACGACGAGAGCCTCATCGACCTGGCCGGGGAGGCCGCCGAGGGCGTGTACGGCCTGCAAGGGGCGGCGGCCTACGGCGATGACGTGCCCGGCGCCGCGCTCATCCGCGAGCTGACGGGCGGCAAGCCGGTCATGACCCACTACCTGCGCGGCTTCGCCTCGACCCTGGTCATGGCCGAGGCCATGCGCCTGGCGGCCCGGGAGGGCAAGCTCGACGGGCCCGGCATCCGCGCCGCCGCCGAGACCATGCGCGACTACGACCCCATGGGCCTGACCCCGCCGGTGAGCTATTTCCCGGGCGACCACCGGGCGACCATGGCCGCGATGATCTACCGCGTGGAGGGCGGGGCCCTGGTCAAGGTCGCCTCGCCCCAGCTGGAGCGCAAGGCCGAATGGCTGGGCAAGTAGCACGACACGACCCCGGGGGCGGCGGCCCCGCCCCCGGGGCGCAGCAGGCGGAGCAGTGCGTGGAACTCCTGAAGGTCGAGAACGTCGAGGTCGTCTACAACGACGTGGTGCTGGTGCTCAAGGGCCTGTCCCTGGGCGTGGAGCAGGGGCGCATCACGGCCCTGCTGGGCGCCAACGGCGCGGGCAAGTCCACCACCCTCAAGGCCATCTCGGGCCTTCTGGCGGGCGAGGACGGCGAAATCACCGCCGGGGCCGTGGTCTACGACGGCCAGCCCGTGCACAAATGGGTCCCCGAGCGCATGGTCCGCGCGGGCATCTTCCAGGTCATGGAAGGGCGGCGCGTGTTCGAGGACCTGACCGTGGAGGAGAACCTGCGCTGCGGGGCCTTCACCCGCCCGCGCAAGGAGTACGCCGCCGGCCTGGAGCGCGTTTACGGCTACTTCCCGCGGCTGGCCGAGCGGCGCAGGCAGCTGGCGGGCTTCATGTCCGGCGGCGAGCAGCAGATGCTGGCCATCGGCCGCGCGCTCATGGCCAGCCCGCGCCTGTTGCTGCTCGACGAGCCCTCCCTGGGCCTGGCGCCGCTGCTGGTGGAGGAAATTTTCACCATCGTGCGCCGGGTCAACGAGGTCGAGGGCGTGACCGTGCTGCTGGTGGAGCAGAACGCCCGCGCCGCCCTGGGCATCGCCGACCGGGGCTACATCATGGAGACCGGGCGCATCGTCATGGAAGGCAGCGCCGCCGAACTGCTGAACAACCCCGACGTGCAGGAATTCTACCTGGGCATGGGCCACGCCGGGCAGAAGCGCAGCTACCGCGACGTCAAGCATTACCGCCGACGCAAACGCTGGCTCGGCTAGCACAGGGCGGGGGGCGGATCTTTTTCCGCGGGGCGGCGTCAGGGCGCCGAGGGGGTTGTGCGGCGTATGGGAATACGCCTCCGCCCCCCTGCGGCCCCCTTCCTTGCCGCGCGAAAAAATCTCCGCCCCCGGCCCTGCGCGTCGTGCGCGTCCTGGGGGAGGGGAGGGGAAGGGGAGTGCTTGGGGCGGTGCTGGTCCCTTTGGGCGGGTTTTCGCGGGGGAGGGGGATTGCGCGGGGCGGCGCTGGGGCCTTGGGGCGGGTGTTTGCGGGCGGGGCTGGGCGCAGAAGTGTTCGTGTCGGCGTGGAGTTTGCCGCTTTGCGGGGCCTGCGCGGGGCGGCGCGTGTGGGCCGGAGGGCAGCGGGCGTAGCAGGCCGCTATGACCTTTTTCCACGGGGCGGCGTCAGGGTGCCGAGGGGTTGTGCGGCGCAGGGAACACGCCTCCGCCCCCGGCCCTGCGCGTCGTGCGCGTCCTGGGAGAGGGGAAGGGAGCGCGCGGGGCGATGGTGGTCCTTTTGGGCGGGTGCGTGTGGGCGGGGCCTGCGCCTTGCCCGTGCCGTCGCGAATATCTTGGATTTTTTGGCGGCCCCGTGCTAGGGGCTGGTGGGGGCCCGCGCCGGGCGCGGGGCCGGGAACGGTGACGCACGCTATGCCTGGAGGAGGGCCCATGACCTTGTTGTCCGAGCGGATGAACGGCCACTGGAGCGCGCTGGAGACCCTGGGCGCGCAGGAGCGCGTCGCCCATGTCTGGGGGCGGCTGGAGCGGCTGCTGGAAACGGCCTGGGAGCACAGCGCCGAGCTGCGCGAGCGCATGGACGGCGCGGGGCTGACCCTGTCGGACATCGGCGCGCTGGACGACTGGGCGCGCATTCCCGTGCTGCGCAAGAAGGACCTCGTGGCCCTGCAAAGCCGGGGGCCGCGCCTGGGCGGGCTGCTGGCCTGCGAGCTGGGCGATCTGGCGCGCATCTACCAGTCGCCCGGGCCCATCCTGGACCCCGAAGGCTCCGGCCCGGACTACTGGGGCTGGACCGAGGGCTTCCACGCCGCCGGATTCCGCCGCCGCGACGTGGTGCAGATGACCTTCTCCTACCACCTGACCCCGGCGGGGCTGATGCTCGAACAGCCCCTGCGCGCCATCGGCTGCGCCGTGATCCCCGCCGGGCCGGGCAACACCGACAAGCAGATCGAGCTGCTGACCACGCTGCCCGTCACCGGGTTCGTGGGCATGGCCAGCTACCTGCGCGTCATTGCCGACAAGGCCGTGGCCCAGGGCCTCGACCTGCGGCGCGATTTCAAGCTCCAGGTGGCCTTCGTGGCCGCCGAGCGGCTGCCCGAGAGCCTGCGCCAGGGCCTGGAGGCCGATTTCGGGATGCTCGTGCGCCAGGGCTACGGCACGGCGGAACTGGGCTGCGTGGCCTACGAATGCCCGGCCCTGGGCGGGATGCACGTCGCCAGCCGCTGCCATGTGGAAATCTGCGACCCGCAGACCCACCAGCCCCTGCCCCCCGGCGAGGTCGGCGAGGTGGTGGTCACGCCGTTCACCGACGCCTACCCCCTGGTGCGCCTGGCCACGGGCGATCTGTCGCGGCTGGTGGCCGAGCCGTGCGCCTGCGGGCGCACCTCGCCCCGGCTGACGGGCATCCTGGGCCGCGTGGACGATACGGCCAAGGTCAAGGGCCAGTTCGTGTACCCGGCCCAGGTGGCCGGGGTGCTGGCGGGCTTCCCGGCGGTGGCCGCGTGGCAGGTGGTGGTCACCAACCCCGGCGGGCGCGACCGGCTGGCCCTGCGCCTGGACATGCGCGCCGAGGTGGACCGCGAGGCCCTGGTCCGGGCCTTCCAGGACGTCATCAAGCTGCGCCCGGAGCTGGAGATCGCCGGGCCCGGGCAGGCCATCGAACCCGGTGCGCCCCCCCTGGTGGACCGCCGGACTTTCGGGTAGAAGGGCCCCATGAGCGACGACACCCCCAAAGCCACCGGCCCTGCCCCTGCCCCCGACCCCATGACCCTGGCCGAGGCCCTGGACCTGCTGGGTGTGGACGCCCTGCCGGGGCTGGACGGTGCCTCGGGGCGGGAATTCCTGGAGAGCATGGCCCGCATGCGCCAGGACGAGGGCGAGGCCTGGATCCGCGACAACCGCGAAGACCTGGTGGCCCTGTGGGCGGCCATGCTCGCCGCCCCGCCCCTGGACGACCCGCAGTAGCCTTTCGGTGCGCCAACACAAAGGGCGACCCCTTGCGGGGCCGCCCTTTGTTGCGTGCGCGAGGGGCGCGGCTCAGCCGCAGCCGCAGCCGCCCGAACCGGCGGAGCCGCACGAGGACGCCGAGGAGCAGCCGCAGCCGCCGCCCAGTTGCAGGCTGGAGTCCACGGTGAAGCCGGTGTAGGTCACGTCCACCTTCACGGGCTTGGCCTCCTCCAGCAGCGCCTTGTTCATGACGAAGGTGATGCCGCCTTCGAAGTCGAAGCTCGCGTCGTCGTCACGTTTTTCGTCCAGCGCCAGGGAGAGGCGCGGGCCGGAGCACCCGCCCGGCGCCAGGAACACGCGCACGGCCTCGGGAGTTTTGTCCTTGAAATAGTTGACGAGTTCGGTGCGGGCCGCGTCGGTCAGTTCGAGCATGGATGCCTCCTGGGTGGGAACCCGGGGTTGGTGTTGAGGCTTCAAACTAACCAGGGTTCGGCGATTGTCAATGCTATTGATAGGAATCATCGATTGGGCCGCCGGGCATAGGGCGGCAACGAAAAAGGCGGCCCCGGGGGGCCGCCTTGATGGCTGGTGCTTGGCCGGGGGCGCCTAGCAGCTGCAACTGCCGCTGGAGCAGGAGCCCGAGGAGCCGCAGCCGCCGCCGCCCAGCTGCAGGCTGGAGTCCACGGTGAAGCCGGTGTAGGTCACATCGACCTTCACGGGCGCGGCGCTTTCCAGCAGCGACTTGTCGATGACGAAGGTGATGCCGCCGTCGAAGTCGAACACGGAGTCGGTTTCTTTTGGCTCATCCAGAGCCAATGACAGGCGCGGGCCAGCTCAGCCGCCCGGGGCGAGGTAGACCCGGATGGGGGAGATGCTCTTGTCGCTGAAATAGGACAGCAGCTCCTCGCGGGCCTTGTCGGTCAGTTCAAACATGGGTCCTCCAGATGGATGGGCAGAGTGGTCGAGGCAGACCGGCGCAGGGCGGGGCCGTTGCCGGGCCAGTGGGCAGATGTAAGGGCCCGGGCCCGGGTTGTCAAGATATATAGATAGAAATAATCCTATTCGATAGATATATCAAATAACACGGCTGCCCGGTTGCGGGCCCGTGTTGCAATGCCCGCAGAGATTCCGTATCGTCCAGGGATGTTGCACCCGGCGCCTTGCGCCGCATTCCACCAGGAGACACGCATATGAGCAAGACCAGGGTCGTGATGAACGCCACGGAGATCGGGCGGACCATGGACCGCCTCGCCACCGAGATCATCGAGCGCCATGCGGACTGCGAGAACCTCGTGATCCTGGGCATCCAGCGGCGCGGGGTGGACCTCGCCCGGCGCCTCAAGGCCGCCCTGGACGCCAAGCTCGGGCGCGACATCCCCCTGGGCCTTCTGGACATCAACCTCTACCGCGACGACTGGACGACCCTGGACGTGCAGCCCCAGATCAACAAGACCGAGATTTTCTTCGACATCGACGACACGCGCATCGTGCTGGTGGACGACGTGCTCTTCACCGGGCGCACCATCCGCGCGGCCCTGGAGGCGGTGCTCGACTTCGGGCGGCCCGAGCGCGTGGAGCTGCTCGTGCTGGTGGACCGGGGCCACCGCGAGCTGCCCATCCACGGCGACTACGTGGGCGCGCGCGTGGAAACCCGGCGCGGCGAGCATGTGGACGTGTTCCTGGACGAGCGCGACGGGCGCGAGGAAGTGGTCCTCGTCGGCTAGGCGCAGCGTTTCCCGCAGCCGGGCCCCGGGCCCGCGACCGGAAGGCACCATGCCCCTGATGGCGGATTGTTCCCTGACGCGCCGGGCCCTGGCGGCGCTGCTGGCCCTGGCCGTGGGCCTGGGCTGCCTGCTGGCGCCTGCCCCGGCCCGGGCGGCCCTGTTCGGCTCCTTCAGCATCGAGGACGAGCGCGAGCTGGGCAAGAAGTACCACACCATGATCCGCGCCCACTACCCGGTGGTGGACGACCCCGAGATCGTGTCCTACGTGCGCTCCCTGGTGGAGCGCATCTACGAGCAGTTGCCGCCCCAGCCCTTTCCGCCCAACACCACGGTCATCCGCAACTCGGCCCTCAACGCCTTCGCCACGCCCGGCGGCTACGTCTACGTGTTCACCGGGCTGATCACCGAGCTGGAGCACGAGTCCGAGCTGGCGGGCGTGCTGGCCCACGAGCTGGCCCACGTTTCCCAGCGCCATGTGGCCAAGCGCATCGAGCAGATGCAAAACGTCCAGCTCGGCATGCTCGCCGGAATGCTGGCGGGCATGTTCCTGGGCACCGCCGGGGGCGGCTCGAACATGGGCGAGGCCAGCGAGGCGCTGATGATCGGCTCCATGGCCGCCGGGCCCACGGCCATGCTCAACTACAGCCGCATCGACGAGCGCGAGGCCGACCAGGTGGGCATGAACTTCCTGGTGGCCTCGGGTTTCCGCCCCGACGGCATGATCGGCTCCTTCGAGAAGATCCGCCGCAAGCAGTACCTGGCGGGCAGCTCCGTGCCGCAGTACCTGTCCACCCACCCCGACGTGGCCGAGCGCATCGGCTACCTGCAGGACCGCGTGAACCGCCTGGAGCCCGAGGTGCGCGACCGGCCCCAGCAGGACGCGCGCTTCACCCGCATCAAGACCCTGGTGCGCGCCCGCCACGCCGACCCCGAAGCCGCCCTGGGGGCCTTCGCCCAGGGCCAGGGCGACCCGGGCCTGTTGGCCATGGGCCGGGGCATCGTCCACTCGCGGCGCAACCGCGTGGCCGAGGCGGCGGCGGCCTTCGACGAGGCCCTGGCCGTCTCCCCCGAAGACGCGCTGGTGCTGCGCGAGGCCGGGGCCTTCCACTACCGCAGCGGCGACGCGGCCAAGGCCGCCCGCTACCTGACCAAGGCCAGCATCCTGAACCCCCAGGACCTCATGGCCCTGTTCTACCTGGGCCGCCTGCAGGCCGACGCGGGCCAGACCGAGCGCGCCGTGGGTTACTTCCGGCGCATCCTGGAGGCCCTGCCCGAGGACTCCGAGGTCCACTTCCACCTTGGGCGGACCCTGGGCGGCGCGGGCGACCCCTTCTCCGGGCATCTGCACCTGGCCTATGCGGCCATCTACGGGCTGGACCGCAAGCAGGCCGAATTCAACCGCAAGAAGGCCCAGGCCCTGGCCAAGACCGACGCGCAGAAGAAGGAGCTCGAAAAGCTCGAAGAGGTCTACAAGTCGCGCGAAGAGTTCTGGAAGCGCGGCTGAGGGCGGCCATGGACACCGTGCTGACCGCGTGCGTTGGCCCCGGGGAGCTGGCCGTGTGCGTGGGCGATCTGGCGGCCTCGCCAGCCGGGGCCGTGGTCAACGCCGCCAATGCGCAGCTGGCTGGCGGCGGCGGGGTGGACGGCGCCTTGCACCGCGCCGCCGGGCCCGGGCTGCTGCTGGCCGGGCGGGCCTGGGTCGCGGCCAACGGCCCGCTGCCCACGGGCGAGGCCATGGTCACCCCGGGGTTCGGGCTGCCTGCCGCGCGGGTCATCCACACCGTGGGGCCCGTGTGGCGCGGCGGCGGCCACGGCGAGGACGGCCTGCTGGCCCGGGCCTACCGCAACTGCCTGCTCGCGGCCCGGGCCTATGGCGTGGGCTGGGTGGATTTTCCCGCCGTGTCCTGCGGGGTGTACGGCTTTCCGGTGCCGCGCGCGGCGGCCATCGCCGTGGCCGAGCTGGAGCGCGGGCTGCGCGGGGGGCTGGTCAAGCGGGCGCGCATGGTTATATTCTCCCCCGGCGCCGCCGGGGCGTGGGCCCTGGCCGCCCGCGAGCACCTCGCCGGCCCCGGGCGCTAGGGCGCACCGGGCCGTTTTTCCCCAACCCCCACGAGGAGTTCCATGGAACTGCGCGGAACCACCATCCTGGCCGTGAAGGACGACCACGGCGTGGCCATGGCCGGCGACGGCCAGGTCACCTTCGGCCAGAACATCGCCCTCAAGCACACGGCGCGCAAGGTGCGCCGCCTGTACAAGGACCGCATCCTGGCCGGGTTCGCCGGGGCCACCGCCGACGCCTTCACCCTCTTCGAGCGCTTCGAGGCCAAGCTGGAGCAGTTCGGCGGCAATATCACCCGCGCCAGCGTGGAGCTGGCCAAGGAGTGGCGCATGGACAAGTACCTGCGCCGCCTGGAGGCCATGCTCGTGGTGGCCGACGCGCAGACCGTGCTGATCCTCTCGGGCACGGGCGACGTCATCGAGCCCGACGACGGGCTGGTGGGCATCGGCTCGGGCGGGCCCTTCGCTCTGGCTGCGGCCCGTGCCCTGCGCCGCGAGACGGCCCTGTCCGCCGAGGAGGTGGCCCGCAAGGCCATGGCCATCGCCGCCGAGATGTGCGTCTACACCAACGAGCACGTCACCCTGGAAAAAATCGAGAAATAAGCAGGCCGCCCGGTGCGGCCCGCCCCAGGGCCGCCGCGCCGCGCCGCCGGGAGCCCCCCGTGCAGCAGTTCACGCCCCGCGAGATCGTCTCCGAACTGGACAAGTTCATCATCGGCCAGCAGGACGCCAAGCGCATGGTGGCCATCGCCATGCGCAACCGCTGGCGCCGCCAGCAGGTGCCGCCCGAGCTGCGCGACGAGATCGCGCCCAAGAACATCATCATGATCGGCCCCACCGGCGTGGGCAAGACCGAGATCGCCCGCCGCCTGGCCAGGCTTTCGGGTTCGCCGTTCTTCAAGGTCGAGGCCTCCAAGTTCACCGAGGTCGGCTACGTGGGCCGCGACGTGGAATCCATGATCCGCGACCTGATGGAGATCGGCGTGGGCATGGTCCGCGCCGAGGAGACCGAGCGCGTCCATGTGCAGGCCCGCAGGAACGCCGAGGAGCGCCTGCTCGACCTGCTCTACCCGCGCAAGGCGCCCGAGCCGGGCCTGGGCTTCATGGCCGGGGCGGGCGGGGCCGCGCCCCAGGAGAGCGCCCCCGACGCCACCCGCGAGAAGCTGCGCAAGCTCTGGCGCGAGGGCGCGCTCAACGAGCGCCAGGTGGAGATGGAAGTCACCGTGCAGGGCGGCGGGCCCGTGGGCATCATGGCCATGCCCGGCATGGAGGACATGGAGATGCAGGTGCGCGACATGATGGGCCGCCTGTTCCCCGGGCAGAAGAAGACGCGCCGGGTGTCCGTGCCCGAGGCCTACGACCTGCTCGTGGAGCAGGAGGCCGCCAAGCTGGTGGACATGGACAAGGTCACCGAGGCCGCGCGCGAGCGGGTGGAGCAGAGCGGCATCGTGTTCCTGGACGAGATCGACAAGATCTGCACCGGCACGGCCAGCCAGGGCAAGGGCGGGGCCGAGGTTTCGCGCGAGGGCGTGCAGCGCGACCTCTTGCCCATCGTCGAGGGCAGCGTGGTCAACACCAAGTACGGCATGGTGCGCACCGACCACATCCTGTTCATCGCCGCCGGAGCCTTCCATCTGACCAAGCCGTCGGACCTGATCCCCGAGCTCCAGGGGCGCTTCCCGCTGCGCGTGGAGCTTTCGCCGCTGGACAAGGCGCAGTTTTTGCGCATCCTCACCGAGCCGCACAACGCGCTGACCGTGCAGTACACGGCGCTTCTGGCCACCGAGGGCGTGACCCTACGCTTCACCCCCGACGCCCTGGACGAGGTGGCCGGGTTCGCCCAGCAGGTCAACGAGGAGACAGAGAACATCGGCGCCCGGCGGCTGTACACCATCATGGAGAAGGTGCTCTCGGACCTGTCCTTCGAGGCGCCGGACAAGGGCGGGGCCACGGTGGTGGTGGACCGTGACTACGTGCGCGCCCACCTGGCGGACGTGACGGCCAACCGCGATTTGTCGCGCTATATTCTTTAACGTTGGACGGCCCGGGAAGGGAATTTTTGCAACAGACAACCAACCCGGCAGCGCCAAGGGAGCCCGCCGTGAAAGATCTGAGACGCGAAAGCAAGGTCGCCAAGCTGCTTCTGGAGTCTTTGCCGTACCTGCGCGAGTTCTACGGGGAGACCATCGTCATCAAGTACGGCGGCCACGCCATGAAGGACGAGGAGCTGAAGAACGCCTTCGCCAAGTGCGTGATCCTGTTGCGCTACATCGGCGTGAACCCGGTCATCGTCCACGGCGGCGGGCCGCAGATCGGGCAGATGCTGGAAAAGCTGGGCATCCGCTGCACCTTCCGCGAGGGCTTGCGCGTCACCGACGAGGCGACCATGGACGTGGTGGAAATGGTCCTGGCGGGCACGGTGAACAAGCAGATCGTGAACCTGGTCAACCAGAACGGCGGGCGGGCCGTGGGCCTGTCCGGCAAGGACGGGCGGACCATCCGCTGCCGCAGGCTGGAGATCGCCGTGACCCCCGAGGACCCGGCCATGGCCCCGGAGATCATCGACATCGGGCAGGTGGGCGAGGTGGTGGAGATCAACCCGGCGCTGATCCGCACCCTGGAGCGCGAGGGCTTCATCCCGGTCATCGCGCCCGTGGGCGTGGACGACGAGGGGCGCACCTACAACATCAACGCCGACTCCGTGGCCGCCGCCGTGGCCGGGGCCCTGGGCGCGCGCAGGCTGATCCTGCTCACCGACGTGGCCGGGGTGCTGGACAAATCCGGCGAGCTGATCTCGACCATGAGCGCCCGCGAGGCCGTGCGGGCCATCGAGGACGGCACGGCCCAGGGCGGCATGATCCCCAAGCTCAAATGCTGCCTGGAGGCCGTGGACGCGGGCGTGGAAAAGGCCCAGATCATCGACGGGCGCATCGAGAACTCGCTGATCCTGGAGCTGTTCACCCGCGAAGGCATCGGCACCCAGATCGTGCGCTAGGCGTTGGCGCGCCGCCTGGGCCGCGAAAGGAGGCCGCCGCCCGGAAGGGCGGCGGCTTTTTCGCGGGCTGCGGGCCGCAGGGGCCGGGCGCGCGGCGCGGTGTGGCGCGCGGGCCCCGGCGCTGGCGGCGGCGCCGGACACGAAAAAGCCGACCCCGGGGGGTCGGCTTTTCGCCCTTGCGGCGCGGGCCGGGGCGCCCGCAAGCGCATCCGGACCGGCCAGCGCGCCCGGGCTGCCGGGCGCGCCGCGCTGCGCGCTACTTGTTCATCATGTCCAGGAAAATCTTGTTGTTCTTGGTGCCCTTCATCTTGGAGAGCAGAAAGTCCATGCTGTCGATGGTGTTCATGGGCGAGAGCAGCTTGCGCAGGATCCAGACGCGGTTCAGCACATCGGGTTCCAGGAGCAGCTCTTCCTTGCGGGTGCCCGAGCGGTTGATGTCGATGGCCGGGAAGACGCGCTTCTCGGACAGGTGGCGGTCGAGCTGGATCTCGCTGTTGCCCGTGCCCTTGAACTCCTCGAAGATGACCTCGTCCATGCGCGAGCCGGTGTCCACCAGGGCGGTGGCGATGATGGACAGGCTGCCGCCTTCCTCGATGTTGCGCGCGGCGCCGAAGAAGCGCTTGGGGCGCTGCAGGGCGTTGGCGTCCAGGCCGCCGGAGAGCACGCGGCCCGACGAGGGCGTCACGGCGTTGTAGGCGCGGCCCAGGCGGGTGATGGAGTCGAGCAGGATGACCACGTCCTTCTTGCGCTCCACCAGGCGCTTGGCCTTCTCGGAGACCATCTCGGCCACCTGCACGTGGCGCGCGGGCGGCTCGTCGAAGGTGGAGGAGACCACCTCGGCCTTGACCGTGCGCTCCATGTCGGTGACTTCCTCGGGCCGCTCGTCGATGAGCAGCACGATGAGGTAGGCGTCGGGATGGTTGGCGTTGATGGAGTTGGCGATGTTTTGCAGGAGCATGGTCTTGCCGGTGCGGGGCGGGGCGACGATCAGGCAGCGTTGGCCTTTGCCGATGGGCACCAGCAGGTCGATGATGCGCGAGGAGTAGTTCTGTTCGCCGTTTTCCAGGCGGAAGCGTTCGTTGGGGTAGATGGGGGTCAGGTTGTCGAAGAGGACCAGGCGCTTGGTGGCTTCGGGCTTTTCCATGCCGATTTCGCTGACGCGTAGCAGGGCGAAGTAGCGTTCGCCTTCCTTGGGCGGGCGGATCTGGCCGGTGATCATGTCGCCCTTGCGCAGCCCGAAGCGGCGGATCTGCGAGGGCGAGACGTAGATGTCGTCGGGCCCGGGCATGTAGCTGTACATGGGGGAGCGCAGGAAGCCGAACCCGTCGGGCAGGATTTCCAGGACCCCTTCGCCGTAGATATTGCCGTTTTGCGAGGCGCAGGCCTTGAGGATGGCGAAGATCAGTTCCTGCTTGCGCAGGCTGCTGGGGTTCTCGATCTTGAATTCCTGGGCCAGCTCCATCAGCTCGGCCATGGACTTCATTTTGAGTTCGGCTTGATTCATGTGTCTCTCCGCAGAAGCGCTGTTCCTGGTCCTGTGCCTGGACATTTGAGGATTGCTTGGATGCGGCCCGGCTCCGGCAGGGCGCACGCCCGGCCCCGGGCCGTCGCCCGGGAGGGTGAGCTGGGATGCAAAAAGAAAGAGCCTTGGATTGGTTGCGGGTACTGGGCACCGCAGGCGTGTTGCCCGCCAGGGATGCAACACGAGCGTACTACGACCGTGGCCGTTCTATCGACTTCGCTGCAATGGGCGAATATGCGGACTTAGGGGTGTTGTCGAAGCGGGTTGCTGTTTTGGAACGGACCCGCAAGAAACCATGCAAACGGTTGCCGACTACTACCGCAGGAAAAAGGCGTTTGCAAGGGCTTTCTAGGGGCCTTCTACTGTTCTTCCCTGGTCCGGATCACGTCGGCGAAAATCGCCTCGACGTCGGCGCGCACGGTATCCTGGTCGCGGCCCAGGGCATGGGCCAGCTCCAGGGTCATCAGCCCCATGGCCTGCTCAAGCAGGCGATGTTCGCCGAAGGACAGTTCCTTGTCCTTGCCGATGAGCAGCAGTTCCTTGAGCACGTAGGCCACGTCGGCCAGGTCCTGGCTCTTGAGTTTTTCGGAATATTCGCGGTAGCGGCGGTTCCAGTTCTGCCCGGAGTAGCCGGTGAAGTCCGCCCGGTCCTGGAGGGTCTTGATGATGGACTGGGCCTTCTTGCGCGAGCACACGGGCCGCAGCCCGACGTTCAGGGCGTTGAGCACCGGAACCATCAGCGTCACGTTGTTGGACAGGATGCGGACGATGTAGAACTCGGCGCTGACTCCGCCGATTTCCTGGATTTCTATGCGTTCGACCTTGCCCACGCCCTGGGCGGGGTAGACTACGAGGTCGCCTATTGCAAAATGGGTCGGCACACTACCACACACCTTGAGAAATTGCACACACAGAGGAACAGCATAGCCCAGGTCCAAGAATTAGTCTAGGTTTCATCGGCCTTTTCACCGGGGCGGGCGTCGAAGGCGTTCAGGTACTGCACGGCAGGGGTGAAGCCCCGGCGCAGATACAGGGTCAGGCCCTTGACCGCCGCCCGGGCCACCTGGGCCACCAGCTCCAGCTCGTCGCGCTCGAAGGGGTCGAGCACGTAGTCGCGCGCGCCGCCCCGGCCCTCGGGCCGCCCGATGCCCAGGCGCAGGCGCAGGAAATCCGGCGTGCCCAGATGCTCGGCGATGGATTTGATGCCGTTGTGGCCCGCGTCGCTGCCGCCCTTCTTGAACTTCATGCGCCCCAGGGGCAGGTCCAGGTCGTCGTGGACCACGATGACCTCGCCGGGGGCCAGGGCGAAGCGCGCGGCCAGCTTGCCCACGGCCAGGCCCGAGAGGTTCATGTAGGTCTGCGGCTTGGCCAGCAGCAGGGGGGCGGCGCTTCGCACCAGGCGGCATTCGCGGGTCACGCAGTCGCCGCGCAGTTGCACGGCGGGGCAGCGGGCCTCGCCCCCGGCCTCGTCCACCAGGGCGTCGATGGCCAGGAATCCGAAATTGTGGCGGGTCAGCTCGTACTCGGGCCCGGGGTTGCCCAGCCCGGCGACGAGGGCGCTGTAGTGTGTCATGCGGGTTCGGGTGTCCGGGGTCGGGGTGCAGGAGCGGGCCGCCGGAGGGCGCCCGGGTGAGCCTACCTGAAGTGGGGCCCGTGGCGCAAGGCGCCGCAGGCGGCAGCGCACAAAGGCCCCGGGGAACGCTCCCCGGGGCCCGGTGTGCAGTCTGCGTGGGAGCCGGGGGCGCTACTCGGCGGCTTCGCCGGCGCCCTCGCCCTCTTCGGCTTCGGCGGTCGGGGCCACCAGGCCCACCACGGCGAAGTTCTCGTCGTACAGCGCCTGGACGCCCTGGGGCATGGCGATGTCCGTGATGTGGATGCTGTCGCCCACGTCCAGGTCCGACACGTCCAGGGTGATCTTGTCCGGGATGTCGGTGGGCAGGCATTCGACGTCCAGGCCGTCGCGGAACACGGCCAGCTTGCCGCCCATCACCGCGCCCTTGGGCTTGCCCACGGTCTCGATGGGCACGCGCACGCGCACGGCCTTCTTCAGGTCAACGCCGAAGAAGTCCACGTGGGTGATCTCGGTCTTGAAGGGGTGGCGCACCAGCTCCTTGATCAGGGCCGGGCGGGTCTCGCCGCCCTCGATGTTCAGGTACACGAGCTGGGAGCTGCCGGCCTTGGCGTAGGCCTTGTTCAGCGGCAGGGGCTCCACCTGGATGAGCACGTTCTCGCCCTTGGCGTAGTAGACGCCGGGAACGAGGCCCTTGCGGTGCAGTTCGCGCATGGCGCCCTTGCCGGTCACTTCGCGCTTCTGGACGGTGAGGGTGATCTGGTCGGACATGGTCGGGTTTCTCCTTGGGCCCCGTTCTTGCCCGGGCGCCGATGCGGCCCGAGGGACGGTGCAGGTGTGTTTAAACGAAAAGTACGCTCACGGAGGATTCCGTGTGGATGTTGTGGATGGCCTTGCCCAGCAGGCTGGCCAGGGAAAGCACCTGCAGCTTGGGGCATTTCTCGGCCTTGTTGCCCACCGGGATGGAGTTGGTGACGATGACCTGGGAGTAGTGGGACTTCTGCAGCCGCTCGGTGGCCGGGCCGGAGAGCACGGCGTGGGTGGCGCAGGCCATCACGTCCTTGGCGCCGCTCTCCATGAGCACGTCGGCGGCGGCGGTGATGGTCCCGGCGGTGTCGATCATGTCATCCAGCACGATGGCAGCCTTGCCCTTCACGTCGCCGATGACGTTCATGGCCCGGGCCTGGTTGGGCGCGTCGCGGCGCTTGTCGATGATGGCCAGGCTGGCGCCCAGGCGCTTGGCATAGGCGCGGGCGCGCTCCACGCCGCCCGCGTCGGGCGAGACCATGACGATGTCGTCGTTGGTCTTGCGCAGGTGCTCGAGCAGCACGGGGGCGGCGTAGATGTTGTCCACCGGCAGGTTGAAGAAGCCCTGGATCTGGCCCGCGTGCAGGTCCACCGTCACCAGGCGGTCGATGCCCGCCACGGTGAGGAAGTCGGCCACGAGCTTGGCGCTGATGGGCGCGCGCGGGGCGACCTTGCGGTCCTGCCGGGCGTAGCCGTAGTAGGGCACCACGGCGGTGACGCGGCCCACGCTGGCGCGCTTGAGGGCGTCGAGCAGGATGCACAGCTCCATGAGGTGGAAGTTCACCGGCGCGCAGGTGGGCTGGACCACGAACACGTCCGCCCCGCGGACGTTGGAGCCGATCTCCACGCGGATCTCGCCGTCACTGAACGTGTCGGTGAGGCATTGGGTCAGCTCGCAGCCCAGGTGGTTGCAGATTTCCTTGGCCAACCCGGGGTTGGCGGAGCCGGTCATGATCTTCAGTTCGCCGATGGCCATTGGCACTTCCTCGAAAAGATGACGTGGCTGGGGCGGTAGGACTCGAACCCACGGATGACGGGACCAAAACCCGTTGCCTTACCAACTTGGCGACACCCCAGCGCTAGAAACAATGCACGAACGCGCGAACCGAGGCCTCCCGGAACCCGCGTGCGCAGTTTTCCGCCTGGAGGGCGTCGCGGAACAGTCCGAGCACACTGGCCCCGCTTCCGCTCATCACCGCCCCGCATGCGCCGTCGAGGAGCAGTTTTTCCTTGTATCGCCGCAGGTTGGGGTGGGCGGGAAAAACGACTTCCTCGAAGCTGTTGTACAGCGGGGGCAAAGAGCAAGGGGAGCTTTTAAACCGCTCCTTGGTCCATGTCAAGGAACAGTGGGGGTCGGCGCCGCCGGGGTGGGCGGCGTCCCACGCGGCGTAGGCCCACGCGGTGCCCACCTGCTCGGGCGGGCACAACACTACCAGGGCCAGCCCGGCCAGGGCAAGCTCCACGGGGGCCAGGGCGTCGCCGATGCCCTCGGCCCAGGCCGGGCCCCGGCCCAGGAAGAAGGGCACGTCCGCGCCGATGGACGCCCCCAGGCGCGCCAGGGCCGCCGGGGCCAGCGCCCGCGCCCCGGCCCGGGCGTTGAGCTCGCGCAGCACCAGGGCCGCGTCGGCGCTGCCGCCGCCCAGGCCCGCACCCGTGGGCACGCCCTTGTCCAGGCGCACGGCCAGGGCCGGGGCCAGGCCCGTGGCGGCGCAAAAGGCCCGCCAGGCCCGGGCCACGGTGTTGGCCTTGCCCTCCAGGGCCGGGTCGCTGCATGTCAGGGCAAAGGGCCCGCCCTGGGGCCCGAAGGTCAGGGTCAGGGTGTCGGTGGGCGCGGCCAGGGGCACGAACAGCGATTCCAGGCTGTGGTAGCCGTTGTCCAGCCGCCCGGTCAGGCGCAGGTGCAGGTTGACCTTGCAGCCTGCGGCCAGGGTCACGGTGTCGGGGGCGCTCATGGGCGGCAGGGTGGCCGAAAACGGCCCCCGAGGCAAGGGCGGGGGCGAAAAAAACGGGGGGCCTGTGGGCCCCCCGTGGTGTCTGCGGCGGGTGCTGCGCCGGGCCTACTGCCCGGGTAGGGTGATGGTGCGGAACACCGTGCGGCCCTGGCGCTGGATGAGCAGCAGCAGGGCACCCTTGTCGCTGGCGTCGCCCGTGTGGATCTTCTCCAGGTCGGCCACGGAGGCCACGTCCTTCTGGTTGGCCTGCAGGATCACGTCGCCGGGGCGGACTTCGCTTTCCTGGGCCGGGGAGCCGTTGTCCACCTCCAGCACCAGCAGGCCCTTGCCCGGGGTCACGCCCAGGGCCTCGGCCTCCTGGGCGGTCACGGCGCGCACGGTCATGCCCAGCAGGGCCTTGGAGCCCTTGGGGGCGCCGGGGGCGTCGCCGCCCTGGCGGGCCTGGAGCTGCTCGCTGCGCTCACCCAGGGTGACCTTGACGCTGCGCTGCTTGCCGTCGCGCCACAGGCCCAGGGTGATGGTCCGCCCCGGGGGCAGGGAGGCCACGGCGCGCACCAGGTCGCCAGCCTCGGCGATGTCGGTGTTGTCCACCTTGAGGATCACGTCGCCGGGCTTGATGCCGGCCTTGGCGGCGGGCTGGTCGGCGATGACCTCGTTGACCAGCGCCCCGCGCGCGGGGGCCAGGCCCAGGGCCTTGGCGGTCTGCTCGTCCACGGGCTGGTAGGTGATGCCCAGCCAGCCGCGGTGCACGGCCTGCTCGGTCTTGAGCTGGTCGATGATCCGCCGGGCCATGTTGCTGGGGATGGCGAAGCCGATGCCCTGGCCCGAGGCGATGATGGCGGTGTTGATGCCCACGACCTCGCCGTCCATGTTGAGCAGCGGGCCGCCGGAGTTGCCGGGGTTGATGGAGGCGTCGGTCTGGATGAAGTCATCGAAGGCGCCGGAGCCGATGATGCGGCCCTTGGCGCTGATGATGCCCGCCGTGACCGAGTGGTCCAGCCCGAAGGGGTTGCCGATGGCGATGACCCACTGGCCGACCTCGGCCTTGTCGGAGTCGCCGAAGGGCAGGGTGGGCAGGGTGCCGTTGGGCGGGGCGATCTTGAGCAGGGCGAGGTCCGTTTCGGGGTCGCGCCCGACGATCTCGGCCTCGATGAAATCCTTGCTGCCGCGCAGCTTGATCTGCACCTGGTCGGCGTTCTGGATCACATGGTTGTTGGTGACGATGTAGCCGTCCTTGGAGATGATGAACCCCGAGCCCAGGGAGCGCTCCTTGCGGGGCTGCTGGTTGGGGTTCTGGTTGAAGAACTGCTCGAACTGGTTGAAGAAATCGTCGAAGGGCGTCCCGCGCTGGTGGAACTTGAAGAACTCGCGCATCTGCTGGGACTGGGCCACGGTCTTCACCGTGCTGATGTTGACCACGGCGTCGCCGGTGCGCCGGGCGAGGTCGGTGAACTCGGGCAGACCCGCAGCGGCCAGGGCGGGGATGGTCCAGGCCAGGGTGAGCAGGGCCGTCAGCAGGGCGGCCTGTGCCTTCTTGTGCAGCATCCGTATCCTCCATGGGGCGGCGCAGGTTTGGGCTGTGCGCCGCCATGGCCAGAACTATAATGCATCCTGGCCGGGTGTAAACCGCTTGTGCCAATATTGGCACAGCTTTTCGCGCCCCCGACACCGCGCCCCTGCGCCCCTGGCGCCGGGCAGGCGGGGAGCGGCGGCGGGCGGCGGCGGCGGGGGAATAACGGTTGCATTTTCGCCCGGCCTTGGCTAGGAATATTGCCCCTCCGGCCCGCAGGGCCGGCCCGTGCGCTCGTAGCTCAGTCGGATAGAGCGATAGCCTCCTAAGCTGTAGGCCGCAGGTTCGATTCCTGCCGGGCGCACCAAATTATCAGCATATGCTGCTGGAATCATTAAGGAACACTTCCTGCGCGGAATGCCCCGGGGAGGGTTCCTTGCGTGGGGGGAGTCCCACGTTCAGGCCTCGTGTGCTTCCTTGGGCTCCAGGAGGTCCACGGCGGCCCTGATGGACGCATCGTCACCCTGCACGCCACAACGCGGCAAGGCTTTGGCCTTGCCGCGTTGTGGCGTTTCATGGCCGCGCGCCCCTGCGCGCCGCCTACCCCGCCAGGGGCAGGGTGATGTCCACGCGCAGGCCGCCGTGGACGGTGTTGCTGGCGGTGATGGTGCCGCCGTGGAGCAGCACGGCGCGCTGGGCGATGGCCAGGCCGATGCCCGAGCCGCCGGATTTGTGCCCGCGGGTGTCGTCCACGCGGTAGAAGGGCAAAAAGAGTTTGTCCAGGGCTTCGTCGGGCACGCCGGGGCCCATGTCGAGGACGGTGACCCGCGCCTGGGGCCCCAGTTCGCCCGGCTCCACGCTCTGGGTGACCTGCACGGTCTTCCCGGCGGGGGTGAAGCGGATGGCGTTGCGGATCACGTTCTCCATGGCCCGGCGCACCAGCTCGGGCACGGCGTCGATCATGGCCGGGGCGCCGGTGTTCACCTGCACGGACACGCCCTTGTACTGCGACTCCAGGTCCGTGTCGCGGACCACGCTCATGAGCAGTGCGCCCAGGTTGACGCGGGTGGTGTCGCGGCATTCCTGCATGTGGTCCAGGCGGGTGTAGGTCAGCATCTGGCCGATGAGCTCGTCCAGGCGGGCGGCGTCGAGCTCGATGCGATCCAGCTCGGCCCGGGCCGTGTGCCCCGCGCGCTTGCGCGCCAGCTCCAGGGCCACGTTGAGGCGCGTCAGCGGCGAGCGCAGCTCGTGGGAGATGTCGCGCAGCAGCCGCCGCTGCGAGAGCACCAGATGCTCCACGCGCTCGGCCATGCGGTCGAAATCCTCGGACAGGGCGTTGATCTCCTCGTAGCCCCGGTCGCTGCTGGTGCCGATGCGGTGGGTCAGGTCGCCCCCGGCCACGCGGCGCGTGGCCTCGCGCAGGCGGCGCACCGGGCCGCTCAGGTGCCGGGCCAGCAGCAGCGCCAGCACCCCGCCCGCCACGAGCATGGGCACCAGCCGCTTCCAGAACATCCACGAGCCCAGCAGGCTGGGCGGCGGGGGCAGGCGCGGGAACTCCAGGGCCAGGTAGAGCGGGCTGCCGTCGGCCAGGGTCCGCGAGGCCAGGAAGAACGGCGGCAGGGAGCCTTCGGCGTGGTCTCCCGGGCTGGGCGGGGCGGCCAGGGCGGCCCGCATGGCATCGAAAAACTCCTCGCCGATCTCCGGGTGCGGCCCGAAGCCGGTCAGCTCGCGGCCCTGGGCGTCGAACAGGCGCAGGGAAAAGCGCAGGCCCGGGGCGATGTCCACGCAGCGGCGCAGGCCCGCCTCGCCCTCGTGGATGTAGGCGTCCAGCAGCAGCTGGCCTTGCAGGGCGAACATCCCCCGCGCCTCGGGATGGTCGGGAACCCGGATGTGGCGCGTGTCCAGCAGGTCCATGAGCAGCACGTTGCCCAGGGTGCCCGCGGCCAGGGCCAGGCAGAACCACAGGAATATCTTGCCGAAGAGCGAGTTGGAGAGCCGCCTCACGCGGGGAGCCCCTGGCCGTTGTCGGCGTGCTCGGGGCGGCAGAAGATGTAGCCCTCGCCGCGCACGGCCTTGATCACCGGGTGGGCCCCGGCCTCGGAGAGCTTGCGGCGCAGGTTGGAGACATGCACGGCCAGGCTGCGGTCCTCGGGCGCCGCCTCGCGGCCCAGGGCCACGCGGCACAGCTCCTCGCGCGGGACCACGCGCCCGGCCCCGGCCAGCAGGGCGTGCAGGATGGAGAACTCGGCGTCGGTCAGGTGGACCTGGGCGCCGCGCACGCGCAGGGCGCGGCTGTCGGGCACCAGGGTCACGTCGCCCAGGGTCAGGGGCGCGGCCTGGGCCGGGGCCGGGGCGTCGGCCCGGGCCCGGCGCAGCACCGCACGCATGCGCGCCACCAGCTCGCGCGGCAAAAAGGGCTTGGCCAGGTAGTCGTCGGCGCCGATCTCCAGGCCCACGATGCGGTCCACGTCGTCGCCGCGCGCGGTGAGCATGATCACCGGCAGGGGCGAGGCCTCGCGGATGCGGTGCAGCACCTCGAAGCCGTTGGCCCCGGGCAGCATCACGTCGAGAATCGCCAGGGCGTAGCGGCCCGACAGGGCCTCGGTGAGCCCCGTGGCCCCGTCGTGCACGGCGCGGACCACGAACCCCTCCGGCCCCAGGTATTCCGCCAGAAGTCCGCACAGTTCCTCGTCGTCGTCCACCACGAGAATCAGCTTGTCGTCCATGCCGTCTGGTTCCTCCGGTCTGATTCCTAGCCCATGTCGGGGAGTTTGGGAACACGACGGGGCTTTGCTGCGCGTAAAGAAATATTAAGGAACATTTTGCCTCTTTATAAAAGATAACGTGCGCTGACATTGCGAAGGTATTCTTGACCGTGCTGAACGGTAATGAGCCGACTGCGCATTGTTTCGGTTAAGGTGTCTGAATAGATTCCAGTCATAAAAAAATTCCAGGCGCCATGGATGAACGCACGGATGCCGCTCGTATAACGAATCACAATGCGAGCGGGCCGGGCGAAAGCCAGCCTGGAAGGCGAGTTCGGATCTTGAGGGGAGTCAAACCGAATGCAGCTCGACTGGAGTCACGATGCGCGGTTCATGCAGCACTTTCGTCGATGTGGATTCCTGCATCTGCGGAAACAACCAGACCTGGAGAGATTTTGTTGAGAAGTATGCCGGGGTCGTCCATGCGGCAGTGCGCAAGGTGATCCAGGCCAAGGTGTTCAGGGCGAGCCAGGATGACATCCAGGAGGTGGCGCAGAACGTCTTCGTGCGGCTGGTGAAGAAGGACTTCAACCTGCTGCGGCGCTACGACCCCACGCGCTGCTCCATGGCGACCTACCTGACCATCATCGCCAGGAGCACGGCGCTGGACTACCTGCGCTACGGGTTCTTCAACTCCATCCCGCTGGACGATTTCGACCGCGACGCGCGGGTGGAGGCCTTCGAGCCCGACGACTCGCTGGACCTGCCCGAGGGCGTGCTCACCGAGCGGCAGACGACCATCCTGCGCCTGCTCTTTTACAAGGACTACGACGTGTCCATGGCGGCGGAGGCCCTGGGCGTGAAGGCCCAGACGGTACGATCCATCAAGCACCAGGCCCTGGCCAGGCTGCGCGAGCATTACGAGCAGGCCCGGGCCTCGTAGGGACCAGGTTGGGGAGACGACAATGGCCGGACAAGTAATCTGGGGAGATTTCGAAAGCGCCCTGGGGCGGAGGGAAACCGCGCTGCTGAACAAGAGCGGGGAGGCCTTCGGGGAGCGGTGTCCGGGAACGCTTGAACTGGGCGGCTACCTGGACGGCACCGTGCGCGGCGCCGCCAAGGACGCCGTGGAGGAGCATCTGGTGGAGTGCCCGCTGTGCCGCCGGCTGGTGGTGGAACTCTACCTGCTGCTCAAGGACCGCCGCCAGCCGCCGCCCGAGGGGCTCAAGAATTTCGCCAGGGGCCTGGTGCCTGGCGGAGCGGACCTCGCCGGGGTGTAGGGAGACGCCCCGCAGCGGCCAGCGAACGCACGCAACAGCCTTGAACGCCGGGCGGAGGGCCACCTCCGCCCCGGCCCGAACCTTCCGACCGGCACGGCCTGCTCGCAACAACCGTCCGCCGGAACCAGGCGGCCCATGGGGGGCCACCGTCCGGCAGACCATCCCGCAAGGGAGGCCAGCCGCCATGTACGTTGACGTCACCTCGTATCTGAACTCGACCTACGACTCCACGCTCACCGACACCACGGCGTCCAGCGAGCTGGGCAAGGACGCCTTCCTCGAACTGCTCATCGCCCAGCTCCAGTGGCAGGACCCGCTGGACCCCCTGGACGACACGGAGATGGTCGCCCAGCTTGCGCAGTTCTCCAGCCTGGAGTCGCTCCAGGAGATGAACACCCAGCTCGATTCGCTGACCGAGCTGCTCACCAGCCAGATTTCCCTGAGCGCCGCGAGCTACATCGGCAAGGAGGTCGAGGCTGCGGGCTCGTCCATGAGCAAAAGCGGCGATTCCATCAGCACCGTGACCTACACCCTGGGCGCCGACTCGGCCAGCACCTACGCCTACGTCTTCGACACGACGGGCAACATCGTTGCCAGCGTGGACCTCGGCGCCCAGACCAGCGGCGACCACACCTTCGTCTGGGACGGCAAGGACTCCGACGGCGACGAGGCCGCCGACGGCCAGTACGCCATCGCCTTCCTGGCCGAAACCGAGGACGGCGAGAGCTTCTATGCCAGCGCCCAGGTCTCGGGCCTGGTCACCTCGGTCTACCAGGAGAACGGCACGGTCATGCTCGGCCTGTCCGACGGGCGCACCGTGGCCCTGTCCAACGTGACCAAGGTCGTGGATTCGAGCCTCGTGGCCTCGTTGTCCGACGACGGCGACGACGAATAACGCACCAGCCGCCACCAGCAAGGAGCACTTCCATGAGCGTCATGAGCACCATGTACACCGGCATCGCCGGCATGCTCACTTCGAGCACGGGCATGTCCGTGGTCAGCAACAACCTGGCCAACACCAGCACCGTGGGCTTCAAGGGGTCCAAGATCACCTTCGAGGACACCTTCTACCAGGCCATCAACTCCGCCCAGGGCGTGAGCCAGGTGGGCACGGGCGTCACCGTGTCGGCCATCTACGGCGACTTCTCCCAGGGCGCCTACGAGACCACCACCAGCGCCACGGATTTGGCCATCAACGGCAACGGCTATTTCCAGCTCATCAACCCGGTCAACGGCGCGGTGTACTACACCCGCGCGGGCGACTTCACCTTCGACAGCAGCGGCTACCTGGTGGACGCCCACGGCTACAACGTCCAGGGCTGGGTGGTGGACGACGAGGGCAACCCCGTTGGCGCCACCACGAACGTCCGGATCGACAGCTCCCAGTCGCCGCCCAGCGCCACCAGCAGCGTGAGCATGCTCTTTAACCTCGACTCCACCGCCGAAGACTGCTGCGTGGACACCGACAACCCGTTCTTCGCCATGTTCTCGGCCTGGAACGGCACGCAGGACACCCCCCTGGGCTCCGCGCTGTATTCCTACCAGAACTCCATCACCGTCTACGACGAGAACGGCGCCTCGCACACCCTGACCATCTACTTCGACAAGGTCGGCGACGACACCTACACCGACGGCACGGCTGGCACCAGCGTGTGGGAATTCATCGTCACCTGCGACCCCTCCGAGGACGGGCGGACCATCGACGGCACGGCCCTGTCCACGACCTCGGCGGCGGGCCTGCTGATGACGGGCACCATGACCTTCAGCTCCTCGGGCGAGATGAAGGGCATGACCGCCTACACCCTGGCCAGCGGCGCCTCGGGCAACATGAGCAACCTGGCCAACTGGACCCCGGCGGACTTCTCCGACGACGGCTTCCCCGTTTTCACCGCCAACTTCACGGGCGCGGAGAACGCCAGCGCCACCGGCGAGGCCAACGCCCAGCCCATCGAGCTGAACCTGGGCATGGGTACCAAGAACATCACCGGCACGGGCTGGAGCGCGACCATGGCCGCCACGGCGGCAGCCGTGGGCACCAGCTACGCCAACGTGGGCAACTACCTGGAGCCCGACCTGCAAACCTCGTCCACCACCAGCTACGACTCGTCCACCACCACGCGCACCCAGGCCCAGGACGGCTACACCTCGGGCTACCTGCTGGAGATCAGCGTGGACACCAACGGCGTCATCACCGGGCGCTACTCCAACGGGCAGATCGAGGACCTGTGGGTCGTGGCCCTGTGCAGCTTCGCCAACCAGGACGGCTTGCAGCGCCAGGGCGGCAACCTCTTCTCCCAGACCCGCGACTCCGGCGAGGCCATCATGGGCACCCCCGGCACGTCCAGCCTGGGCACCATCAGCTCCAACACCCTGGAACAGTCCAACGTGGATATGGCCACCCAGATGGTCCAGATGATTACCCTGCAGCGCGTCTACGACGGCAGCAGCAAAATCATCACCACGGCCAACGAGATGCTCCAGACGGTGATCGGGCTCAAGCGCTAGCAACACCCCGCGCGCCCGCCCCCCGCCGCGCGCGGCGGGGGCGCGGGCCCCGGGCCGGAGGGCACGACCATGGCCGACAGCCTGCTGACCATCGGCGGCAACACGCTCAGCGTGGCCCAGTACGCCCTGAGCGTCTATTCCAACAACGTCGCCAACGCGAGCACCGAGGGCTACCGCCGCCAGACGGTGAGCCTTGCCGATACCCAGTACCTGACCACCAGCGGCGGGCTGGTGGGCACCGGGGTCAGCGTCGCGGAGCTGCAACGCTGCTTCGACACCTATGTGGAGCGCCAGTTCCTGGCCCAGAGCGCCAGCGCCGCGCGCTGGGAAACGGCTTCGAGCTGGCTGACCAGCATCGAGAACGTCTTCAACCAGTCCTCGGAGTCGGGGCTGGACGCGGCCCTGACCAACTGGTTCTCCGCCTGGGAAACCGTGACCCAGTATCCGTCCGACCTGGCCGTGCGCGAGGCGCTCAACGCCGCCACCAGTACCCTGACCACCGTGCTCTGCGACATGAGCGGCGACCTGGCCCGCCAGGAGGAGCTCATCAACGAGGCCATCGAACAGGGCGTGGACGAGGCCAACGCCCTGATCACGCGCCTGGGCGAGGTCAACAAGAGCCTCATCGCCAGCCCCGGCGACAACGGCCTGCTCAACGAGCGCGACGCGCTGGTGCGCAGCCTCGCCGAGCTGGTGGACGTGAACGTCGTCTACAAGGGCAACGGGCAGGTCACGGTGTTCCTGGGCTCGGGGCAGACCCTGGTGGACGGCGCGTCCACCTTCGAGCTGCGCTACGAGGGACCCAAGGCGTGGTCGTCGCTGACCGCGGCCTCGACCTTCGACGGCGCCGTGTATTTCGACGGCTCCTCGTCCAACGAGATCACCTTGCAGGTGGTCAGCGCGGGCAGCGCCGACGGCGGCGCGGGTGCGGCCACCTATCGCGTGTCCTACGACGGCGGCAAGACCTGGCTCACCGACGCGAGCGGCAACGTGCAGCTGTTCACCGCCGACGACGCCAGCGGCGCCGTGACCGTGGACGGCGTGCAGATCTGGTTCGGCGCCACGGGCGACTCCGGCGCGGCGGCCTCGGGGGCCCTGGCCAAGGGCGACACCTTCACCGTCATGGCCAAGAGCGGGGTCTACTGGTACGAGAACACCTCGTCCTTCATGAACGTGACCAGCGTGTCCAGCGCGGGCACGGACAACACCTCGCGCCTGACCGGCGGCAGCCTGGCCGGGCTGCTGACCACGCGCGACCAGTCCCTGGGCACCTGGCAGAGCGAGCTGGACGCCCTGGCCGCCTCGATCATCTGGGAGACCAACTTCGCCCACAGCCAGGGCGCGGGGCTGACGAACTTCACTTCCGTCACCGGCACCTACGCCGCCACGGATTCCTCCGCAGTCCTGGCCGACAGCGGCCTGGCCTTCGCGGGCCGGGTCCAGTCCGGCGCGCTGTCCATCGCCCTGTACGACGCCGCCAGCGGTGAGGCCCTGGGCGTGACGGACCTGGACTTCTCCTCCATCGTGCCTCCGGGTGTGGCCGTGTTCGACCCGGCGGTGCACTCCCTGGACGACGTGGCCGCCGCCGTCAACGCCAGCTTCCCGGGCCAGCTCACGGCCACGGTGACCAACGGCGTACTGAGCCTTTCCGCCGCCGACGGCGTGGAGTTCCAGTTCGCCGGGGATTCCAGCGGGCTTCTGGCCGCCCTGGGCATCAATACCTACTTCACGGGCTCCGACGCCTCGAACATCGCCCTGAACCCGCTGGTCTCCGACCCCTCGCGGGTCAACGCCACGACGGTGGACGCCACGGGCGACGCCAACGCGGGCGGCAACGCCACGGCCACGGCCATCGCGGCCCTGGCCGACAAGAGCGTGACCGTGACCACCAGCGCGGGCGCCTCGCGCACCTCCTCGCTTCAGGACTATTTCGGCACCCTGGTCTCCAAGGCCGGCTCCGGAGCCTCTACGGCGAAGTTCAACACCACCTACTACACCGCCCTGGCCGATGCCCTCTACGACCAGCAGGAGTCCATCGGCGGCGTAAACCTCGACGAGGAGCTGATCCGCATCGAGCAGTTCCAGCGCATGTACCAGGTGGCATCGACCATGATCCAGACATCCATGGAAATGTTCGAAACGCTCATCGCGTTGAAGTCCTAGGAGGATTGCCCGTGCGTATCACCAACAGCATGGTCTACACGTCGGTCATCCGCAACACCAACGCCGCCCTGGCGCGCTACTATGCCCTGAACGAGCAGAACGCCTCGGAGAAGCGCATCAACCGCCCCAGCGACGACCCGGCGGGCACCGCCACGGTGCTTTCACTGCGCAATCATCTGGCCGTCCTGGAGCAGTACCAGAAGAACATCGACATGGCCTCGGCGGCCCTGGCCGCCGCAGACGACGCCCTGGGCACCGTCAGCGAGCTGATCACCAGCGCCAAGGAGTTGGCCGAGCAGGGCGCCACGGGCACCCTTTCCGCCTCCCAGCGCGAGATACTCGCCGAGGAGGTCCGCCAGCTCATGGAGCAGATGCTGACCCAGGCCAACACCGAGTATCTGGGCGACAGCATCTTCGCGGGCCAGCGCACCGACGGTTCGGCGTATGTGCTGACCCTGGCGGCGGACGTAGCGGGGCCGACCCTGGCCGGGGCCGACGTGCTGGCGGTTTCCGGCGACGCCACGCACACGGTGCAGGTGGAATTCCTGGATTCGGGCACCGTGGGCGGCGCGGCAGACCTTGGATACCGCTGGTCCGCTGACGGCGGCACCACCTGGACCACCGCCACCCTGGCCGCCGGGGACACGACCCTGACCCTGGGCTCCTGTTCCGTGACCCTGGCCTCGGGCGCCGCCGTCAGCGGCGAGGCCGACGCCGCCGGGCAGAGCACGCTCACCGTGCGCCCCGCCGCCCTGTACCAGGGCGACGCCAAGGACGGCGCCGTGGTGCGCCATGCGGGCAGCTCTCCGGTGAATGCCACGGCCAGCGGCGTCTTCGCCTCCAAGGTCGTGGTGCGCATCGACGCCGACGCGGACCTGGGCTCAGCCATCGCCTATTCCTACAGCACCGACGGCGGCGCCTCGTGGGTCACGGGCAACTCGGCCACCGGGGGCGTGCTCACCGTGCCCGGCGGCACCCTGACCCTGACCGCTGGCGGCGGCACCGACCTCTACGCGGGCGACCAGTTCACCCTGGTGCCCGAAGAGGCGGACATTGCCGTGGCCGTGTCCGACGGCACTTCGGTGGTCGTCAACAACGTGGGCAAGGACATCTTCGGCGGGCTCTACCAGGCCGTGGGCAGCACCCAGGCCAGCGCCGTGTCCGGCGGCAACCTCTTCGAGACCATGGGCAGGCTCGTGGCCGCCCTGGAGACCAACGACATGGATGCCGTGGCCCAGTGCCTGGTGGATCTGGACACAGCCCAGGAGACGGTTTTGCGCGGCGCGGCAAGCGTTGGCGCCCGCGAGTCCCGCCTGGCGAGCATCGAGGCCGCTTTAGTCCTGCGCAAGGAGTCCGATACCCAGCTCATGAGCGCCATCGAGGACGCCGACCTGGTGACGCTGATGACCAAGCTCCAGGCGGCCCAGACTGCCTATACCTCGGTGGTGGAAACCTCCGCCGAGATCATGACCCTGTCCATGGTGGACCTGCTCTAGGCCCACCCGGTCCATCGGGCCGCCCGGGCGGCCCAGCGGAGGCGACAATGGCCGAATACTCCTCGGGAGCCATCTATTTCACGGGCCTTGGCAACGGCACGGACTTCGATTCCATCATCGAAGCGACCATGACCGCCGAGAGCTTCCGGCTGACGCAGCTCGAGAGCTGGCGCGACACCTGGGCCGAGAAGGTCGAGGTGCTCCAGGAACTGAACACGGAGCTGCTTGCCCTGCGCACGGCCCTCAAGGCCATGGACACCAAGGCCGAGTTCGTGACCATGGACGTGTCGGTCTCCGACTCCAGCGCGCTGACGGTGACGGCCACGGGCGACGCCGACGTGGCCAACCACACCGTGGTCGTCGGGCAGTTGGCCTGCAACGACATCTGGGTCAACTCAGCCACCGGCGAGGCGTCCTCTTCGGACTCCATCACCGACACCGACGCGACCATGACCTATTCCTACGGCGGGCAGGAGTACACCATCGACGTGCCCGCGGGCACCACCCTGTCCGGGCTGGTGAACATCATCAACAACAACACCCTGTCCAACTCCGGGGTGCGCGCGGCGGTGCTCAACGACGGCAGCGCCTACCATCTGCAACTCTACGGCATGGACCAGGGCGCGGACAACGCCGTGGCCATCACCGACTGCTCCATCGAGGGCTACGCCCCCGAGGACTTCGAGAACACCCAGGTCGCCAAGAACGCCTGGCTCAAGGTGGACGGCTACCCCTCGGGCGAGGACCAGTGGATCGAGCGCGCCACCAACACCGTGACCGACCTGCTGGACGGGCTGACGCTCAACCTGCGCGGGGTGTCCAGCTCCGGCGGGGTCAGCGTGTCCGTGGCCGTGGACACCGACGCCATGTACGAGACCATCGTCTCGTTCATGGACTCGCTCAACACCATCTACGCGCTCATCGACGAACTCACCGCCGTGAGCGACGAAGGCGAAAGCGTGGAAGGCTCGATCATGACCGGCAACTACGGCGTGGACATGATCAAGCAGAACCTCAAGAGCATCACGGCCTCCAGGGCCCTGGGCTTCAGCTACTACGACGAGGCCACCGGCAGCGGCGATCTGTTCACCAGCCTGGCGCAGATCGGCATCGTCACCGACACCGACGAGAGTTCCGAGACCTTCGGCATGCTCGTCCTGGACACCGACCCCGGGGCGGGCCTGACCCTGATCCAGGCCCTGGCCGAGGACCCCCTGGCCGTGGCCGACCTGTTCGTGGCCGACAACGAGGGCGTGTCCATGTCTTCGGACTTCGGGCATGTGTCCAATATCTCGGGCATCACCGAGCCCGGGGACCACGAGGTGGCCTACGAGATTTCGGGCGGGGCCATCATCGCGGCGACCATCAACGGCGAGGCCGCGACGGTCAGCGGCAATAGCATTACCGGCGCCGCGGGCACCGCCGCCGCAGGCATGGTCCTGCAGGTCCACACCATGGATGACGGCAGCTATACGGGCACGGTGCGCATCAAGCAGGGTACCATTGCCGAGATGGTGGCCTCCCTGGCCAACATCACCGATTCCGAAAGCGGCATCCTGAACATCATCGCCGACAACTACCAGACCATCGTTGACAACACCGAAAAGCGTATTGCCGAGGAGGAGGCCCGCCTGGAACTCAAGGAGCGCACCCTGCGCACCATGTATGCCAAGCTGGAGGCGACCCTGTCGTCCTACGAGAGTCTGGACACCTCCCTGGATTCGCTCATCGACCAGTTGCCGAGCACCAGCAGTTGAGCCGCCCCGGGGCGGAGTCTGCGCCAGACAGTTGATCGGCCCCGGCGCGCGCCGGGGTTGCGCCACAATTCCCTCCTGCGCGCCGGGGCCGATCTTCCCTGTGCTCCCTGTGGAAGGGAGCCGGGAGCACGACCGCCCGGCGGGTTTGCCCGCCGGGCGGTTTCGTGTGGCGTGCGGAGGGGGGTGGGGCCGTCAGGAGCGCGGCCCCGGGGTTGCGCCCCGGGCGGCGCCGGACGGCCCGGCGCCCTCGCGCACGTCGAGCACCCGGCCCGTGTCGGCCTCGGGCACAGGGTCCGGCGCGGGCAGGGCCAGGGGCGGCAGGGCTCGGACGTGCGCCACGCGCGGCCCGCCCAGGCCCAGCAGGCGCAGCACGGCGCGCAGGGCCAGGGTCAACCGCAGGGGCGGCAGCCCTGGGGGCGGCCCCGGGGGCAGCCCCGGGGGCGGGCAGGGCGGCAGGGCGGTGGAGGGGGCGCGGCGCAATGCGGCGCGGCGCAGGGCCTGGCGCAGGGCCGCCAGGCGGACGAGGCGTTCGTCCGCCCCGGCGCGGACCATGCGCAGCAGGCGGGGGAAATCGAAGGTCGGCATGGCGCAGGCAGGGCGCGGGCCCGCGCCGCCGCCGGGCGTCCGGGGCTCCGGCGGCGGCGGCGGCGCGCGGGCGGGTTAGCCGCCCAGCAACTGCAGGGCCAGCTGCGGCAGGCTGTTGGCCTGGGCCAGCATGGCCGTGGCCGACTGGGTGATGATCTGCTGGCGCGTGAACTCGGTCATCTCCGTGGCCACGTCCACGTCGGAGATGCGCGATTCGGCGGCCTGGAGGTTTTCGGCCTGGATTTCCAGGTTGGAGATGGTGTTGGACAGCCGGTTCTGCATGGCGCCCAGGTGGGCGCGGATGTTGTCCTTGGAGATGATGGCTTCGTTGATGGCGTCCAGGGTCAGCTGGGCGGACTCCTGGGTGGAGATGGTGTACCCGGCGCTGGCGGGGTCGGCGGAGTTGCCCAGGCCGAAGGCCGAGGCCGTGCACTCGCCGATGCGCACATAGTAGTAGTCCTCGCTGGAATCGTTGCCCGTGCCGAAGTGGATCTTCAGCGGGCCCACGGAGGACAGCCCCGAGCCGTCGTGGTTGGCCTCCATGCCCGAGAGGGTGCCGTCCAGCAGCTGGATGCCGTTGAAGTCCGTGGCCATGGCGATGCGCGTGATTTCCGAGGCCATGGCCTGGTATTCGGAGTCGATGATCAGGCGTTGGTCGGAATTGTAGGTGCCCGTGGCCGCCTGTTCGGCCAGCTCCTTCATGCGGATCAGCTTCTCGTCGATGACCTGCAGTGCGCCGTCGGCGGTCTGGATCATGGAGATGGCGTCGTTGGCGTTGCGCACGCCCTGGTTCAGGGTCGAGATGTCCGCGCGCATCAGCTCGCGGATGGCCAGACCTGCGGCGTCGTCTGCGGCGGTGCCGATGCGCAGGCCCGAGGACAGGCGGCGGGTGGACGTACTGAGCTTGCCGTAGGCCTGGTCGAGGTTTCTGGCCGCGTTCATGGCCATGAGGTTATGGTTGATGACGAGCGACATGGTGCAACCTCCTTGTTGTGCGCGCCCGCCGGAGGGCGGGAGCGTGCGCCGTGGTGTCGTGTCCTTGGGTCGGGCCGGGCCACGGCCCGGGCGCGCCGGAAAGTCCGGCGTCTGTTTGGTGATACGGGCGGCGCGGGGCGGTTCATCCATGGGCCGGGAAAATTTCCTGCCCGCAAGAGGAGCGCCCCCCGCTCGTCAGGCTGAGCAGGGGGCGCGGCTGAAGGTGTGCATGTGCGGTTCGGTTGCGGGCGGCGGCGAGGGCGAATCGCCGCCGTCCTGCATGGATATACGCGCCGGGGGGCGCCCGGCATCCATGCGGCGCGGAAAAAAATCCGCCCCGCCCCCGGGCGGGGGGCGGGGCGGTCCTGGCCGGAAGGCCGGAGCCGGGAGCCCGGATCACGCGGTGGCCGCTCCCGGCAGGGCTACCCCAGCAACTGCAGGGCCAGCTGCGACATGCTGTTGGCCTGGGCCAGCATGGCCGTGGCCGACTGGGTGATGATCTGCTGGCGCGTGAACTCGGTCATCTCCGTGGCCACGTCCACGTCGGAGATGCGCGACTCGGCCGCCTGGAGGTTTTCGGCCTGGATGGACAGGTTGGAGACGGTGTTCTCCAGGCGGTTCTGGACGGCGCCCAGGTTGGCGCGGATGTTGTCCTTGGAAACGATGGCCTCGTTGATGGCGTCCAGGGCCTTCTGCGCGCCCTCCTGGGTGGAGATGCTGTAGCCGTCGCTGGTGGGGTCCGCAGCGTTGCCCACGCCCAGGGCCGAGGCCGTGGCCGAGTTGATCTGCACGTAGTAGTAGTCCTCGGCGCTGTCGTTGGAGGTGCCGAAGTGGACCTTGAGCGGGCCGGAGGACACCAGACCCGAGCCGTCGAAGCTGCTGGCGGAGCCGGAGAGGTTGCCGTTGAGCAGGTAGATGCCGTTGAAGTCCGTGGCGTTGGCGATACGGGTGATTTCCGAGGCCATAGCCTGGTACTCGGAGTCGATGATCAGGCGCTGGTCGGAGTTGTAGGTACCCGTGGCCGCCTGCTCGGCCAGCTCCTTCATGCGGATCAGCTTTTCGTCGATGACGCCCAGGGCGCCGTCGGCGGTCTGGATCAGCGAGATGGCGTCGTTGGCGTTGCGCACGCCCTGGTTCAGCGACGCGATGTCCGAGCGCATCAACTCGCGGATGGCCAGGCCGGCGGCGTCGTCGGCGGCCTCGCCGATGCGCAGACCCGAAGACAGCTTGCGGGTGGAGACGGAAAGGGCCGAATAGGCCGTGCCGAGGTTGCGGGCCGCCGTCATGGCGTTCAGGTTGTGGTTGATGACCAGTGACATACTCTCTTCCCTCCATTGAATGATTGAAGTGCGTCCATGCCTTGTGCCGTCCAGGCGCCGGGGGGAGAGCTGCGCGGGTTTCCCCCGAGGCCTGTGCCAGACCATTCGTCGTGATTGCCAAAGGCTTGAACCGGGGCCTTGAGGGGCCTTGGGGCGGGAATGTGTGTTTTGTTTGCAATCGTCTGGAATGATTGATTGAAAATCTTGATTTTCCCCTGACGGGGGGCGGCGTTGCCCGGCCGGAGCATCCATGGCCGCATGGCCGGAACGGGCCGCAGGGGGGCGAAGCGGGGCAGGGCCAGGGCGGGAGCCGGGCGGCGGAGCAAGGGCGCCCTGCGGGGCGCAGGGCGGACGCAGGGCCAGGGCGGGAGCGTGAGCCAGGCGGGAGCCGGGCGGAGGCGCAAGGGCGCCCGGCGGGGGCGCAGGCCGGGGCGCAGGCCCCGGCGGGGGTGGCGCCGGACGTGCGCGCGTCCGGGTTCAGGGCGCGGGATATTTCTTGGGGTATCTTAACTTGCCCCGGGGCGGCGGGGATGATTCAAGGGAGGTGCGGGCGGCGCGTGGCGCATCACGTTGCACTCCTGATGGCACGGCCCGGTCGCCGCGCGCCGCCCGCCTCCTGCCGCCCCGCCTCCGGGAGCATGGCCCTGCCCGAAACCTCCCCCTCAAGCCCCCACTTGCTGGAAGAACCAAGGCCAGGGCCATGCCCCCGGGGGCGGGGCGCCCGGCGTTCCGAATGCGGTCGGCCGGGCCGGGGAGCGCGGGGCCTCGGCGCCGCCGCCCCGCAGGGTGCGCGCCCCGCCCCGGGGGCCGGGTCGCCCCATGAAGGAAGGGCCCCCACGCTGCGACCGCGCAAGGGCCCTTCCCGGGGAGGAGGAGGCAGGAGCCCCGGCGGACCGTCCGCCGGGTGTCAGTTGCGTACCGTACCTACGTCCAGTCGAGGATCACCTTTCCGGACCTGCCGGAACGCATGACCTCGAATGCCTTGGCGAACTCGTCCGCCGTAAAACGGTGGGTGATGGCCGGGGCCACGTCCAGCCCGCTCTGGAGCATGGTCGCCATCTTGTACCAGGTCTCGAACATCTCGCGGCCGTAGATGCCCTTGAGCAAGAGGCCCTTGAAGACCACCTGGTCCCAGTCGATGGCCGTCTCGCCGGGCAGGATGCCCAGCAGGGCGACCTTGCCGCCGTGGTTCATCAGCGCCAGCAGGCTCTTGAAGGCCGCCGGGCTGCCGCTCATCTCCAGGCCCACGTCGAAGCCCTCGGTCATGCCCAGCTCGGCCATGACGGCGCCCAGGTCCTCGCGGCCGACGTCCACGGCGCGCGTGGCGCCCATGCTACGCGCCAGGTCGAGGCGGTAGGGGTTCAGATCGGTGACGACCACGTGGCGCGCGCCTACATGGCGGCAGACGGCCACGGCCATGGCCCCGATGGGCCCGGCGCCGGTGATGAGCACGTCCTCGCCCACGAGGTCGAAGGACAGGGCCGTGTGCACCGCGTTGCCCAGCGGGTCGAGGATGGCCGCCACCTCGTCGGGCACGCTGTCGGGCAGGCGGAAGATGTTGGCGGCGGGCACGCAGACCAGCTCGGCGAAGCAGCCCGGGCGGTTCACGCCGATGCCCACGGCGTTGCGGCACAGGTGGCGTCTGCCCGCGCGGCAGTTGCGGCAGTGCCCGCAGGTGACGTGCCCCTCGGCGGACACGCGGTCCCCCGGGGCCACGCCGCGCACCTCGGCGCCCACGGCCTGCACCGTGCCCATGAACTCGTGGCCCACGACCATGGGCACGGGAATGGTCTTTTGCGCCCACTGGTCCCAGTTGAAGATGTGCACGTCCGTGCCGCAGATGGCGGTTTTCTTCACGCGCACCAGCACGTCGTTGGGTCCGATCTCGGGTACGGGCACGTCCTGCATCCAGATGCCGGGCCGGGCCTCGGCCTTGACCAGGGCTTTCATGGTCGTCATGGCGTTGTGCTCCTGTTCCTAGCTGACGACGCCCAGCTCGCGCCCCACGCGGGTGAAGGCGTCCACGGCGCGGTCCACGTGCTCGTCGGTATGCGCGGCGCAGAGCTGCACGCGGATGCGCGCCGCGCCCTGGGGTACCACCGGGTAGGCGAAGCCCACCACGTAGATGCCCTCGTCCAGCAGCCGCGCGGCCATGCGCTGGGCCAGCACCGCGTCGCCCAGCATCACCGGGACGATGGGGTGGACCCCGGGCGGCACGCGGAACCCGGCCCCCGTCATGCCCGCGCGAAACCGCGCGGCGGCGGCGTGCAGCCGCGCGCGCAGGGCCCCGGAGTCGGCCAGGATGTCCAGCACCGCCAGCGACGTGGCCGCGATGACCGGGGCCAGGGTGTTGGAGAAGAGATAGGGCCGCGAACGCTGGCGCAGCCAGTCCACCACCTCGGCCCGGCCCGAGACGTAGCCGCCCGAGGCCCCGCCCAGGGCCTTGCCCAGGGTGCCGGTGATCACGTCCACCCGGCCCAGGACCCCGCAGTGCTCGTGGGTGCCGCGCCCGCCCGCGCCCAGCACGCCCACGCCGTGGGAGTCGTCCACCATGGTTAGGGCCCCGAACTCGGCGGCCAGGTCGCACAGGGCGCCCAGGTCGGCCAGGGTGCCGTCCATGGAGAACACGCCGTCGGTGGCCACCAGCACATGCCGGGCGCCCTGGTCGCGGGCCTGGGCCAGCCGGGCGCGCAGGTCGGCCATGTCGTTGTTGGCGTAGCGCAGGCGCGCGGCCTTGCACAGCCGGATGCCGTCGATGATGGAGGCGTGGTTGAGCGCGTCGCTGGCCACGGCGTCCTCCGGGCCGAGCAGGGCCTCGAACAGCCCGCCGTTGGCGTCGAAGCACGAGCCGTAGAGGATGGTGTCCTCGGTGCCCAGAAAAGCGGAGATACGTCCTTCCAGCTCGCGGTGCACGTCCTGGGTGCCGCAGATGAAGCGCACCGAGGACATGCCGAAGCCGTAACGGTCCAGCGCGGCCTTGGCCGCCGCCACCAGCCGGGGGTCGTTGGCCAGCCCGAGGTAGTTGTTGGCGCAGAAGTTCAGCACCTCGCGGCCTCCGGCCAGGGTGATGGCCGCCTGCTGGGGCGAGGCGATGACCCGCTCGCGCTTGTACAGGCCCTGGTCGCGCAGGGCGGCGGCCTGCCGGGCCAGGGAGTCGAGCAGGGGGTGTGGCATGGGCGTTCTCCGGTTGAAGGGCTGTTCGCAAAGCAAGAAATACCGGCTTTGAAAATTCGTTGTCAAGAAATTGTTAGCCATGTTATTGCGCAAAACGCAAGGCCAAGGCGGGGCGGCCCGGGGCCGGGCGCGGAGCAAATTGACGCCGGGCGGCTGCGGAGGATACGGTGGCCCCTTGCGCAAGGGACCACAGCCCCAAGGAGGGTGCGAGTTGAACGGCAAGACCCTGACCCTGGATGCCACGGACTACGGCATCATTGCCGAATTGCAGAGGAATGGGCGCGAGTCCTACAAGCGCATCGCCCAGCGGCTGGGGGTGTCCGACGGCACGGTGCGCCTGCGCACCGAACGCATGATGCGCGCCGGATACCTGCGCGTCACGGCCTCGGTGGACCCGCTGTTCTTCGAAAGCCAGATTTCGGCCATGGTCGGCATCTGCCTGGACCATCCGGCCAACGAGGAGATCATCCGGCGCATCGCCGCCATGTCCGGGGTGCAGTCGGTGATCAACGTCACCGGGCGCTTCGATCTGCTGGTGGAGGTGTCCGTGGGTTCGCGCAAGGCCCTGCGCCATTTCCTGGTGGACGACCTGGCCGCCGTGGGCGGGGTGACGTCCACCGAGAGCTTCGTGTACCTGGAGGCCGATGGCAAATGGGTGGAGCTGCGCGAGCACGCCCTGGCCGGAGTGGTGCCCGAGTGAGCGCGCCCGGCGCCGGGGCCGCGCGGTGACGTTTTCGCGCCGGGGGGTTGCCAAGCCCGGGGCCGATGCGTATCAGCCCGCCATGTTCTGCAATACCGATATCTGCAAGCGCTGCGGCGCGTGCGTGGCCGAATGCCCCTTCGAGGTCGTCGTTCCCGACGCCCAGGGCTTTCCCGGGCTGCGCCGCGCGGCGCGCAAGATGTGCATCGGCTGCGGGCACTGCGTGGCCGTGTGCCCCGTGGGCGCCCTGACCCTGCCCGAGCTGCCCGTGACCCCCGGGCTGGCCCCGGCCGACTGCCCGCCGCTGCCCGCCAGCCAGCGCCTGGCCCCCGAGCGGGCCGAACTGTTCCTGACCTCGCGCCGCTCGGTGCGCACCTACCGGCCCGAGCCCCTGGAGCGCGCGGTTCTGGCGGGCCTGCTGGCCGTGGCCGCCCACGCCCCCAGCGCCCACAACCGCCAGCCCGTGCGCTGGGTGGTCAGCGCCACGCCCGGGCGCACCCGCGCCCTGGCCGGGATGGTGGTGGAGCACATGGCCGCGCGCGGCCTGTTCCCGGGCATCCAGCGCCACTGGGCCGCCGGGGAGGACCGCGTGCTGCGCGGCGCCCCCCACGTGGCCGTGGCCACCGCGCCCCTGGACGGGCTGAACCCCGCCGAGGACTGCTGCGCCGCCGCCGCCTACCTGGAGCTGGCGGCCCATGCCCGGGGCCTGGGCGCCTGCTGGGCCGGGTTCCTCATGGAGGCCGCGCGCGAGCATCCGCCCCTGGCCCGGGCCCTGGGCGTGGCCCCCGGGCACGGCGTGTTCGCGGCCATCATGCTCGGCAAGCCGCGCTTCCGTTACCGCCGGGTGCCCCTGCGCCGGGCCCCGCTGGTGGACTGGCTGGAGTAGAGCGGGGTGGATTCCGACGGCGCATGTTTTTCGAAAGAGAAATTCAAGGAGTAAAAATTTTCGTATTGCCAAAAATCATGGCGTCGATTATGCCAATTGTGCCTTTTGTGTGACATGCGCCGCGCGCCGCGCGCAAGGCCGCCCCAAGGAGGAGCCCGCACCGTGACCGTCCTCGACCTGACGCACTCCTGCGACATGCAGTTCGTGGCCGAGGTTGCCCGCGAGAGCGGCCAGAACCTCACCTTGTGCTACCAGTGCGGCAACTGCACCGCCGGGTGCCCCTTCACCTTCGCCTACGACCTGCCGGCCTCCAGCGTCATGCGCGCCCTGCAATGGGGCCAGCGCGAGACGGTACTCGCGTGCAGCTCCATCTGGATCTGCGCCACCTGCAAGACCTGCACGACCCGCTGCCCCAACAACATCGACGTGGCCCGCATCATGGAAGTGCTGCGCCACATCTCGCGCCGCGAGGGCTACGCCCCCGAAAAGCAGATCAAGCAGTTTCAGGACAGCTTCCTGCAGTCGGTGATGCGCCATGGCCGGGTGTTCGAGCTGGGCACCATGATGAGCTTCATCGCCCGCTCGCGCCGCCTGGCGGACATGGACCTCGGCCCCAAGGCCCTGACCCGGGGCAAGCTGGCCCTGCGCGCGCGCGACATCCATGGCCGGGACGAGGTCGAGAAGATCTTCCGCCGCTACCGGGAGGGCCTGGAGAAATGAGCCCCGCCTTCGCCTACTACCCCGGTTGCTCCCTGGAAGGCACCGCAGTGGAATACGACCGTTCGGGGCGCGCCTGCTGCGCGGTCCTGGGCATCGAGCTGACCGAGATCCCCGACTGGAGCTGCTGCGGCTCCTCCCCGGCCCACGCGGTGGATACGGTGCTTTCCGGAGCCCTGGCCGCGCGCAACCTGGGCCTGGCCCGCCAGGGCGGCTTCGGCGGCGTGGTCACCCCGTGCCCCAACTGCCTGGTCAACCTGCGCACGGCCTCGCGCGACCTGGACGACCCCGACCGGCGCGCGCGCATCAACGCGCTGCTGTCCACGCCCTGCGAAGGCGGGCTGCCCGCCGTGTCGCTGCTCCAGGCGCTGCATGAGCAGGCCGGGCCCGCGGCCCTGGCCGCTGCCGTGGTCCGGCCCCTGGCCGGGCTCAAGGTCGCGCCGTACTATGGCTGCATCCTGCACCGCCCGCCGGGGCTGATGGCCTTCGACGACCCCGAGAACCCCGTGGCCATGGACCAGCTCCTGGAAGCCGCCGGGGCCGAGGTGGTGGCCTTCCCCTTCAAGACCGAATGCTGCGGCGCGTCCTACGGCGTGCCGCGCAAGGATCTGGTCATGGAGCTGTCGGGCCGGCTGCTGGAGGCCGCCGCAGACCTGGGCGCCGACGCCCTGGCCGTGGCCTGTCCGCTGTGCCAGATGAACCTGGACCTGCGCCAGGACCAGATCGCCGCCAGCCGCCGCCGGGCTTTCGGCATTCCGGTGTTCTATTTCACGCAGCTTTTGGGCCTGGCCCTGGGGCTGGGCCGGGCCGACCTGGGCCTGGACCGGCTGGTGGTGGACCCCGGCCCGGCCCTGCGCAAGCTCGGGACGGGGGGCTGACCATGCGCCTGGGCGTCTTCGTCTGCCACTGCGGCAGCAACATCGCCGCCACCGTGGACTGCGCCGCCGTGGCCGAGGCCGCCCGCGCCATGCCCGACGTGGCCTTTGCCGCCGATTCCATCTACACCTGCTCCGAGCCCGGCCAGGAGGCCATCGTGGCCGCCGTGGCCGAGCACGGGCTGGACGGCGTGGTGGTGGCCTCGTGCAGCCCCCGGATGCACGAGCGGACCTTCCGGCGCACCGTGGCCCGCGCGGGCCTGAACCCCTACATGTTCGAAATGGCCAACATCCGCGAGCACGTCTCGTGGGTCGGGCGCGACAAGGAGCGCAACACGGCCAAGGCCACGGACCTGGTGCGCATGGCCGTGGAGAAGCTGCGCCGCAACCGGCCGCTGACGCCCCGGGAGTTCCCGGCCACGCGCCGCGTGCTGGTCATCGGCGGGGGCGTGGCGGGCATCCAGGCCGCCCTGGACTGCGCCGACGGCGGGCTGGAGGTGGTGCTCGTGGAGCGCACCGCGTCCATCGGCGGCAAGATGGCCCAGCTGGACAAGACCTTTCCTACCGTGGACTGCTCGTCGTGCGTGCTCGGCCCGCGCATGGTGGACGTGGCCCAGCACCCGGACATCACGCTGTACGCCTACAGCGAGGTGGCCGCCGTGTCCGGCTGGGTGGGCAATTTCGAGGTCAGCATCCGCCGCAAGGCCACCTATGTGGACTGGAATAAATGCACCGGCTGCGGCGAATGCATAAAGAAATGCCCGGCCAAGGACGCGCCCGACCCCTTCAACGCGGGGCTGGCCCCGGCGCGGGCCATCAACATTCCCTTCCCCCAGGCCATTCCCAAGAAGGCCGTCATCAACGCCGCGCACTGCAAGCAGCTGACCACGGGCAAGTGCGGGGTCTGCGCCAAGGTCTGCCCCTCGGGGGCCATCGACTACGCCATGACTGACACCACCGTCACCGAGAAGGTCGGGGCGGTCATCGTGGCCACGGGCTACGAGCTGTTCGACCCCACGGTCTACGGCCAGTACGGCGGCGGGCGCTACCCCGACGTGATCACCTCCATGCAGTACGAGCGGATGCTCTCGGCCAGCGGGCCCACGGGCGGGCACGTCGTGCGCCCCTCGGACGGGCGCGAGCCGCAAAGCGTGGTCTTCATCCAGTGCGTGGGCTCGCGCGACCGGCACATCGGCCGGCCCTACTGCTCGGGGTTTTGCTGCATGTACACGGCCAAGCAGGCCATCCTGACCCGCGACCACGTGCCCGGGGCCCAGACCTACGTCTTCTACATGGACATCCGCTCCCCCGGAAAGGGCTACGACGAGTTCATCCGCCGGGCCATGGAGGAATACGGCGTGCGCTACGTCCGGGGCCGCGTCTCGCGCATCTTCCCCAAGGGCGACCGGCTGGTGGTGCGCGGGGCGGACACGCTCATGGCCGCCCAGGTGCAGGTGGAGGCGGACCTCGTGGTCCTGGCCGTGGGCGCCGAGCACGCCCCGGGCGCCCAGGAGCTGGCCGCCACCCTGCGCGTGTCCATCGACGAGCACGGCTTCTTCCTGGAAGGCCACCCCAAGCTCAAACCCGTGGAGACCAACACGGCGGGCGTGTATCTGGCCGGGGCCTGCCAGGGGCCCAAGGACATTCCGGCCTCCGTGTCCCAGGCCAGCGCGGCGGCGGCCAAGGTGCTCGGGCTGTTCGCCCGGGGCACGCTGGCCAGCGACCCGCAGGTGGCCCTGGTGGACCCGCGCCGCTGCGTGGGCTGCCTCAAATGCCTGAAGACCTGCCCCTTCGGCGCCATCCGCGAGGAGCAGGGCCGGGACGGGGCCGTGCGCGCCCTGGTGGTGGAGACGGTCTGCCAGGGCTGCGGCGTGTGCTGCGTGACCTGCCCCCAGGGCGCCGTGCAGCTCCAGCATTTCACCGACGACCAGATCCTCGCCGAGGTGGAGGCCCTATGCCGGACCCCGTTGCCGACCTGCGGATAGTCGGCTTTCTGTGCAACTGGTGCTCCTACGGCGGGGCCGACACCGCCGGGGTCGCCCGGCTGGCCCAGCCTACGGACCTGCGCATCGTGCGCGTGCCCTGCTCGGGGCGCATCGACCCGCTGTTCATCGCCAAGGCCTTCTACGGCGGGGCCGACGGGGTGCTGGTCTCCGGCTGCCACCCGCGCGACTGCCACTACTCCGAGGGCAACTACCACGCCCGGCGGCGCCTGGAACTCTTCCTGCGCCTGCTGCCCGCCCTGGGCATCGACCCGGGCCGCTTCCTGTACACCTGGGTCTCGGCCTCCGAGGGCCAGCGCTGGCAGCGGGTGGTGGCCGATTTCACGGCGCGCATCCACGCCCTGGGGCCCATGCCCCGGCTGCGTGAAACCGATCTTGCTGCTGCGGCCTGCCATCCGGTGGCCCCCGGGGAGGGCGCATGAGCGGCCAGCCCGGCATCACGAACTCCGACGCCCTGCGCGAGGCCCTGCGCCGCGCGGCGCGCGAGGCCCTGGCCGGGGGCGCCGAGCTGGTGCTCGGCTGGGGCCCGGGGCCCGGCCCCGCGACCCTGGCGCCCCTGTTCGCCGCCAGCCCCGAGGAGTGCGACCGCCTGGACTTCGGCCCCGGCGCCGTGCAGAACCTGGCGGGCTCCCTGCGCGGGCTGGCCGGGCGCAAGGTGGCCGTGTGCGTCAAGGGCTGTGACAGCCGCAGCGTGGTGCAGCTGCTGGCCGAGGGGCTCCTGCGCCGCGAGGAGCTGTTCCTCATCGGCCTGCCCTGCGCCGGGGTGCTGGACCGGGCCAGGCTGGCCCCCGGCGCCGCCGCACCCGGCGACTGGGCCGCCGGGGCGCCCGACGAACTGCTGGACGCCCGCTGCCTGCGCTGCCGCTTCCCCAACCCCGTGCTGGCCGACGTGACCATCGGCCCCGCGCGCGCCCCGCGCGCGCCCGAGGGCGGGCCGGACGCCGACCTGGACGCCTTCCTGGCCCGGCCCGCGCTGGAACGCTTCCGCCACTGGGAGCACGAGCTGGGGCGCTGCCTGCGCTGCTACGCCTGCCGCAACGCCTGCCCGCTGTGCGTGTGCCGCGACCATTGCCTGGCCGAGACGCGCCGCCCGGGCTGGCTCAGCCAGTCGTCGTCGGTGCGCGAGAAACTGCTGTTCCAGGTCATCCACGCCGTGCACACCGCCGGGCGCTGCACCGAGTGCGGCGAGTGCCAGCGGGCCTGTCCCATGGGCATTCCGCTGCTGACCATGAAGCGCGTGCTGGCCCGCGAAGCCGAGGCCCTGTTCGGCCACGTGGCGGGTACGGACCCGGGTCAGGTGCCGCCGCTGCTGACCTTCCGGGCCGAGGAGCCGACCATCCCCGACCACGGGACCGAGGAGGGCCGATGAGCGCGAGCGAACTGCTGTTCCTGCCCCGGGAGGCCGTGGGCCCGTGGCTGCGGGCCCTGGCCGGGGCGCGGCGCGTGCTGGCCCCGGTGCGGCGCGGCCCCGTGGTGCTTTTCGGCCCGCCGGATTTCGAGGCCCCGGAAGGGGGGCAGGGCGCCCTGGTGCTGGACCGGCTTGCCGCCCAGTCGCCCCGGGGCGCCGTGCTGCCGCAGACCGAGGACCTGTTGCACCTGCATTTCACCCGCGACCCCGAGACCGGGCAGGCGCGCACCGAGGTGCGCGTGCCTCCGGGCCCGCAGCCCGCCGTGCTCTTCGCCGCGCGGCCCTGCGACGTGCGCGGGCTGGCGGAGCTGGACCGCGTGTTCACCGCCGGGCCGGTGGCGGACCCGTACTACGCCGCGCGGCGCGCGGCCACGGCGGTGGTGGCCCTGGCCTGCGCCGGGCCGCAGGACGCGGCCTGCTTCTGCCACTGGTCCGGCGGGCCCTGCGCGGCCCCGGGGGCCGACGTGTGGCTGTTCCCCCTGGCGGACGGCTTCGCGGCCCGGGCCCAGACGCCCCTGGGCGCCGAGTTGCTGGCGGCCAGCGCCGCCGTCCCCGCCCCCGGGCGCGAGGCGGAGGTGGACGCCCTGGCCCTGGCCGCCCGCGAGGCCATGGGCCCGGCGCCCGACCTGACGCGCCTGCCCGAAGCCTTCCAGGCGCGCTTCGGCGACGCGGCCTTCTGGGAGGGCCTGAGCCGCGCCTGCGTGGGCTGCGGAGTCTGCGCCTACGTCTGCCCCACCTGCCAGTGTTTCAATATCACCGACGAGCGCCACGGCGCCACGGGCCGCCGCCTGCGCACCTGGGACCACTGCATGGCCCACGGCTTCACCCTGGAAGCCAGCGGCCACAACCCCCGCGCGGGCAAGGGCCTGCGCTACCGCCAGCGCCTGGGCCACAAATTCGTCTATAACCGCGACCAGCGCCCGGACGGCGTGCCGGGCTGCACGGGCTGCGGGCGTTGCGTGCGCCTGTGCCCGGGGTGCATGGACATCCGCCGGGCGGCCCTGGCCGTGCTGGGAGGCAGCAGTGACTGACGCCGCGAACCCCTATCTGCCCCTGGCGGCCACCGTGGTGGAGGTGGTGGACGAAACCCCGGCCATCAAGACCCTGCGCATGACCCTGGACGACCCGGCGGCCCGCGCGGCCTTCACCTACCGCCCCGGGCAGGTGGTCCAGCTTTCGGTCTACGGCGTGGGCGAGGCGACCTTCGTGCTCAATTCCACGCCCACGCGCCCGGAGTTCTTGCAATGCTCGGTCATGCGCGCCGGGGAGGTCACCGAGGCGCTGCACGCCCTGCGCACGGGCGATCAGGTCGGCCTGCGCGGGCCGCTGGGCAACGCCTTCCCCCTGGACGCCCTGCGCGGGCGCGACGTGCTGCTGGTGGCCGGGGGCATCGGCATGGCCCCGCTGCGCACGCTGCTGCTCTACATGCTCGACAACCGCGCGGATTTCGGGACCATCCGCCTGCTGTACGGCGCGCGCGGCCCGCGCGACATGGCCTATGGCGCCGAGCTGGAGCAGTGGGCCGCCGCCCCGGGCCTGGAGCTGACCCTGACCGTGGACGCGCCCGACCCCGGCTGGCCGCACCGCACCGGGCTCATCCCCAACGTGCTGCGCGAGCTGGCGCCATCCCCCGAGGGCGCCGTGGCCGTAACCTGCGGCCCGCCGATCATGATCCGCTTCACCGTGCAGGCCCTGCGCGAGCTGGGCTTTGCCGACGCGGCCATCGTGACCACCCTGGAGCGGCGCATGAAGTGCGGCATCGGCCTGTGCGGGCGCTGCAACATCGGCCCGCGCTATGTCTGCGTGGACGGCCCGGTGTTCACCATGGCCGAGCTGGGCGAGCTGCCCGCCGAGTTGTAGCCGGGGCGCGTTGCGTCCACTTCCGCTGGGCAAATTGTCCAGCCCGGGCTGACATGGCGCGGGTCCGGCGCCCCGCCCGGGCGGGAGCCGTCCGGCCCCGGGGCGCGGGGTGCGACGGGAAACTTCATGGTTTCCGGCAGGCTGGCGTTGCCCGGCTTCGGGGCGGTGGCGGGCCTGCGGCCCTGGCACGGTTCCTGCTTCATTCCCCCTGTCGGAAGCGCGCCATCCACCTTTTCTGGACGCGCCCTCTCCTGCGGCGGGATGCCTCGGCACCATGTTGTCACGCTCCTGGTCTTCGCCCGCCGAACCGTGTCTTCCGGCTTTGCCTTCAGGTCCTTCCTCCTCCCCCAAGGACACCGAGCGGCCCGCCCCTGGCGGGCCGCTCCCGTTGCGGGCTCCGCCAGGGGCAAGAAGTATCCAACTACGCAGAATGGAAGGTGAATCCTGCCCTGGTTTTCCTTGCCGCAGGGCAGGATTTGGGGCATAGAGAAACATCCCTGCGGGAACCCCGCGCGGGGGCGCCGGGCGCCCCTGGCGTTTCTTCACCGTCTTTCGAGGAGGTTTTTCATGACCGTCGCCAAACGCTTCATGACCCTGGCCTGTGCCCTGACCCTGGCCCTGACCTGCTCCGTGGCCTCGGCCAAGGTGCTCACCGTGGCCACCGACACCAACTTCCCGCCCTTCGAGTTCAAGGACCCCGACACCGGCAAGCACACCGGCTTCGACGTGGAACTGTGGGACGCCATCGCCAAGAAGCTCGGCCTGGAGTACAACCTCCAGCCCATGGACTTCAACGGCATCATCCCCGGCCTGCAGTCCGGCCAGATCGACGTGGGCATCGCGGGCATGACCATCAAGCCCGAGCGCGCCGAGGTGGTGGACTTCTCCGACGGCTACTACAACGCGGGCCTGCTGGTGCTGGTCAAGGCCGCCGACGAGTCCGTCAAGGGCATCGAGGACCTCAAGGGCAAGGTCGTGTCCACCAAGCTGGGCACCACCTCCGAGGACTTCGTGAAGGCCAACGCGGGCGCCAAGGACGTGAAGCTGTTCCCCAACAACGACGCCATGTTCATGGAGCTGCTCTCGGGCGGCGCCGACGCCGTGGTCTTCGACTCCCCGGTCATCGCCGACTTCATGCGCAAGGCCGGCCAGGGGCAGGTCAAGGTGGTCGGCCCGCTGTACCAGGGCCAGTCCTACGGCATCGCCTTCCCCAAGGGCAGCGAGCTGGTGGCCAAGGTCAACGAGGCCCTGGCGGCCCTGCGCGCCGAGGGCGCCTACGCCGACCTGTACATGAAGTGGTTCGGCACCGAGCCCAAGTAGGCCCGGCGGCACGTTTTGCGGTTTGACGACGGGGGCGGCCGCGTGCCGCCCCCGTGTTTCCAAGGACGGGGCAAATGGCTTTCAATTTCGATCCGGGCGTCATGCTCGACACCGTGCCCATGCTCATGCGCGGGCTGAAATGGACGGCGCTGATCACCGTGGGCGGGCTGCTGTTCGGTTTCATCCTCGGGACCGGGGCGGGGCTGATGAAGCTCTCGCGCAACTGGGCCGCGCGCAAGATCGCCGGGGTCTACGTGGAGACCATCCGCGGCACGCCCATGCTGGTGCAGGCCATGTTCCTGTATTTCGGCGTGCCCATGGCCCTGGGGGTGCGCATTCCTCCGCTGGTGGCGGGCACCATCGTCATCGCCATCAACTCCGGGGCCTACATCGCCGAGATCGTGCGCGGCGCCGTGCAGTCCATCAACATCGGCCAGTTCGAGGCCGGGCGCTCCATCGGCCTGACGCGCGTGCAGACCATGCGCTACGTCATCTGGCCCCAGGCCTTCCGGCGCATGATCCCGCCCCTGGGCAACCAGTTCATCATCAGCCTGAAGGACACCTCGCTTTTGGCCGTCATCGGCGTGGGCGAGCTGCTGCGCACCGGGCAGGAGATCGTGGCCGTGAACTTCCGGGCCTTCGAGGTCTACCTCACCGTGGGCCTGGTCTACCTGTGCATGACCATGACCATCGCCCACCTGCTGCGCCGGCTGGAAAAGCGCCTGGCCGCGCGGGTGGCGCGCTAGGAGGGGCCCGTGATCACCATCGAGAACCTGCACAAGAGCTTCGGCAGCCTCAAGGTCCTGCGCGGCATCTCCCTGCATGTGGACAAGGGCCAGGTGGTGTGCATCATCGGCCCCTCGGGCTCGGGCAAGTCCACGGTGCTGCGCTGCATCAACCGCCTGGAGCGCCCGACCTCGGGCCGCGTGGTGGTGGACGGCCACGACATCACCGACCCGGCCACGGACATCAACCTCGTGCGCACCGAGGCCGGGATGGTCTTCCAGCAGTTCAACCTGTTCCCGCACATGTCGGTGCTGGAGAACGTGACCCTGGGGCCGCGCAAGGTGCGCGGCGTGCCGCGCGACAAGGCCGAGGCCCTGGGCCGCGAGCTGCTGGCCAAGGTCGGGCTGGCCGACAAGGCCGCCAACTACCCCGAGCAGCTCTCGGGCGGCCAGAAGCAGCGCGTGGCCATCGCCCGCGCCCTGGCCCTGCAACCCAAGGTCATCCTCTTCGACGAGCCCACCAGCGCCCTGGACCCCGAACTGGTGGGCGAAGTGCTGGAAGTCATGAAACGCCTGGCCCGCGAGGGCATGACCATGGTCGTGGTCACCCACGAGATGGGCTTCGCCAAGGAGGTGGCCGACCGGGTCATCTTCGTGGACCAGGGCGTCATCCAGGAGGACGGCCCGCCCCACGAATTCTTCTCCAACCCCCGCAACCCCCGGCTGCGCGACTTCCTGGGCAAGGTCGTGGCCCACGCGTAAGGGCGCGCCGGGACTGCCCGGCCCACCCCAGGCCCGAGCGCCCGGACTACGAGGCCCCCGCACGGAGCACTTCCGCGCGGGGGCCTTGTTGCTGGCGAAAGGAGGAGGGTGGGGGCCGAAAGAGCGCTTAGACCCGTGCCCCGGCCAGGCGTTCCAGGCGCCGGAGCAGCAGGGGCAGGCGCTGCTGGCTGGCCGCATCCCCGGGCAGGTGGCCGGACAGGGCGTCCAGGAAATCCTCGTTACGCAGCAGGGTGGCGAACTGTTCCGCGAGATAGGCCCGGACATTCCCTGCCGCTGCGGCGACCTCCGCGACGAGTTCCAGACGGCCGTCCAGCACGGCGACGATGTCTTCCATGTCGTGGCTGGCCATGAAATCCCCGCGCCCACGCCCGTGGAAGGCTTCCAGCTTCATGGCCAGGAAATGGGCTGGCGTTGCGGCCCGCAGCCGGACGCCGTCGATTTCCAGTGTCTGGGCGCTACGGGCCGTGTCCGCGCTCCAGCGGTTGGCGAAGCCCAGGATATGCGGGTCCGTAGGCATGACATCGAGGACGATGCGGCCATGGTGGAAGCGGCACAGGACGGTTTCGCCCAGGGCTTCCCGGAAGCCTTTTGCGCGAAGTCGTTCCTGGAGCCGGTAGTAGTCGCCCCGGGTGCCGATTTCCACGATGACGTCGATGTCGAGGGTCGGGCGGACCTCGGGAATCGCCGGGTCGTTGATGAGCAACCCCGCTGCGGCGCCCCCCACGAAGACCACCTCGTCGGCCAGTTCGCCCAGCAGGGCCGCGACCTCAAGCACGCGCTCGACGCACTGGTATCTATGGCGCCGCACGGTCCAGCACCTCCCGCAGCAGTGTCGCGGCCAAGTCGCGCTCGCGGGCGCGCCCGATGCGGATGGCGTCGAGCAGCCCCAGGGCCGCGTACAGCGTCTCGTCGCGCCCGGCGACACTCGGCACGGACCTGTGCAGCGGCGAGAGGGCGACGCCCCGGGCCGCTCCCTGCGGGTGCGGCCAGACGTGGATATCCGCAGCGTCGTCCCCGTGCGCGAACCTGTCGCGGAGCAGGGGCGAGGCCAGTGCCGTGGGCACCCCCCGCGTCACCGGGCCGAGGTCCGCAGGGTAGGCGTACTTCACGCCGTGGACGAGGAATTCCTCCAATGCCTTGCGCCTGGGGCGCCTGAGCTGGCCGTCGAAAAGCCGGGCCTGGGTCGCCCGCCGGACCGCGCTGTGGACCATGGAGGGGCTCAGGCCGAGCTCATGCGCGACCCGGTCATAGGTCCACGTTTGCGGGGCCGCCAGGGCCAGCTTGAGCATGACGAGAACGTCCTGGGGCAGCAGGTTCATGGCTGTTCTGTATTCTAGATTCTAGAACGTAGCAAGAAACTTTTGCGTGCCGGGGGCGGATGGTCTTGTCACGGCAGTCGGGAATACCAGGCGTCACCTTTGCTGGTTATTATTTGGCTGTTTTATTTGTGAATCTCAAGTGAACGGGGACTCGCATAGAAAGTGTCAGGGCCGTCCTTAGGGGAAATATTTCGGGCTGTCCCAACTTTCATCCCCCGCGCTCCCTCACGGCAGGGCGCCCTCGCGGCGCAGCAGGGCGGCGACGGCGCGGGCCAGTTGGTCGTAGCCGCGGGCGTTGGGGTGGAGCATGTCGGACTTCAGGGCCCCGTTGGCCAGGATGGCGGCCAGGGTCTCGTTGTCCAGGGGAGCGCCGGTGTCGGCGGCCACGTCGGCGTACAGCCGGGCGGAGGAGAGCAGGATGTTGGGGTTGGGCACGCCCAGCAGCACCACGTCGGCCCCGGCCTCGCGGCACAGGGCGACCATGGCCCGCAGCTCGTCGCCCAGGACCTCGCGCGAGGAGCCGTGCAGCAGGTCGTTGCCGCCGTGGCACAGGATCACCAGCGCCGGGGCGTGGGCCTTGAGCAGGTGCGGCAGCCGGGCCAGGCCCTGGCGGGCGCGTTCGCCGGGCACCCCCGCGTTGACCACCCGCAGGCCCGTCAGCTCGGCCAGGCGCTCGGGGTAGCCCTGGCCGGGGGCGCCGGTGCCGTAGGTCAGGCTGTCGCCCAGGGCCAGGATCACGGCGCCGGGTGCCAGGGGCCGCAGGGCCGGGGCGGGCCCGGAGCAGGCCCACAACGCGCAGCAAAACGCCACGAGCGCCGCCAGGGCCCTGGCGGGCCCTGGCGGGTGCGTCGCGTTGCCCGGGGCGGGGAGGGGGGTGCGCATGGGTGGAAACCCTCGGGCGGGCCGTGGGCATGGCAGCCGGGCCGGGCCGGGCGCCCGGCGGGCCGAAAGGCCGGGAGCCGCCCGCCGGGGCCCCCGGGATGCGCGCGGCCCGCGCACTGCGCGTCGCGCGCCGCGCGCCACGGGCGCTGTGCGCGCTAGTAGACGAGCCTCTCGTAGCGGCCGCTGGCCACCAGCACGCCGTCGCGGAAGACCAGCGGGGTGCAGTCCTGACGGGTCACGGTGTAGTAGCTCACCGACCCGGCAAAGGCCTTGCCGCCCATCTCGTTGGTGAAGTACCACCAGGTCTGCCGGTTCATGTCGCCAGCCTGGAAGAGGTCCTTGAACGCGGGCTGGCCCATGACCTCGACCACCTGGGCCTCGGTCATGCCCAGGGAAATCTGCTGCATGTGCAGGCGGTTGGTTTTGGAGGACATGGGGCCCGTGCAGGCCGCAAGGCCGAAGGCCAGGATCACAGCCGCAGCGACCAAGAGGTGCTTCTTCATGGAACACTCCTGCGAGATAAGGATGATGGGTGCATTCCCGTGCTGGCCCCCCCAGGCGCGAATGCTGGATGCATCATGCCCTGAACCCGGGCCTTCCATCCATAATGAACCATGTACGCCCGCGCAACAAAAAATTCAAGAGTCTTGTGGCTCTTGGCCTGCCCCGTGCGCCTCTGCGGGCTGACGCCCGAATCATGCGATGATGCATTGCGTTTTGCGCGCCGCCATGGCATGATCCGGTCATCGGACAAACTCCAGGGACAAGAGAGAAGACCATGCCAGCCATCTCCATGCAGGCACCCAGCGTGAACTCCGAGTCGGTGGTCACCAACAGCGGCCCCCGGCTGACCAAGGCCGCGCTTCAGGACAAGGCCCAGAACGGGATGCAGTTCACCGTGGCCGACGCCACCGCCGCGTCCTACATGTGGTCCACCCAGGTGGGCGGGCAGTACCCGACCATCCTCGACCTGCCCCGGCGCAGCATGATCGCCTCTGAGCATCTGCTGGGCCTGGTGCGCAGCCTCCAGGTCTAGTCCGCCCCGCATCCCCCCACGCCCCGACGGAGCCCCATGTTCTCCCCCCTCGTGCTCGAACGCTACGCCGACGTGCTGGTCTGGGCGCTGGACGCCTCGCGCCCCGCCCCCCTGCGCCGGGGCGACATCGCCCTGGTGCGCTTCGACATCGCCGCGCTGGATCTGGCCCGCGCCGTGGCCGCGCGGCTGGTGGACCGGGGCCTGCACACCCTGCACCGCCTGAACCGCACCCCGGGCATGGAGCTGGATTTCTTCGAAGCCGCCGACGACGCCCAGCTGGGCTTCGTGGCCCCGGGCAGCGCCGAGCTGCACGCGGCCCTGGGCGCCTCGGTGCACCTGCTGGCGCCCGACGCGCTGACCCATCTGGCGGGCATCGACCCCGCGCGCATCGCCTCGGTGTCGCGGGCGAAAAAGCCCCTGCGCGACATCCTGGAGCGGCGCGAGCAGCAGGGCGTCTTTTCCTGGACGCTGTGCCTGTGGCCCACCGCCGAGCTGGCCGCCAGGGCGGGCCTGAGCCTTGAGGACTACGCCGCCCAGATCGTCCGGGCCTGCCACCTGGACGACCCCGACCCCGTGGCCCGCTGGCAGGAGGCCCTGGAGCGCATGCGCGAGCTGCGCGCCTGGCTGGACGGCCTGGAGGCCACGCAGCTGCACGTGGAGTCCGCCGGGGTCGATCTCGTGGTCACGCCCGGGCAGTCCCGGCGCTGGTTGGGCCTGACGGGCCACAACATCCCCAGCTTCGAGCTGTATCTTTCGCCCGACTGGCGCGGCACGCGCGGGGTCTACTACGCCGACCAGCCCACGTTTCGCAGCGGCAACCTCGTGCGCGGCGCGCGGTTGTGGTTCGAGGGCGGGCGGGTGGTGCGCGCCCAGGCCGAGGAAGGCGAGCGCTTTTTGCGCGACCAGATCGCCATGGACGACGGCTCGGACAAGCTCGGCGAATTCTCGCTGACGGACCGGCGCTTCTCGGCCATCGACCGCTTCATGGCCATGACCCTGTTCGACGAGAACTACGGCGGCGCCAACGGCAACTGCCACGTGGCCCTGGGCGCCTCGTATCCTTCCACCTACGCGGGCGACCAGGACGATCTGACCCCGGAGCGCCGCCGCGACCTGGGCTTCAACACCTCGGCCCTGCACTGGGACCTGGTGAACACCGGGCCCAAGACCGTCACCGCCCACCTGAGCGGCGGGCGGCGGCGCGTGATCTACGAAAACGGCGAGTTCACCTGCTAGGGCCGTCGCGGGCCGCTTTTCGGCGCGGTGCGGCACGGGGCTTTTTTCGCCTAGGGAGCGGGGTTCGGTTTTTCCGTGAAAGGGCTTGATTCGGCAAGGGTTTCCCCGTAGACTTCTCCACTGTCCAGCAATGGCGGCGGGCTTGCCGGTCGTCGCCGGACACATCCGGGCCTCAACCAAGGACATGAGCGAACACAGCACGGCCTCCGGCGGCAATGCCGCCCTCTCGACCCTCGTCGATGCCGCCGCCGCGACGATGCGCACCCTGGGCAAACGCCTCGACTCCCTCATCCAGAGCCGTGAGGAGGAGTTCCTGGCGCTGGGTGCACGGCTCATGGAATACACCACCCAATCTTCCGCCATTTCCGACAGCGCCGCCGAGCTGGCCGCCCTGTGCGCCGGGGACGATATCGCCCAGGGCACGCAGCGCCTGGAGTCCGAGCTCGCGGGCCTGGGCGCGGCCACCGGCGCCGAGGCCGTCGCCCAGGACGCCCTGGCCCTGGCCCGCACCGGCGAGCTCATCGCCAGCCTGGACCAGCAGATCGGCGAATTCGGGCGCATCATCCGCACCTTGCAGATGCTGGGTGTGTCCACGCGCATCGAGAGCGCGCGCCTGGGCGACCAGGGCCTGGGCTTCAGCACCCTGGCCGACGACGTGGAAGCCCTGGCCGGGAAGATCGTCCAGGATTCCGGGATGATCGCCGAGAAATCGCGGGGGCTGGCCACCCTGGTGCAGACCGCGCGCGGGCGCACCATGGCCCTGGGCCAGGAGCAGGCCCGCGAGGCCCAGGCCATGGGCGAGGACATCGCCGAGGCCTTCCAGACCCTGACCACGCTCATGGAAAAGGCCCGTGAGGTGACGGAGGGCATCACCCGCCGTTCGCGGGCCGTGGGCGCCAGCGTGGCCGAGGTCGTGGCCTCGCTCCAGTTCCACGACATCGTCCGCCAGCAGGTGGAGCATGTGGAGGAAGCCCTGCGCGACATGGTCGCGCAGGCCGGGCAGCGCGCCTGCCCCGAGCCCGAAGACGGCCCCGGCGAGGCGCCCGGCGATGGGGCGCAGGCGGGGCAGGCCCGGGCCTGCTGGCGCGACCTGGTGGGCTGGATGGCCGACGTGTCCGAGCTCCAGGTGTCGCAGCTCGAAAACGCCTCGCGGCGTTTCGGCTCCGCCGTGCAGGGCCTGCGCGACGGGCTTGCCGGCATTTCCGGCCAGGCCGGGGAGCTTTTGTCCGACCTGGAGAGCATCACCGCCGCCGGGGACCAGGGCGAGGGCACGGTGTTCGCCCGCGTGGCCCGCAGCACGGGCCGCGTGGTCCGGGCCATGGAGCGCTCCGGCGGCCAGGCCCGCGAGATCGCCGCGCTCATCGGCGAGGTGGCGGCCACGGTGGCGGACATGTCGCGGTTTGTCAGCAGCATCGAGGAGGTGGGCTCGGAGATCGAGCTCATCGCCATCAACGCCAGCATCAAGGCCGCGCATACCGGCGACGAGGGCAAGGCCCTGGGCGTGCTGGCCCAGGCCATCCAGCGCCTGTCGGTGGAGGCGCGCGACCGTACCCGGGGCGTGGCCGACGTGTTGCGCGCGGTGGCCGATGTTTCCCGCGACCTGGAAGGCCGGGCCACGGACACCCGCCAGGCCGAACTGCTGGCCAGCTATTCCGAAAGCCAGGAGGAACTGAGCGCGGTGCTCGCCGCCCTGGACCGCGACCTGGCCGCGCGCATGGGCGACCTGGCCCGGCGCTGCCGCGCCCTGGGCGCCGATGTGGACGCCCTGGCACGCTCGGTGGACCTGGACCGGCGCATCTGCCCCGGGCTGGACGCCGCCGGGCAGGATCTGGCCGGGGTCGTGGCCCGCTGCCGCGAGGCCGTGCCCGTGGCCGACGACGCCGGGCGCCCCGAGCGCCTGAAGCAGCTTTTGTCGCGCTACACCATGGAGGTGGAGCGCGTGGTGCACGAGTCGGCCTTCGGCACGGGCTCCGGCGTCCGGGCCCTGCGCCACGAGGACGAGGGCGGGGTGGAGCTGTTCGACGACGGCCCCGGCGCCCCGGCCCAGGACGGCGAGGACTGGGACAACATCGAACTGTTCTGACCCCCCGGCGCGGGGGGGACGGCGGGCTTTGCCGCCGGGAGGACCCATGGCCTCATACGAACTGCACGGCACCGGCACCTCGGGCACCCTGGCCTTCGCGGGCCAGTGCACCATCGAGCACGCCGGGGTCATGAAGAAGGCGCTGGCCGAGGCCCTGGAGCGCTACGAGGAGCTGGACCTGGACATGACCGCCGTGGAAAGCGCGGACCTGACCTTCCTTCAGCTCATCGTGGCGGCGCAGGCGGAAATGGCAAAGGGCGGCAGGAGCCTGTCGGCCAGCCGGGGCACGCCCCCGGTGGTGGCCGATCTGGCCGACGAGGCGGGCATGTCGCTTGGCAGTTACGAGCAGTGTTTCTGGAAAAAGGGGTAGCCCATGTCGCAGTTGATCATGACGGTGGACGATTCCGCCAGCGTCCGGCAGATGGTGAGCTTCACGCTGAAGAACGCCGGGTACGACGTCATCGAGGCCACGGACGGCAAGGACGCCCTGGCCAAGCTCTCCGGGCCCATCAAGATGGTCATCACCGACCTGAACATGCCCAACATGGACGGCATCACGCTGATCAAGAACATCCGGGCCAACGCGGCCTACAAGTTCATCCCCATCGTCATGCTGACCACCGAGTCGCAGGCCACCAAGAAGCAGGACGGCAAGACCGCCGGGGCCACGGGCTGGATCGTCAAGCCCTTCAAGCCCGATCAGCTGCTGGCCGTGGTCAAGAAGGTGCTGCGCTAGCATTTTTGCGCGCGCCCGGCCCGGGCGCGCCGAGCAGGCAGGGAGGTCCGCCGCATGCCCCAGGACGACATCAACCGCCAGGCGTTCAAGGAGGAGGCCTACGACCTCCTGGGCGAGCTGGAGTCCGCGCTCCTCGAACTGGAGGAGAACCCGCAGGACCAGGAGCTCATCGACCGCGTGTTCCGGGCCATGCACACCGTCAAGGGCTCGGGCGCCATGTTCGGCTTCGACGACATCGCGACCTTCACCCACGACGTGGAGACGGCCTTCGACAAGGTCCGGGGCGGCGAGATCCCCGTGACGCGCGAGCTGCTGGACCTGACGCTTCGCGCGCGCGACCATATCCTGGAGCTTCTGGACGACACCACCGGCACCCGCGCCGGGTCTGCCTCGGCCAAGGAGATCATCGCCGGGCTGCGCAGGCTCTCGGGTGCGCCGTGCGCTGCCGTGGCCGCCCCCGCGGGCGCGGCGCCGCTGCCCGCCGAGCCCGGGGAGCCCACCGATGACACGACCCCCGGCGACGCCGACGCCGTGACCTACCGCATCCGCTTCCGCCCCGGGCGCGACATCCTGCACTGCGGGGCCAGCCCCCTGGCCCTTTTGGCCGAGCTGCGCGAGCTGGGCATGAGCCAGGTGGCGGCGCATATCGGCGAGGTGCCGCCCCTGTCGGAGCTGGACCCCGAGGGCTGCTACGTGTGGTGGGACGTGATCCTGTCCACCGACAAGGGCGAGGACGCCATCCGCGACGTGTTCATCTTCGTTGAGGATGACTGCGAGGTGACCATCCAGGTCATCGACACCCTGGGCGCCCTGGAGGGCGACACGACCTACAAGCGCCTGGGCGAGATTCTGGTTGAGCGCGGCGACATCGCCGCCGACGACCTGCGCCGCGTGCTGGGCGAGCAGCCGCGCCTGGGCGACCTGCTGACCGAGGCCGGGGTCGTCTCGCGCGAGCAGGTGGAGTCGGCCCTGGCCGAGCAGACCGCCGTGCGCCGCATCCGCAAGGACCGCGACGAGCAGGCCACGGCGTCGAGCATCCGCGTGGCCGCCGACAAGCTCGACGACCTGGTGGACCTCGTGGGCGAGCTGGTCATCGTCCAGGCCCAGATTTCTCAGATGGTCAGCACCCGGGGCGACCAGGCGCTGACCGCCCTGGCCGAGGAGCTGGAGCGCCTGTCCGACGAGCTGCGCGACTCGACCCTGTCGGTGCGCATGCTGCCCATCGGCACGACCTTCTCCAAGTTCCGCCGCCTGGTGCGCGACCTGTCCGCCGAGCTGGGCAAGCAGATCGAGCTGAGGACCAAAGGCGCCGAGACCGAGCTGGACAAGACGGTCATCGAACGCCTGAACGACCCGCTGGTGCACCTCTTGCGCAACAGCATCGACCACGGCGTGGAGCCGCCCGACGCGCGCCGCGCTGCGGGCAAGGACCCCTGCGGCGAGATTCTCCTGTCCGCCGAGCATTCCGGCGGCGAGGTGGTCATCACCATCCGCGACGACGGCAAGGGCATGGACCCCGCCGCCCTGCGCGCCAAGGGCGTGGAGCGCGGGCTCATCGCCAAGGACGCCGACCTCTCGGACAAGGAACTGTTCGCCCTGATCTTCGCCCCGGGCTTTTCCACGGCCCACAAGGTCACCAGCGTGTCCGGCCGCGGGGTGGGCATGGACGTGGTCAAGCGCGGCATCGACGCCCTGCGCGGCTCCATCGACGTGGACAGCAAAAAGGGCGAGGGCACGACCATCACCGTGCGCCTGCCGCTGACCCTGGCCATCATCGACGGCCTCCAGGTCCAGGTGCAGGACGAGTTCTACGTGGTGCCCCTGACCCTGGTGGAAGAGTGCGTGGAGCTGATCCAGACCCCCGAGGAGCGCCGCCGCGAGCAGCAGGTGATGAACCTGCGCGGGTCCATCGTGCCCTACCTGCGGCTGCGCGACTGGTTCGACATCCCCGGCGACCCGCCGGAGATCGAGCAGATCGTGGTCACGGGCGTGGAGGGCCAGCGCGTGGGCATCGTGGTCGATCACGTCATCGGCGAGCACCAGACGGTCATCAAGACCCTGGGCCGCGTGTACCGCGACGTGCAGGGCCTTTCGGGCGCGACCATCAAGGGCGACGGCTCCATGGCGCTGATCCTGGACGTGCCCCGGCTGGTGCGCATCGCCGCCGAGGCCCGGGCGTGACGGCGGGGGAAGGGGCCGCGCGCGGCGGCGCGGCCACGCACCGCGAGGCGCCCGAGGCCCCGGGCAGGCCCCGGGCCATGTCCGACAAGGACTTCCAGCGCTTTGCCGAATTCATCGGCAAGGAGTGCGGCATCAAGCTGCCGCCCACCAAGAAGGTCATGCTCGAAGCCCGGCTGCACAAGCGCCTGCGGGCCCTGGGCTTTGCCGACTACGCCCAGTACAGCGAGTTCCTGTTCAGCCCCCAGGGGCTGGAGTCCGAGCTGGGGCACCTCATCGACCAGGTGACCACCAACACCACGGATTTCTTCCGCGAGCCCAGGCATTTCGAGTTCCTGCGCACGCGGGTGCTGCCCGAGTGGCACGCCCGGCACCGGGGCAGGCCGCTGCGCGTGTGGAGCGCGGGCTGCTCCATCGGCGCCGAGCCCTACACCCTGGCCATGGTGCTGTGCGAGTTCCGCGAGGAGCGGCCCGATTTCCGCTTCGAGATCGTGGCCACGGACATCTCGCGCCAGGTGCTGCAAAAGGCCCACGGCGCCGTGTACACCGAGGACCAGGCCCGGGGCGTGCCCGAGGCGCTCATGCGCAAGTATTTCCTGCGCAGCAAGGACCGCACGCGCAGGCTCGTGCGCCTGGTGCCCGAGGTGCGCCGCTGTGTGGAGTTCCGCTGGCTGAACTTCATGGAGGAGTTCGGCTTCCGCGAGCCGCACGACATCATCTTCTGCCGCAACGTCATCATCTACTTCGACAAGCCCACCCAGCACGACCTGCTCTCGCGCTTCTGCCGCAACCTGCGCTCCGGCGGGCACCTGTTCATCGGGCATTCCGAAAGCCTGGCGGGCATGGCCCTGCCCCTGGCCCAGGCCGCGCCCACCATCTACCGCAAACCCTAGGCGCGGAGGAGCAGCATGGCCGACAAGATCAAGGTGCTCGTGGTGGACGATTCCGCCGTGGTGCGCAGCACCATGGCCGAAATCCTGGGGGCGGACCCGGATATCGAGGTGGTGGGCACGGCGGGCGACCCCTTCGCCGCCGCCAAGCGCATGGAGCAGGTCACGCCCGACGTCATCACCCTGGACGTGGAAATGCCGCGCATGGACGGGCTGACCTTCCTGCGCAAGATCATGACCCAGCACCCCATCCCGGTGGTCATGTGCTCGACCCTGACCGAGCAGGGCACCGAGACCCTGCTGCGCGCCCTGGAATACGGCGCCGTGGACATCATCCAGAAGCCGCGCCTGGGCACGCGCCAGTTCCTGGAAGAGTCGCGCATCCGCATCACCGACGCCGTGAAGGCCGCCGCCCGGGCCAACCTGCGCAAGCTCGCGGCCCCGCGCATGACCGTGCAACCCAAGCTCTCGGCGGACGCGGTGCTCTCCGGCCCGGCCCCCCGGCCCATGACCCTGCAAACCACCGAGAAGGTGGTGGCCGTGGGTGCCTCCACGGGCGGCACCGAGGCCCTGCGCGAGTTCCTGGAGGCCATGCCCATGGACTGCCCGGGCATCGTCATCGTCCAGCACATGCCCGAGATGTTCACCGCCGCCTTCGCCAAGCGCCTGGACGGCATCTGCCGCATCACCGTCAAGGAGGCGGCGGACAACGACACCGTGTTGCGCGGTCAGGCGCTCATCGCCCCGGGCAACCGGCACATGCTGCTCAAGCGCAGCGGGGCGCGCTACTACGTGGAGCTCAAGGACGGGCCGCTGGTGCGCCGCCACCGCCCCAGCGTGGACGTGCTCTTCCGCTCCGCCGCGCGCTACGCGGGGCCCAACGTCATCGGCGTGATCATGACCGGCATGGGCGACGACGGCGCGGCGGGCATGAAGGAGATGAAGGACGCCGGAGCCCAGACCCTGGCCCAGGACGAGGCCACCTGCGTGGTCTACGGCATGCCCGGCGAGGCCGTGAAGGCGGGCGGGGTGGACAAGATCCTGCCCCTGGAGCGCATCGCCCCCGAGGTGGTGCGCCGCGCGGCCAGCTAGCGGGCCGCCCCGCACTGGCGGCCTGCCGCATTGCGCAAAAATCCAACCCTCGCATATGCCCTGATACGCGAGGGTTGGATTTTTTGCGTGTCTTGTCTCTCAGCTTTTTTGAACGGCCCGGAAAAAGGATTTTTTCAACAGTCAGCCAGGCCCGGCGGGCCTATTTCCTGCCGTTGTTGTGGCGGTACACCAGCACCTGCACCTGCTCGCGCACCACGAGCCCCTCGCGGATCAGCCCGTCCAGCAGCGGCAGGAAAGCGTCGATCTTCTCCGGGGCGTCCACGATTTCCGTGACCATGGGCAGGTCTTCGGACAGGCGCAGGATTTTTGCCGTATGCACCCGGCTGTTGGCGCCAAAACCCGACACCCCGCGCAGCACCGTGGCCCCGGCCAGCCCGGCCCGGCGGGCCTCCTCGACGATGATCTCGTGCAGCGGGCGGCCGTTCGCCGTGTCGCTCTCGCCGGTGTAGATGCGCAGGCGCTCGGCCTGGGTGGGCAGTTTCATGGCGTTCTCCTTGCGCAGCCTACGGCACCAGCCGGGCCAGGGCCAGCCCGGCCAGCAGGCAGGCCAGGCCGATGAGGTTCTGCCCGCCGATGTTCAGCAGGGCGTAGGCCCATTGGCTGGAGCGCAGCAGCGCCGCGCTTTCGAACATGAAGGTGGAAAAGGTGGTGAAGGCGCCCAGAAAGCCCGTGAGCACCACGGCCCGGGCCTGGGGCCCGAGGCCCGCGCGGTCTTCCGCGAGGCCCCAGACCAGCCCGAAGAGCAGGCAGCCGACCATGTTGACCACGAAGGTGCCCGCCGGGAACGAGCCTCCGGCCAGGCGCTGCACCAGCCCGGCCAGCCCGTAGCGCGACAGGGCGCCCAGGGCCCCGGCCAGGCCGAGCAGGACGAGTTTTTCCACGACGTGGGCCCTCCGGGGGCGTTTGCGGTTTCGCGGCGGGCGGTATACTTTCGGCGGGAGCCCGCGCGGCGGGCCGCAAGGAGCGCACACATGCCGCTGGAAACCGAGCTCAAGTACCTGGGCGCCGATCTGGACGCCGTGGCCCGCAGGCTGCGCGAGGCCGGGGCGCGCCCGCAGCCCGGCCGCCGGGAGCGCAACGAGGTCTACGACGACCCCGAGCGCAGCCTGCGCGCGCGCGGGATACTCATACGCCTGCGCGAAGACGGGCGCAACCTGCTGACCGTGAAGCTGCCGCCCGGGGCCGGGGCCCCGGCGGGGCTCAAGGCCCTGCGCGAGCACGAGACCGAGGTCGCCGACCTGGGGCCCCTGCGCACCGCCCTGGCCGCCCTGGGGCTGGAGGTGGCCTGCGTGTACGAGAAGCTGCGCCAGCAGTGGACCCTGGGCGACTGCCACATCTGCCTGGACCGTCTGCCCTTCGGGGCGTTCGTGGAGATCGAGGGCCCGCCGCAGGCCATCGCCGCCACGGCCACGGCCCTGGGCCTGGACGGCCTGCCCACCTCCGCCGCCAGCTACCACGAACTCAACCGCGCCCACCGCGCCGCCCACGGCCTGTCCGCCGACGACAGCTTCGTCTTCGGGCCCGGGGAGCCCGGCGACCCGCCCGCTGGACAAGACCCGCACAAGCCTTAACTCTTGTGCCGGACCCGAGCCCCTTTACCCCGGGGCGGTTTTCTCGTAATTGTATATCAACGCAGAGGTGTCTTCGACGCCCGGAGCCCTGGCGGCCCCGGGCGCGGACCCGAGGGAGGCCACGACGTGACGACGCCGTTTTCGCGGCCCGGCGAGCCCGGGGTGTATCTGGACGACGAGGTCCGCGAGCCCAGGAAATGCAAGGTGCTTCTGCACAACGACGACTACACGACCATGGAATTCGTCGTGCATATCCTGCGCGACGTGTTCCGCAAGACCGAGGCCGAGGCCACGGAAATCATGCTCAGGGTCCACAACGACGGGATCGGCGTATGCGGCGTCTACACCGTCGAGGTGGCGGAAACCAAGGTGGCCGTTGTGCGCCAGCGCGCGGCCCGCGAGGGCTTCCCCCTGAAATGTACCATGGAAGAGGTGTAAATGCTCTCCAAGCAGCTTGAGACAGTGCTCAGTTCCGCCGTCAAGGAAGTGAAGCGCCGCAGCCATGAATACCTGACCCTGGAACACCTGCTCTATGCGGTGCTCCTGGAGGAGAGCGGGCGCGACATCCTCGTCAATTGCGGGGTCAACGTCATCCGCCTGAAGCATCAGCTGGAGCGGTTCTTCATCGACCACATGGAAACCCTGCCCGAAGACGCCGCCGTGGACGTGGTGCAGACCCTGGGCGTGCAGCGCGTGCTCCAGCGGGCCATCTTGCAGATCCAGTCCGCCGGGCGCGACGAGGTGCGCGTGGGCGACGTGCTGGCCGCGCTGTTCGAGGAGGACGACTCCTACGCCGTGTATTTCCTGAAGTCCCACGGCGTGTCGCGCCTGGACATCCTGGAATACATCGCCCACGGCGCGGGTGGGGCCCCGGGCCCCGGCCCGGGCTGGGAGCGGCCCTCCGGCGCGCCCCTGCCGGGCCAGCCCGGCCCGGGCAAGGCCGCCGAGGCCCCCGAGGGCGGGTCCATGCTCGACCAGTTCACCGTGGACCTCTCCGCCCGCGCCCAGCGCGGCGAGATCGACCCGCTCATCGGCCGCGAGGCGGAAATCCGCCGCACGGTGCAGGTGCTTTCGCGCCGGCGCAAGAACAACCCGCTCTTCGTGGGCGACCCCGGCGTGGGCAAGACCGCCCTGGCCGAGGGCCTGGCCCTGCGCATCCACCAGGGCGACGTGCCCGAAAGTTTCAAGGACACCCGCGTCTTCTCCCTGGACATGGGCTCCCTGCTGGCGGGCACCAAGTACCGCGGCGACTTCGAGGCCCGGCTCAAGGGCGTCATCAAGGAACTGCTGGCCATCCCGGGCTCCATCCTCTTCGCCGACGAGATCCACACCATGGTCGGCGCCGGGGCCACCACCGGCGGCACCATGGACGCCTCGAACATCTTGAAGCCCGTGCTGGCCTCGGGCAAGCTGCGCTGCATCGGCTCCACGACCTACGAGGAATACAAGAACCACTTCGAGAAGGACCGCGCCCTGTCGCGCCGCTTCCAGAAGATCGACGTGGCCGAGCCCGGCGTGGCCGATACGGTGGAGATCTTGAAGGGCCTGCGGCCCTACTACGAGGAACACCACGGCGTGCACTACACCATGGGCGCCCTGCGGGCCGCCGCCGAGCTGTCGGACCGCCACCTGGCCGACCGCTACCTGCCCGACAAGGCCATCGACGTCATCGACGAGGCGGGCGCGGCCTACACCCTGCGGGCCCGGCGCCGCAAGGGCGACGCCATCCGCCCCGAGGACATCGAGGAGGTCATCGCGCGCATGGCGCGCATCCCCTCCGAGCGCATCTCCACCTCGGACCGCGAACGCCTGCGCAACCTGGACGCCGACCTGAAGGCCGTGGTCTTCGGGCAGGACGAGGCCGTGACCGCCCTGGCGCGGTCCATCAAGCGCTCGCGCGCGGGCATGCGCCCCGTGGGGCGGCCCGTGGGCAGCTTCCTGCTCGTGGGCCCCACGGGCGTGGGCAAGACCGAGCTGGCCCGCCAGCTCGCCGCCTGCCTGGGGGTCAACTTCCTGCGCTTCGACATGAGCGAGTACATGGAGAAGCACGCAGTGTCGCGGCTCATCGGCGCGCCCCCGGGCTACGTGGGCTTCGACCAGGGCGGCCTGCTCACCGACGCCGTGCGCAAGAACCCGCACACCGTTTTGCTGCTCGACGAAATCGAGAAGGCCCACCCCGACGTGTTCAACATCCTGCTCCAGGTGATGGACTACGCCACGCTCACCGACAACAACGGGCGCAAGGCCGACTTCTCCCACGTCATCGTGCTCATGACCTCCAACGCGGGGGCCTGGGAGATGAGCGGCAAGACCATGGGCTTCGGCGCCCAGGCCGGGGAGGACCGCAGCGACCTGAGCCTCAAGGCCGTGGAGAAGATCTTCTCCCCCGAGTTCCGCAACCGCCTGGACGCCGTGGTGCCCTTCCGCAACCTGACGCCGGAGGTCATGGAACGCGTGGTGGACAAGTTCATGGCCGAGCTGAACCAGCGCATGGCCGAGCGGCGCGTGCATATCCGCCTCACGGCGGGCGCCCGGGCCTGGCTGGCGCGCCAGGGCTACGACAGCCAGTTCGGCGCGCGGCCCCTGGGGCGGCTGATCCAGAAGGAAGTGGAAGACCCCCTGGCCGACGAGGTGCTCTTCGGCGCCCTGCGCTCGGGCGGCGAGGCCGTGGTGGAGGCCCCGCGACGGGGCGCGGCGGCGGACGGCGGCGCACTGCGCTTCCGCCTGCCCGGCTAGGCGCGGGGCGTCGGGGTGTTTGCGCGGCCTGCGGCGGACGGAGCGGGCGCGCGGCGGCCCGAGAGCCACGGGCCGGGCCGGGAGCGGGCGCGCGCCTGTGGCGCGCCCGGGGCCCTGGCCGGGCGTGGCGGGGACGCTGCATCGCCTTGCGGCGCCCGGGCGTGCTCCATGCGGACCCCGGGGCCGCCGGGGGGCGCGCCGTGACCATCGACTTCATTCCCCCGGGGGCGGACTGGTTCCCGGACCCGGCGCGCGCCGGGGCCGACGGCCTGCTGGCCTTCGGCGGCGACCTGGCCCCCGAGCGCCTGGTGCGGGCCTACGCCCTGGGCATCTTCCCCTGGTACGGCCCTGGCGACCCCATCCTGTGGTGGTCGCCGGACCCGCGCTGCGTGCTGCCGCCCCAGGCGCTGCACGTGCCGCGCTCCCTGCGCCGCACCCTGCGGCGGCGGACCTACGCCGTGACCCTGGACCGGGCCTTTTCCCGCGTCATCCACGCCTGCGCCAGCGTCCCGCGCCCCGAGGGCCAGGGCACCTGGCTGGTGCCCGAGATGATCGAGGCCTACACGCGCCTGCACGCCATGGGCCTGGCCCACAGCGCCGAGGCCTGGGCCGCCGACGGTACCCTGGCGGGCGGCGTCTACGGCGTGGCCCTGGGCCGGATGTTCTTCGGCGAATCCATGTTCCACACCGCGCCCGACGCCTCCAAGGCCGCCTTCGCGGTCCTGGCGCGCCTGCTGGCCCGCTGGGGCTACGGCCTCATCGACTGCCAGCAGACCACCCGCCACATGCTGCGCTTCGGCGCCTACGAGATGCCCCGCCCCCGCTTCCTGGCCCACCTCGCCACCCTGCGCACAACCCGCCCCGCCCCCGACGCCTGGACCCTGCCCGAAGGGTTCGACCCGCTGGGGTGAGGGCTGGGGCGGCGAGGGGGGCTACTAGGACGCGAGGCGGCGGATTGCGATGACGAGGTTCCGGAAGCTGGCAGAACGTGTGTTTTCGAGGTCCAGGTGCGGCCCTATGGCCCGGGAGCCGCTTTTCTTCTGGTAGGCGCCGCGGGTCAGGGCCTGGAGTTCTTTCGAAGGCGAGCCCGTGGCGTCGGGAGCGCGGAATTTCTTTTTCTCTTGCTCTTTGCTGAGGTTCCTGACCCCCAAACCCTGCTCCACGGCTCGTAGGTCGGCGAGGTAGAAGCTTTCCAGTTCGCGGCAGGCGATGCGGACGAGGGTGGTCTCCCGGCGCCCGGATCGCTCGACCAGTTCCAGCAGGCCCGCCTTGAGGGCCATGCAGTCCGGATGGGCGTCTTGGTCGCGCATGACCAGGAACCGAGCCTCGGGGTTGCGGTAGCCCTGAAGCCTGCGGTGCAGTTGTTTTTCCAGGTCCTGCTTTCCGTCGAAGACGACGAACCGCGGGGTCACGTCGGCTGGCAGAAGCCGGGGCAGGAGCCCCCGGAGCATGGCTGCCGCGGACTCCTCCTCCAGCAGGAAGACCAGTTCCCTCATTGCGGGTCCGCCCCAAGGAAGAAACCCTGCTTCCAGAGGTAGCCCATCTTGTCGCCCAGAGCCATGTAGTCGGCGATCTGCGGGTCGTCTTTGGCTCGGCGCACGGTGGTGTAGCCGTTCTCCTTGACGAGCCAGAAGACCTCCTCCAGTTCGCAGGCATTGAGGAAGTCCGGGGAATGGGTGGACACCATGACCTGCCCGCCAGCATTGGCGTAGAGCCTGAATTCCTCGGCCAGTTCGGACATGAGGGTCGGGTAGAGCTGGTTTTCCGGTTCTTCGACGCACAGCAACGGGTGCGGCTTGGGGTCGCGCAGCAGCACGAGATAGGCGAACATCTTGATGGTGCCGTCGGAGACGTAGCGGTCCAGGAAGGGTGTCTTGAAGGAGCCGTCCCGGAATTTGAGCGTCAGGTAGCCGTCGTCCATGAGCAGGGGTTCGACGGCCTCCACCCCCGGAACCCTGCGCGCCATGCGCGCCAGGATGTCGTCGAATACTTCCCGGTGCTGCTCATAGATATATTGGGCCACGCGTGGCAGGTTGTCGCCGCTGGCGGAGAGGTGCTCGGTTTCCCCAACGGCTTCCTTGCGGCCCCGGGCCAGGTTGATGTGGAAGTTGGAGACGTGCCAAGCCTCGATGAGGCGGCGTAGGGCGTTGGCCGCCTTGAAGCGCTCGAACTGCCCCAGGCCCTTGATGGCCAGGATGTCCGGGGAGTCCAGATCCTGGTATTCGCGATCGAGTTCTTCGTCGGGCTTGCTGAAGTCCTCTGCGTTCTTGATGACGAATCCGGAGCCCTTGGCAAAGTCGAGGAAGTGGAACGGGGCGCCGTGGCGTCCCCGCTTGTAGCGCAGGATTTCCCGCGTGACGACGGGGGTTCCGTCCGTCTCACCGATTTCCAGGGAGTAGGTGACGAGCCGGTCCACGCCCAGGATGTCCATGCGGTACTTGATCTCGATGAGGATGGTCTGGTCCTCGGCATCCCGGCTCAGCACTTCCTTGAAGCGCCCCCGGGCGCTCAGCGCCTGCCTGACGTTGCCCTTGAGGGCGTCGTGCAGGAACCCGAACACGTCGAACAGGGTGGTTTTCCCCGAGCCGTTGGCGCCGACGAAGACGCAGAAACGGGGAACGTCCTCAATGAGAACATCCTTGAAGACCTTGAAGTTCTTCAGGCGGATGGATTCGATTCGCACTGGGGCCCTCCCGGGGCTGACGTTGCGGCGCCCGCGCTACCCCTCTTCCAGCAGCGGTTCGTGCTGGGAGAGGTCGTAGAGGCCGTGCATGGGGAAGGGCAGGGGGTAGTTGGGCAGGTCGGAGAAGCGGACCAGGCCGATGCTCTTGCCCTCGGGGATGGCCGAGAGCGGGGTCAGGCCCTTGGGGATGGGGAAGCTCATGGGTCGCGCGGTGGCCTCGGACACGCGGTCGGCGTAGCGCTCCTGGATGTAGGCCAGCACCTGGTCGCGCTCGGCCTTGGTGAAGGCCTCCAGCAGCACGCGCTTGCTGCCCTCGGGGTCGTCCTGGCCGGGCTCGATGGCGTCGCCCAGCAGGTTGTTCCAGGCGTAGGCCGCGTATTCGGCCTCGCCGGCGCCGGGGCGGAAGAGGTGGACCTTCACGTTGCGGCGGCCCTTGAAGGTCTTGATGGTCATGGTCATCACGTAGGCCCGGTCGGCGGGCAGGGGGCGTTCGGAGGCAACGCTGTGGATCTGCATGTCGGCACCTCGGGGGTCGCAGGTGGCGGGGCGGGGGCGCGCGGCGCCCGGCACGGCCCGGAAGTGCCCCTTGCTTACGCCACAACGGCGCCGCTGTGAAGCCCCGGGGCGGGCCTCAACGCAGGCTCAGATTGGCGCGCACCCGGCCCAGCAGGCCCATGAGCGCCTTGCGCTCCTCGCTGGAGAAGCCCTCCAGGGCCAGCTCGGTCAGCTCGCGGGAGATGCGTTCGTAGGCCGGGCGCAGGGCGCGGCCCTTGGGGGTCAGGGAGATGAGCGTCTTGCGCGCGTCGCCCGGCGCCTTGCGCCGCGATACGTAGCCCAGGGCTTCGAGCTTGCGCACCAGGGTGGTGACGGTGGATTTGTCGCGCCGGATGGCGGCGGCGATCTCGGCCATGGCCATGTCGCCGTTCTGGAACAGGCGGCCCAGGATGCCCGCGTGGGAGGGCCCGAGCCCCTCCAGCCCCAGGTCGGACAGTTGCCTGAGCATGTATTCGTTGGCCCGGCGCCGGATGGCCGCGACCATGCTCACGACTGTGGGATGGATCATGTTCCCATGATAGTTTGATATCAAAGCGTCCGTCAAGAGGAAATCCTGCTGCGCGCCTTGCAGGCCTCCCCGGGCGCCCCGGGCCCGGGGAAACGGTTTACCTCCGGCCCCGGGCGGCGTATGTTCGGCCCCATGCCCGCGCGCGACAACGTCTCCCACGACATTCCCTTCCGCATCCAGAGCCCCTTTGCGCCCTGCGGCGACCAGCCCCGGGCCATCGAAGAGCTGGTGACCAACCTCGGCCAGGGCGTGCACGACCAGGTGCTGCTGGGCGTCACTGGCTCGGGCAAGACCTTCACCATGGCCAAGGTGGTGGAGGCCGTGCAGCGCCCGGCCCTGGTCCTGGCGCCCAACAAGACCCTGGCCGCCCAGCTTTTCAATGAGTTCCGCCAGCTGTTCCCCGACAACGCCGTGGAATATTTCGTCAGCTATTACGACTACTACCAGCCCGAAGCCTACCTGCCGCACTCCGACCTCTACATCGAGAAGGACTCGTCCATCAACGACGAGATCGAGAAGCTGCGCCACAGCGCCACCCACGCGCTCTTGACCCGGCGTGACGTGCTCATCGTGGCCTCGGTGTCGTGCATCTACGGCCTGGGCTCGCCGGAATACTACTCGCGCATGGTCGTGCCCCTGGAGCCCGGCCAGCGCATGTCGCGCGACCGGCTGGTGGACCGGCTGGTGGAAATCCACTACGAGCGCAACGACTACGACTTCCACCGCGGCACCTTCCGCATCCGGGGCGACGTGCTGGAGCTTTTGCCCGCCTACAGCAGCCAGAAGGCCCTGCGCATCGAGTTCTTCGGTGACGAGATCGACCGCGTCACCGAGACCGACCCCGTGACCGGCGAAATCCTCGGCGCGGTGCCCAAGACGCTGATCTTCCCCGCCAGCCACTACGTGTCCGACCGCGCCAACCTCAAGCGCGCCATGGGCGATATCCGCGACGAATTGCGTGAACGCCTGGTCTGGTTCCAGGAGCGCAACATGCTCGTGGAGGCCCAGCGCCTGGACCAGCGCACCCAGCTCGACCTGGAGATGATCGACGAGCTGGGCTACTGCAACGGCATCGAGAACTATTCGCGCTTCCTGGACGGGCGCGCCCCCGGCGAGCCGCCGCATACGCTGCTGGACTACCTGCCCGACGACGCGCTGATGTTCATCGACGAATCCCACGTGGCCGTGCCGCAGATCGGGGGCATGTCCAACGGCGACCGCTCGCGCAAGACGACCCTGGTGGACTTCGGCTTCCGCCTGCCCTCGGCCCTGGACAACCGGCCCCTGACCTTCGAGGAGTTCCTGGCCCGCCAGCACCAGACGGTCTACGTTTCGGCCACCCCGGGGCCCTGGGAGCTGGAGCGCGCCCAGGGGCTGGTGGTGGAGCAGATCATCCGCCCCACCGGGCTGGTGGACCCCGAGGTGGAGGTGCGCCCCACGCGCGGCCAGGTGGACGACCTGATGGCCGAGTGCCGCGCCCGGCGCGACGCGGGCGAGCGCGTGCTGGTCACCACCCTGACCAAGCGCATGGCCGAGGACCTCACGGAATATCTCCAGAAAATGGGCGTGGCCACGCGCTACCTGCATTCGGACATCGACACCCTGGAACGCGTGGCCATCATCCAGGCCCTGCGCCAGGGCGCCTTCGACGTGCTGGTGGGCATCAACCTGCTGCGCGAGGGGCTGGACATCCCCGAAGTGACCCTGGTGGCCATTCTGGACGCGGACAAGGAAGGCTTTTTGCGCAGCACGCGCTCGCTGGTGCAGACTTTCGGGCGCGCTGCGCGCAACACCAGGGGCCGGGTCATCCTCTACGCCGACAGCGTGACCCGCTCCATGCGCGAAGCCATGGACGAGACCGCCCGGCGCCGCGCGGTGCAGGCGCAGTTCAACCAGGAGCACGGCATCACCCCGCGCACCATCCACAAGGACCTGGAAAACATCCTGGAATCGCTGTACGCCAGCCAGCAGGAGCAGCAGGCCGCCAAGGCCGCCCCGGCGGCCCCCGGCGACGCCAAGGCCCTGGCCGCGGAAATCAAGCGCCTGGAGCGCGACATGCGCGCCGCCGCCCGCGAGCTGGAATTCGAAACCGCCGCCCGCCTGCGCGATCGCATCGGCGAGCTGCGGGAACTCATGAGGGCACTGTGATGCCGAAGCCTTCCGCCGCAAGGCCCGCCGCCCGCCAACGCGCCGCCATCCGCCGCAACAGACCCGGGGGAGTCGCCTCACGGATCCTGCGGCTCCAGCGCCGCTACGGCGCCCTGTGGCCGCTGGTCACGGGGCTGTTTTCCCTGCTGGTGCTCTTCTTCGGCGGCGTCTACGGCTACATGGTCGTGGAGGGCTGGAGCTACCTCGAAAGCTTCTACATGGTGCTCATCACCCTGGCCACCGTGGGCTTCGAGGAGGTCCGGCCCCTGTCCGACCAGGGCATGGTGCTGACCAGCGTGCTCATCCTGCTCGGGGTGGGCAACTTCGCGTTTCTCATCGGCTCCTTCACGCAGATTCTCGTGGAGGGGCGCATCCAGACCGTCTGGGGGAGGCACAGATTGCAACGCTCCATCGACAAACTGCACCGCCATACCATCGTCTGCGGCTATGGCCGCATCGGCTCCATCGCCGTGCGCGAGATCGTGCGCGAGGGGCTGCCCGTGGTCTGTGTGGAGAAGGACGACGCCCTGGCCCGCAAGATGGAGGACGACGACGTGCTCTTCGTCCACGGCGACGCCACCGACGACGAGATGCTGCGCCGCGCGGGCATCGAGCGCGCCAAATCGCTCATCGCGGCCCTGTCCTCCGAGGCGGCCAACGTCTACGTCACGCTCACCGCGCGGCAGATGAACCCCGATCTGCACATCGTGGCCCGGGCCAACGAGGAGTCGCACATCCACCGCCTGGAGCGCGCCGGGGCCGACCGCGTCATGCTGCCGCACACCCTGGGTGGCGTGCGCATGGCCCAGTCCGTGATCCGGCCCACGGTGACGAGCTTCCTGGAGCTGACGGGCTCGGACAACGGGCTGGACCTGGCCATGGAGGAACTGGCCATCTCCGACCGCTCGGAACTGGCGGGCCTGAACCTCATCGACTCCAAGATCCGCCACCGCTTCAACGTCATCGTCATCGCCATCAAGCGCCCGGACGGCCAGATGCTTTTCAACCCCCCGGCCCAGACGGTGATGCAGGCGGGCGACATGCTGCTGGTGGTCGGCGGCGACGAGGGCCTGCAAGGGCTGTGGGATATCACCAGCTAGCCGCGCGGGCGGGGCGGACGGGCAGGGCATGACGGAGCAGGCGACCGTGGAGCTGGCGCAGTTCGCGCCCGGGGCGGAGCCGGTGGTCTCGGCCATCGTCTCGGTCTACAACTGCGAGCGCTTCATCCAGGGCTGCCTGGACGACCTGCTGGAACAGACCCTGGGCCCGCGCCTGGAAATCGTGGCCGTCATTTCCGGCACGCAGCAGGGCGAGGCGGCCATCATCGACGCCTGCCGCGAGGAGCACGGGAACGTTTCGGTGGTTCGCACCCAGGCCCGCGAGAGCATCTACGCCGCCTGGACCCGGGGCTGCAAGGCCGCCCGGGGCCGCTACCTGACCAACGCCAACGCCGACGACCGCCACCGGCCCGACGCCCTGGAGCGCATGGCCGCCGCCCTGGACGCCCACCCCGATGCGGCCCTGGTCTACGCCAACTCGCTCATCACCGCCACGCCCAACCAGCGGTTCGACGAAGCCACGCCCATCGGGCGCACGGACTGGCCCGCCTTTGACCGCAAGGCCCTGTTCACCTACAACTACGTCGGGCCGCAGCCCATGTGGCGCGCCAGCCTGCACGCGCGCCACGGCTGGTTCGACCGCGATTTCCAGGTGGCCGGAGACTACGAGTTCTGGCTGCGCGTGGCGCGGACCGAGAATTTCCTGTTGCTGCCCGAGGTGCTCGGCCTGTATTACCTGGCCCCCGACACCGCCGAGCGCCGCGACAAACCCCTGGCGCGCAGCGAGACCCTGGCGGCGCGGCGGCGCTACGCCCCGCCCCGGTAGCCCCGCCGCGCCCGGCCAGACGAGGACGATCCGCCCATGACCGACGCTTCCGACGCCCCCGGGGCCCCCGGCCCCGCCGCCCGTGTGGCGGAGCTGCGCGGCCTGCTGGAATACCACAACCACCGCTACTATGTGCTGGACGACCCGGAGATCACCGACGCCCAGTACGACGCGCTGCTGCGCGAGTTGCAGGCCCTGGAGCGCGAGCACCCCGAACTGGACGACCCCAACTCGCCCACCCGGCGCGTGGGTGGCGCCCCGCGCGAGGGCTTCGAGAAGCGCGCGCACTCCCTGGGCATGTTCAGCCTGGACAACGGCTTTTCCCTGGACGACTGGCAGGCCTGGGTGGAGCGCCTGCGCCGCCTGGAGCCCGACGCCGAACTGGCCTTCTGGGCCGACCCCAAGATGGACGGGCTGGCCGTGGAGGTCATCTACGAAAACGGCGCCCTCACGGCGGCGCTGACCCGTGGCGACGGCGAGACCGGCGAGGTGGTTACGGCCAACATGCGCACCGTGCGCAACCTGCCCCTGACCCTGCGCACGGCCCCGGGCGAGGCGCCGCCGGAGCTGCTGGAAGTGCGCGGCGAGGTGGTCATCGCCAAGGCCGACTTCCACGCCCTGAACCAGGCCCAGGAGGAGGAGGGCGGCAAGGTCTTCGCCAACCCGCGCAACGCCGCCGCCGGGTCGCTGCGCCAGCTCGATTCGCGGATCACCGCCGCGCGGCCCCTGCGCTTTCTGGCCTATGGCGTGGGCCTGGCGCGCTGGGCCGGGGGCGCGCGCTCGGCCTTTGAACGCTGGGCCACCCAGGGCGAGGCCATGGCCGAGCTGGAGCGCCTGGGCCTGGGCGTGCCGCCCCGGGCCGGGCGCTGCGAGAGCCCCGAGGCTGTGGCCGCGCGCTACGAGGAAATGGCCGCCGCGCGCGACGAGCTGCCCTTCGAGATCGACGGGCTGGTGGCCAAGGTGGACGACCTGGCCCTGCAACAGGCCCTGGGCTTCACGGCGCGGGCCCCGCGCTGGGCCCTGGCCCTCAAGTTCCCCCCGCGCCAGGCGCGCACGGTGCTCGAAACCATCGAGATCCAGGTGGGCCGCACCGGGGTGCTCACGCCCGTGGCGTACCTGCGGCCGGTGAGCGTGGGCGGGGTCACGGTGGCGCGCGCGACCCTGCACAACGAGGACGAAATCCGCGCCAAGGGCGTGCTGGTGGGCGATACGGTGCTGGTGCAGCGCGCGGGCGACGTGATCCCCGAGGTCGTCGGCCCGGTGGTCGAGGCGCGCACGGGGGCGGAGCGGGAATTCGTCTTCCCCCGGGAGTGCCCGGTGTGCCGGAGCGCGGTGGTCCGCCTGGAAGGCGAGGTCGCCTGGCGCTGCGTCAACGTGTCCTGCCCGGCCGTTTTGCGCCAGGGCATCGTGCATTTCGTGTCCAAGGCCGGGCTGGACATCCAGGGCGTGGGCCGCAAGCTGGTGGAGCAGCTGGTGGCCCAGGGCATGGTCCAGTCCCCGGCGGACCTGTTCGCCCTGCGCCCGGGCGTGCTGGCGCAGATGGAGCGCATGGGCGTCAAATCCGCCGAGAACGTGGTGGCGGCCATTGCGCGCGCGCGCGAGGCCGCGAGCCTGGAGGCGCTCATCGCCGCCCTGGGCATCCGCCATGTGGGCGAGCGCACGGCGCGGACCCTGGCGGCGGCCTTCACGGACCTGGACGCCCTGGGCCGGGCCACGGTGGAGGACCTGACCGCCCTGGACGACATCGGCCCCGAGGTGGCCGGGGCCATCCGCGCCTTTTTCCGCAACGAGAACAACCAGCGCCTGCTGGGGCGGCTGCGCGAGGCCGGGCTGTGGCCCGTGGCCGCGCCCCGGCCCGAGGCCGACCCGGCCAGCCAGCCCCTGGCGGGGCGCACGCTGCTGTTCACCGGGGCGCTGCCCGTGGCGCGCGGGCAGGCCCAGGCCCTGGCCGAGGCCGCCGGGGCGCGCGTGGTCAGCGCCATATCGAAGAAGGTGGACTGGCTGGTGGCCGGGGAGAAGGCGGGCAGCAAGCTGGACAAGGCCCAGACCCTGGGCGTCGCCGTGACGGACTACGCGGGCTTCCTGGCCCTGCTGGAAGGGCGCGGGGCGCAGGCGCCGGGCGGGGCGGGCGGCCCGGGCGCCGCGCAGGGGTCTTTGCTGGATATTTCCTAGAAAATCAACCGTGAAAGGAGCGAGGGCATGAGCATTTCGATCATTGTCATGGGCGCCAAGGGGCGCATGGGCTCGACCATTGCCGGGCTGGTGCGCGCCGACCCGGAGCTGACCCTGGTGGGCGTCGTGGAGCGCGAGGGCTGCGAGGACGGGCTGGACGTCTACGGCTGCCTGTGCGGTACGGAGCTGGCGGCCATGCTGCCCGAGTTCCCCGGGGCCGTGGTCATCGACTTCACCGCGCCGCAGGTCAGCCTGGCCAACGCGCGGACCTGCGCCCGGCACGGCAACCCCATCGTCATCGGCACCACGGGCCTGTCCGCCGAGGAGCAGGCCGAGCTGCGCGCCGTGGCCGCACAGGGTCCGGTGTTCTGGTCGCCGAACATGAGCGTGGGCGTGAACGTGCTGCTCAAGGTGCTGCCCGAGCTGACGCGCGCCCTGGGCGAGAGCTACGACATCGAAATGGTCGAGCTGCACCACAACCAGAAGAAGGACGCCCCCAGCGGCACGGCGCTCAAGCTCGCCGAATGCCTGGCCGGGGCGCGGGACTGGGACCTGGCCGAGGTCGGCGCCTACTGCCGCGAGGGTATCATCGGCGCGCGGCCCAAGAAGGAAATCGGCGTGCAGACCATTCGCGGCGGCGACGTGGTCGGCGTGCACACCGTGTACTTCATGGGCCCCGGCGAGCGCATCGAGGTCACGCATCAGGCCCATTCGCGCGAGAACTTCGCCCGGGGCAGCCTGCGCGCCGCCAAGTGGATGGCGGGCCGTGGGGCCGGGCAGCTGTACTCCATGCAGGACATGTTCTAGGGGCGCGCAAACGGCGAGTTGCCGCGTTGCTCAAAAAGTCCAAGCCCGCGCGCTGCCTTGTTGCGCGTCGGGCTTGGATTTTTTTTGCGTCTGGCGGTGCATGGCTGTTGTGCGGTTGGGGGAGGGGAATATGCCGTGCCGTTCGCGTGGGGTGCGCTGTGCCGCGCGGAGCGGTGCCCCTGGCCGGGGGGGCGGGCAGCTTTTTCAACAGACAGCCAGGGGCGGGCCCTGCGGGCGGCGGGGATTTCAGGCTCCGGGGCGCCGGATGGCGCGCGCCCGGGGCGGGCAGGGTGCGCCTGGCGGGGGGGCACGCGCGGCGGTGGGTTTTCATGGGCGCTGCCGACAACGGCGCGTGGCCCGGGGAGGCGCCGCGCGTATGCGTTGCGCCCGGTCAGCCGGGCCTGCGGCTGCGTGATCGACGAGGATGCGCCGCGCGTGCGGTTGCGCCTGGGGCGCGAGGCAGCTATGCTGGGCGCGGCGCCCGCCGCCGTCCGCGCGGGGCAGGGCGCTGCTGCCAGGGCATGGAACGGCCACAACCGCCGCAAGGCGCGGGGAGGACGACATGGGCCGCAAGGCGCACAGGGAGCCGGTGGACGCGCCGGAGTTGCGGGAGGCCGCCCGGGGCTGGGGCACCACGGTGCTGCGTGTGGCCGACACGGCGCGGCTGGCAGGGCTGGAAACGGAGCCCGCCGACCTGCTGGCGGCCTTCCCGCGCGCGGTGAGCATCGCCGTGCGCCTGTCCGACCCCATGCTCGACGCCATTGTGGACCGGCCCACGCCGCTGTATTCGTCGCATTATACGCGGGTCAACGCCGTGCTGGACGACATCGCCGTGCGCGTGACGAACCTGCTCCAGTCCGGCGGCGCGCAGGCCCTGCCCATCCCGGCCAGCCAGATTCTCGACTCCGAACGCTGGACCTCCTACCTCTCGCACAAGGCCGTGGCCATCGCCGCCGGGGTCGGCTGGCAGGGCAAGAGCCTGCTGGTGGTCAGCCCCGACCACGGCCCGCGCCTGCGCCTGACCACAGTGCTCACCGACGCCCCCCTGCGTCCCGACGCCCCGCTCAAGAACCGCTGCGGCCGCTGCACCAAATGCCGCGACGCCTGCCCCGCCGGAGCCATCCGCGGCGCAAACACCACCACCCACTTTTCCACCCGCGACGAAGCCCTGGACTTCGCAAAATGCGTCACCCAGGTCAGGGATGTTTTCGGGGGATTGCCGCACGTCGCGGGGCTGCTTTGCGGCGTTTGCGTGTCGGTGTGTCCGTGGGGGCGGGGGTGAATTATTGAGTGGGTAATGAGTTGTTATCAGAAAGTGTTGTTCATGGTGTCTTTTTTATTACATATTACATTGAGTGATGACCTCTTATCCGGAGCTGCTGATGTCTGGTCTTGGAGAAGTATGGATGTGGAATGTTGACCCCGTGTGGAGTCATCATGCCTCAATGATTAAGGAGAGTATCCTTTCAACAGAATCTTGTGATGATTTTTCTAGGCATCACCATTTAATGGGGTGCTTGTATTTTGGTATTGGTGTTATTGAGTCATTTCTTAATAAAATGATGCGAAATGTAATGGAAAATGAACTAACTAGTGAGGACGAAATATTTAAGCATCTAAGGAAAACGAGTTTTAATGTAAAAAAAATGAAATGGCCATCGGTTATATGTGGTAGAGAAGTGCATATCCCAGATATGTATATGTCTACAATAGATAGTTGTAACGTCTTGAGAGGAGAGATTACGCATCCAAAAAGGAGAGATCATTCAATATATAGAGATCTTGAGGAAGTTGGTCCTGCTGCTTTTGCCGAGGCTGTTACATGTTTCATTGTATATATTTATCAAGAGAAAGAAGAGGTGTTCCCCTATTGGCTTTTGGGGTGGAATTGTGTTGGGATGAATGGAGATGTGGCTTGCATGGAATTGTCAAATAATTTGAATGGGTTTGTATGGTCTCTTGCCAGGATGGGCCTTCTTGAAGTCCCTGCAGGCGGGCATTTATCAGAAATTTGGGAGAAGGAATACATGACCTCTATTTCTGGTTATTCGGCTATAAAATCACGGCTTGATTCATACCCTGAAGACATAGAGCCATTTAATTCAATTGGGAATATTCCTTTTCCCCGGCTTACAAAGAGGTGGTGGGACAGGAATTACATTTTAAGTAAAACTCCAGATGCTTTTAGGTCAAGAAGGGTGTTCTCATAGTTCGTATTCTTGTAGTTGTGTGGGCGAACTCTCTCGGCTGCTCATATCCCTGTCTTGACAAACGTGCCCCCATGAATAAACTTAGTCCTGGACTTAGTCCACTCCGGGAGGCTCCCCATGCAGCAGGTCAATATCCATGAAGCCAAGACGAATCTCTCCAGGCTGATCGAGAAGGCGGTTGGCGGGGAGGCGTTTGTTATTGCCAAGTCCGGCAAGCCTATGGTGACGGTGAGCGCTTATGCGCCGCCGCCGGACCCGGCCCGGCGGGTCGGGTTTCTCAAGGGGCGGGTGGAGGTGCCGGACGACTTCGATTCCATGGGCGGCGAGGAAATTCGGGGCCTGTTCGAGGGGGCGGAATGAAGCTGCTCCTGGATACGCACATGCTGCTGTGGGCGGCGGCGGGGACGTTGCCGCCCCAGGCCGAGGCGCTGGTGGTGGACGGCGGCAACACGCTGTATTTCAGCCCGGCCAGCATCTGGGAAATCGGCATAAAGAAGGGGCTGGGCAGGAGCGATTTCAGGGTCGAACCCGAAGTGCTCAGGCGCGGGCTCCTGGACAGCGGGTATCAGGAATTGCCCATCACCAGCCTGCACGCCCTGGCGGTCGCCGACCTGCCGCCGCTCCACAAGGACCCCTTCGACAGGATGCTCCTGGCCCAGGCCAAGGCCGAGGGCATCCACCTGCTCACGTCCGACAGCGCCCTGCGCGAGTATCCGGGGCCCATTCTCTTTGTGGGGCGACCCTAGCCTTTCGGGGCTTTCGCCTGCACCCGCTCCGGCACTGCCGGGGCAGCGGCGCCAGCCCGCCGTGTAGCCCCTTGGGCGCCGCAGTGTCGTCCTTGCCCCGTTGGCTTATGGCAACCGTTCCCTCGCCGCCCCCTCACCGCAACCGCGCGTAGCAGATCCACGTATACGACTGCGCCTCGTCCAGGAAAACCTGCTGGGCGGGGGTGCCTGGCGTGGTGAGCAGGGGGGCTGGGGTGGGGGGCCAGGGGGTGTTCCAGCGCGTGGCGGCGGTCTGGAAGACCGGGGGGAATTCGGCGTAGATGTCGAACTGCCCGGCCAGGGCTTCCGCCGCCGCGCCGCCCTGGGCGAAGGCCTGCTTCAGGCTGCGGCAGTCGCCCTGGCCGGGGGGGTAGTTGTCCTCGAAGATCAGGTGCCGCAGCCCTGCCCGGCGGCACTGGTCCAGCCGCGCCACGGCGTCCTGGTGGTCGTCGAAGAAGACCAGGGAGCGGGCGGTGGCCTGGGGCCAGTGCTGGGTGGCGAAATCCTGGTCGGAGTAGGTGGCCCGGGGGGAGATGTAGGCGCGGTTGCGCAGGTTCACGTCGATGCAGACCAGGCGCGCCCCGGGACAGGCCTGCTCCAGCAGCCAAGTGCCCTGGCCGCGCCAGACTCCGCTCTCGATGATCAGGTCCGGCGCCAGCCTGCGGACCATGCACCAGGTCGCGAACATGTGCGGGGCCTTCATGCCGCCCTGGTTGTCGCGGACCGGGCGGCGGGCATAGAGCGCGGCGAAGGCGTCCAGCTCGGCCAGCAGGTCGTCGCGCGTCCAGGGCGGGGTGCCGATTGCCGTAGGCGTCTGCATGGAAGGCCTCCTGGCCCCTGGGGTCCGGGTGGCGGCGCGGGTGCGTGGCGTGGCCTGCCAGCTCCGAACGGCCCGCGAAAGGGCGCCTTTGCGCGCCCCTGCCCCTAGGGCCGCCTGCCGCCCTGCAACTGCTCGATCTTCTTGTCCGTCCTGTATTCGCCCAGGGCGTAGACGGCCCAGAAGGCCGCCGGAATCCAGCCCAGCAGCGTGATCTGCAAAAGCAGGCAGATGATGCCCGCGATGGGCCTGCCGATGGTGAAGAACACCGCGAAGGGAAGGAATATGGCCAGCAGGAGGCGCATGGTGGACCTGCCTTGGGTTGGGGGTGGCGTGGAACGGGCGCGCGCCCGTGGGCGATCGTCTGCCTTTAAAACATGACTGCGGCGGCTTCTGCAACGGGGAAATGCAGCGCTGCGGGATTTCGCGGGCGCGGCGCCGGTGCCGCGCCCGTGTTGCGTCGGCGGCTGTGGCGCTGGCGGTGCCGGGCGGGGTTTCCTGCGGGGTGCTGGCGTCCGGCGCTCCCGGGCGGCTGCCCGGCCCTGGCGCCCCGGCTCCGGGCCCGGGCTACTGCGCGCAGCGCACGCACAGCGTGCTTTCGGGCATGGCCAGCAGCCGGGCCACGGGGATGGGCTCGCCGCAGTCCTCGCACAGGCCGAAATCCGCCTCGTCCACCCGGCGGACCGCCAGCTCCAGGCGCAGCAGGCGGCGGCGCGAGTTGGTCAGCGAGGCCCCCGCGATGGCCTGGCTCTGCATGGTGTCCAGGCGCGAGAGCCGCCCCACGGCGGCGTCGGGCGCCACGGGATCGACCTGGGTTTCCAGGGCGGCGATGGTCTCGCGCAGGGTGGTGATTTCCTCTTCCATGCGGCGGCGCAGTCCGGCGCGTTCCTTGGCGTTCATGGCGGGCCTCCGGGGGCGTGGCGGGCCGGGCGCGGCAAGGAAAAGCCGGGCCCTTGCGGCCCGGCTTCGGGGTGTCTCGTTGCGGGGTCGCGGCGCTACATCGTGTACAGCACGTCGCCGGGGATGATCTTCAGGCCGCCCTTGGTCAGGATCTCGATGGCCTGATCCGTGCGGTCGAAGCGGAAGATCATCACCGCGTTCTTCCCGCTCTGCTGCACGAAGGCGTACATGTATTCCACGTTGACGCCCTGGCCGGAGAGCAGGCCGAGGATGTTGTGCAGCCCGCCGGGCTGGTCGGGCACTTCCACGGCGACTACGGTGGTGCGGCCCACGGTGAAGCCGTTGTCCTTGAGCACCTGCTTGGCCTTCTCGAAGTCCGAGACGATGAGCCGCAGGATGCCGAAGTCGGACGTGTCCGCCAGGGACAGGGCGCGGATGTTGATCTGGGACTCGGCCAGCACGCGGGTGACTTCCGAGAGCCGCCCGGCACGGTTTTCCAGGAAAATGGAAATTTGTTCGCACTTCATGGGAGCCGGTCTCCTTGCTTGCGGTGGCGAAGGGGCGGGCCCGGCCAAGGCCGGGCCTATTGCCCCAGGTGTACTGGATATCCGCCCGGGTGGCAACCGGGCCATGTCAAACGATTATTGCTTGTTGCGCCGGTCCACGATGCGCTGGGCCTTGCCCACGCTGCGCTCGATGCCCTTGGGCTCCACCAGCGTGACCTTGGTGGACACGCCCAGGAATTCCTTGATGGACTTCTTGATCTTGCCTTCCATGCGTTGCAGGCCCTTGATTTCGTCGGTGAAGAACTTCTCGTTGACCTCCACGCGCACCTCCAGGGTGTCCAGGTTGCCCGTGCGGTCCACGATGAGCTGGTAGTGGGGCGCGGTGCCCTCGGTTTCCAGCAGGATGGACTCGATCTGCGAGGGGAACACGTTCACGCCGCGGATGATGAGCATGTCGTCGCTGCGGCCCGTGACGCGCTGCATGCGCACATGGGTGCGCCCGCACTTGCAGGGCACATAGTTCAGCGAGGTGATGTCGCGCGTGCGGTAGCGGATGAGCGGCTGGGCTTCCTTGGTCAGGGTCGTCAGCACCAGCTCGCCCGTGGCGCCGGGGGGCAGGGGCTCGCCGGTCTCGGGGTCGATGATCTCGGGCAGGAAGTGGTCCTCGAACAGGTGCAGGCCGCACTGGGCCTCGTGGCAGCCGATGGCCACGCCCGGGCCCATGATCTCCGACAGGCCGTAGATGTCGATGGCCGTGAGCCCGGCGCGCTCCTCGATCTCGCGGCGCATCTCGTCGGTCCAGGGCTCGGCGCCGAAGATGCCGATGCGCAGCGGCAGTTTGCGGATGTCGATGCCCGCCTGCTCGGCGGCCTCGATGAGCACCAGCATGTACGACGGCGTGCAGCAGATTACCGTGGGCTCGAAGTCGCGCAACAGCTGCACCTGACGGTTGGTGCCGCCGCCGGAGATGGGCACGATGGTCGCGCCCAGCTCCTCGGCGCCGTAGTGCGCGCCCAGGCCCCCGGTGAACAGGCCGTAGCCGTAGGCGTTGTGCACGGTGTCCAGCGAGGTGGCCCCGGCGGCCATGAGGCTGCGGGCCATGAGCCGGGCCCAGTTGCGCACGTCGCGCCTGGTGTAGCCGACCACGGTGGACTTGCCCGTGGTGCCCGACGAGGCGTGGATGCGCACCACGTTGTCCTTGGGCACGGCGAACAGGCCGAAGGGGTAGTGGTCGCGCATGTCCTGTTTCATGGTGAAGGGCAGGCGCGAAAGATCCTTCAGGCTCTTGATGTCTGCGGGGGTGATGCCCGCTTCGTCGAACTTGCGGCGGTAGAAGCGCACGTTGTGGTACACGCGCGAAACCAGCGACTGCAGGCGCTTGAGCTGGAGCGCCTCCAGCTCCTCCCGGGGCAGGGTTTCCAGTTCGACATCGAAGATCATGACGGGGCTCCTTGCTGTGATGTTGCGGGGGCTGCTCCTGCGGCGGCCCGGGCGTTGTCGCATCCTGGCCGCGCGTGATCGATTACATTGCCCGGGGCGGGGCGCGGCGTCAAGCCCGGGGGCGGGGCCGGGGCGGCTGCCCGCGCGCCGGGCGCCCGGGCTGCGCCGGGAGAGGGGGCCCCGCCGACGCTTACGCCGGGGCAGGGGGGCTGTGCGGGCCGCGACCCTGGCCCCGCGCCCGCCCCGGGCGGGAAAAGCCTGCCCGCCGGGGGTTGCTTTTCCCGTCGCCGGAGGTAGAGTGTGCAGCACTGCGGGGCGTGGGCCGTTTCGCCCGTTGCGGGCCCCGCCAAAGCCCGCCCCCGTTGTCCCCAAAGGAGCATGCGCGCATGGATCTGCTTGAATTCGACGACCTGGAAGCCCTGTCGGCCCACGCGGCGGCCCTGGTGGGCACGCTGGCGGCGCAGGCCGTGGCCGCGCGCGGGCTCTTCAGCCTGGCCCTGGCGGGCGGGGCCACCCCCCGGCGAACCTACGAGCTGCTGGCCGCCGACCCGGCCATGCCCTGGGAACACACGCACATCTTCTTCTCCGACGAGCGCGCCGTGCCCGCCGACGACCCGGACAGCAACCTGCGCATGGCCCGCGAGGCGCTGCTCTCCCGGGTGCCCGTGCCCGCGGCCAACGTCCACCCCGTGGTCATCGGCGGCTTCTCCCCGGGCATCGACGCCGCCGGGTACGAGCGCGCCGTGCGCGATTTCTTCCTGCGCCACTGCCCCGGCGAGCCCCAGGACAAGGCCCTGGACTGCGTGCTGCTGGGCATGGGCGCCGACGGGCACGTGGCCTCGCTGTTTCCCGGCGGCCAGGCCCTGACGGCCCGCACGCAGTTCATCCATGCCGTGGAGCCTGCGGGCGACCCCGAGCTGCCCCGCGTGACCATGACCCTGCCGCTCATCAACGCCGCCCGCAACGTGGTGGTGCTCATCCAGGGCCCGGCCAAGCGCGCCGTGCTGGACGCCATCCTGGCCGACCGCGAGGCCGCCGGCGCCGTGTATCCCGCCGCCCGGCTGGACCCGGCGGGCACCCTCACCTGGCTGGCGGCCCGCTGATTTGCCCCCGCCCCGGAAATGGGGTAGGGAACGCCCCGGCCCGCACGGGCCCGAGGAGGAATCAATGCCTTTTGCCGATATCGTCAAGCGCAACCGCAGCTACCGCCGCTTCGACCAGTCCCGCGAGGTGCCCATGGCCGTGCTGGAAGAGCTGGCGGGTCTGACGCGCCACTGCGCCTCGGGCATGAACCAGCAGCCCCTGCGCTATGCCCTGGTGGCGGAGCGCGACAAGAACGCCGAGATCTTCCCGGCCCTGGGCTGGGCGGGCTATCTCAAGGACTGGCCCGGCCCCGCCGAGGGCGAGCGCCCGGCGGCCTACGTGGTCGTGATGAGCGTGGGCAAGTCCGGCCCCTGGACCCGCGCCGATGTGGGCATCGCCGCCCAGACCATCCTGCTGGGCGCCGCCGAGCTGGGCCTTGGCGGTTGCATGATCGCCACCGTCAACCGCGACGTGGTGGCCCGGGCCCTGGACCTGCCGCAGGACTGCGAGATCCAGCTCGTGCTGGCCCTGGGCGCCCCCGCCGAGACGGTGGTGGTGGATGACCAGGAGCCGGACGGCGACTGCAAATACTGGCGCGACGACCAGGGCGTGCATCATGTGCCCAAGCTGCGCACCGCCGACGTGGTGGTGCGCCGTTTCCCCTCCGGCGCCTAGCCGGTTTTTTCGCAGCGGAGTGACCCGATGACCGACAAGAAGATCAAGCCCACCCGCCCCACCGGGCCGGAAACCGAGGCCCGGATGCGCGAAGTGGCCGCCTGGCTGCACGAGAAGCAGGCCCGCAACATCGTGGCCCTGGACGTGGCCGGGCTGTGCGACATCGCCGAGGGCGTCGTGCTGGCCACGGCGGGCAGCGTGCGCCACGCCCAGGCCCTGGCCGACCACGTGCTGGACATGTGCGGCAAGGAGAAGACCGGCTACCTGGGCATGGAGGGCTACCAGGCGGGATCGTGGATCCTGCTGGACCTCAACGACGTGCTGGTGCACGTGTTCCAGGACGGCTCGCGCTCCTTCTACAACCTCGAAGGCCTGTGGGCCGAGGCCCGGGAAGTGGCCCTGGCCCTGCCCGCCGACGCCCTCAGCGACGGCCTGGACGGGCTGGACGCCTAGCCCGGCGCCGCCCGAACCCCGAACCCGGATACGCCCATGACCACCCCGACCCCGACCCTGCTGCTGATCCTCGACGGCTGGGGCGACGCCCCGGCCTCGCCGGGCAACGCCGTGGCCCAGGCCGCGACGCCGACCCTGGACGCCCTACGCGCCACCTGCCCGCAGACGCTTTTGACCTGCTCGGGCCGCGCCGTGGGCCTGCCCGAGGGCTTCATGGGCAACTCCGAGGTCGGGCACATGAACATCGGCGCCGGGCGCATCGTCTACCAGGACATGACGCGCATCGACATGGCCATCGAGCAGGATGGGCTGGCGGGCAACGCCGCGCTGGCCCAGGTCTTCGCCGGGGCCCGGGCGCGCGGGGCCCGGGTGCACCTCATGGGCCTGCTCTCCGACGGCGGGGTCCACAGCCATACCGGGCACCTGTTCGCCCTGCTGGAGCTGGCCCGCGCCCACGGCGCGCCGACCTTCGTCCATGCCTTCCTGGACGGGCGCGATACCGCGCCCACCAGCGGCGTCGGCTTCCTGGTCGAACTGGCCGCGCGGCTGGAGGCCCTGGGCCACGGGCGCATCGCCACGGTCATGGGCCGCTACTGGGCCATGGACCGCGACAAGCGCTGGGAGCGCAACAAGCTGGCCTACGACGCCATGACCCTGGGCCTGGGCCAGGCCGTGGCCGACCCGGTGGCCGCTGTGGCCGAGGCCTACGCCGCCGGGGAGACCGACGAGTTCGTCAAGCCGCGCGTGGTGGTGGACGCCGCCGGGAAGCCCGTGGCCACCCTGGACGACGGCGACGCCGTGCTGTTCTTCAACTTCCGGGCCGACCGCGCCCGGCAGATCGTGCGCGCCCTGTTCGACGAGGGCTTCGAGGGCTTCGAGCGCCAGCGCTTCCCCCGCCTGGACGTGACGACCATGACGCGCTACGAGGCGGCCTTCCCGCTGCCCGTGGCCTTCCCGCCCGTGCCTCTGGACGGGGTGCTGGGCGAGGTCGTCTCCGGCCTGGGGCTTGCGCAGCTGCGCATCGCCGAGACCGAGAAGTACGCCCACGTCACCTATTTCATGAACTGCGGGCGCGAGGAGCCCTTCCCCGGCGAGGAGCGCATCCTCGTGCCCTCGCCGCGCGAGGTCGCCACCTACGACCAGAAGCCCGAGATGAGCGTGCACGAGGTCACGGACAAATTGTGCGCGGCCCTGGCCGGGGGGACGTATCCCTTCGTGGCCTGCAACCTGGCCAACCTGGACATGGTCGGCCACACCGGGGTCATTCCCGCCGTGTGCGCGGCGGCCCGCGCCGTGGACGGCTGCGTGGCGCGAATCCTGGAGGCCGCCCGCGCCGCCGGATACCGGGTCATGGTCACTGCCGACCACGGCAATGCCGAGGAAATGCTCGACGAACATGGCGGCCCGCAGACGGCCCACAGCCGCAACAAGGTGCCCTTCGTGCTGGTGGAGCCGGGGCAGCCGGGGGCGCGGCCCGCCGTGCGGCTGCGCGCGGGCGGGGTGCTGGGCGACATCGCCCCGACCATCCTCGGCCTGTGGGGCGTGGCACGCCCGGCGGGCATGACCGGCACAAGCCTCATCCAGGAGCAGGAGTAGCCCATGGGCGAGAAACGCAAGCCGCTGACCCCGGTCAAGCCCTCGGGCATGGAGATCATCTGCTTCTATCCCTGCCCGTTCTGCTCGCGCGAGGTGCCCCTGGTGTCGCCCACGCAGCCAGCCATGGTCCGCTGCGATGCCTGCGGCAAGGATTTTCCCATCGTGCCCGTGGACGAGCGCGGGGTGCGCTTCTTCAAGGTGATGACTGCCAACGGCCGCGCCGCCGTGGACCCGGATTTCCTCTAGGTGACTGTTGAACCATTCCTTTTTCCAGGCCGTTCAGACATGGTGAGCTGCAAGGCGCGAAAAGAGTCCAGGGCCGACGCGTGGCAAGACCGGCGCGCGGGCCTGGGTTTTTCGCCCGACGCGGCAGGCGCCATTTCGGGGCGGCCTGCGAGCGGGCCAGCGCCGTGCCGCAACTGCTCTTCCTGACCCAGGCCGGGCCCACCCTGCCCAGCGTGCGCTTCCGGGTGCTGCCCTTCGTGGAGGCCGCCCGGGCCGTGGGCGTGGACGCCGCCTGGCGGCGCTACCCCAAGACGGCCCTGGCCCGCGCGGCGTTTTTCGCGGGGCTGCGGCGCACGCCGGTGGTGGTGCTGCAAAAAAAGCTCGTTTCGCCCCTGGAGCTGGGGCTGTTGCGCCGCCGGGCCGGGCGGCTGGTCTTCGACTTCGACGACGCCCTGTGGGCCGCGCACCCGGGGCAGGGCGCCTGCGGCGGCGGCGAGGCCCCCGGGGAGCTGGAGCGCCTGCTGCGCGTGTGCGCCGGGGTGGACGCCGTGGTGGCGGGCAACACGTTTCTGGCCGACAAGGTCCGCGCCGTGGCCCGGCGGGTGGCCGTGCTGCCCACGCCCCTGGACAGCGACGCCTACGTCCCCGGCCCGCAGCGCGCGCCCGGCCCGCCGGTGGTGGGCTGGATGGGCACCTCGTGCAACCTGTTCTTCCTGCCGCCCATCTTCGAGGCCCTGGCGCCCCTGGCCGGGGAGCTGCGCCTGTCGGTGGTGTCCGACGGGAGCATCGACCTGCCGCCGGGGCTGGCGGGAAGCTGCGAGCGCTGGACCCCGGAGACGGAAATCCCCCGCCTCCAGGCCATGGACATCGGCCTGATGCCGCTGACCGACGACGAATACACCCGCGGCAAATGCGGCTTCAAGCTGCTGCAATACATGGCCTGCGGGGCCGTGCCCGTGGCCTCGGACGTGGGCTTCAACCGCGAGATCGTGACCCATGGCCGCGACGGCTTCCTGGCCGGGAATGCGGCGGATTTCGCGCGCTACGTGGCCGACCTGGTGCGCGATCCGGCCCTGCGCGCGCGCATGGCTGCCCGGGCCCGGGCCAAGGTGGTGGAGCGCTTCGGGCTGGCGGCGGCGGCGGCCAGGCTGTGGCCCGTGCTGGGCCTGGGGGGCGGGCCGGTCTAGAAATTTTCTCGGCTGCGAATTTGTTGCGCTTTTTTTGCCGCCCCCGGCCCCGGGGGCGGTTTTCTTTCGGAACGGAAAACGCCCGCCGCCCCTGCTGCGGCATCGGAAAGGGTGACGGGCCGCCGTTTTTCCCGGTCCGTTTTGACAGCCTGCGGCGATCTGCTATGGATCATCTCGGGCCGCGCTGCGGCCCGGGGACCATGCAGCACCAGAAGGAGGCGCCATGCAGACCGCCAAGGTGAAAGAGAAGGCCCGGGGCTCTGCGCCCGCAGGGCAGCGTCCCGGCAAGCCCATTGCGTCCGTGCCCTGCCCGTACTGCGGGGGCCGGGCCTGGTTCAGCTCGCCGGTGCCCGACGAGGCTCCGTGCTCCTGCCAGGCTTGCGGCGGCACGGGCCGCGTGTTTGCCGACGGGGAGACCCAGGCCTAGCCAGCCGGATTCCTTTCTTTTTTGTTGTGTCGCGACGCGCGAAGGCCCCGGCCCCGGTTCACCGGGGGGCGGGGCCTTTGTCGTCGCGGCCCGGGGAGCAGGGCCGCCGGGCGCCGGGGCAGGCCGCCCCGCAGGCTGGCCGAGCGGGGCGCGGGCGGCGGCTGCCGCCCGGGGCTAGACGCGCGCGGCGAACCCGCGCCGGGCCAGCAGCTCGTTGTAGACGGTCACGCTGTTGGCCAGCTTGGTTTCCAGGGTGAAGCCCCCGGCCTTGGCCGCGCTGGCGCGCCCGAACACGCGGCGCAGTTCCGGGTCCGCCGCCAGCTTGGCCATGGCCCGGGCGATGGCCCCGGGGTCGGCGGGCGGCACCAGCAGCCCGTTGTCGTCGATGAGCTCGGGCACCCCGCCCACGTCGGAGCCTACCACAGGCAACCCGAAGAACAGCGCCTCCAGCAGCACGTTGGGCATGCTTTCCGAGAGCGAGGGCAGGAAGAAGACGTCCATGACCTGGAGATGGTCGGCCACGTTTTCCACGCGCCCGGTGAAGGCCACGCGCCCGGCCACGCCCAGTTCGGCGGCCAGGGCGTCCCAGCGCCCGGCCCGCGCCCCGACCACCACCAGTCGCGCTTCCAGGCCCTGGCCCACGGCCAGGGCGAAGCCGCGCAGCAGATGCTCCACGCCCTTGACCGGCTTGTCGCCCGCCACCGAGCCCAGCACCAGCTGCCCCGGGGCGATGCCCAGGGCCGCGCGCATGGCGTCGCGCGGGGTTTGCGGCACGACGCGCGCCCGGGGGATGCCGTTGGGCACCACCGCCGTGCGCCGGGCGGACAGGCCCACCGAGCGCAGCACCCGCGCGCAGGCCCGGGAGTTGACCGTGAAACAGTCCATGCCCGGCGACCAGTATGGCAGGGGGTTGCCGGGCCGGTAGACCACGCCCCGGTAGCCCAGGCACACGCAGCCCCGGGCGCGCCAGAAAAGGCTCCACCAGGCCAGGGCCTTGTTGGCCCGGTTGTGGAAGGCGTGGACGATGCAGGGCTCGCCCCGGGGCGGCAGGGCCGCGGCCACGGCGGCGCGCCAGTCCCCGGGCCGGGGCGGCAGGCGCCGCCAGTCCAGGTCCTGGTCCAGGTCGGCGATCTGCGCGTCGTGGGGCACGAAGAAGGCCAGCTCGTGCCCGCGTCCGCACAGGCCCCGGGCCAGGTACATGGCCTGGCGCGTGCCGCCCGACAGCGACGAGGACGAGGTCAGGAAGATCAGGCGCATGGGGCCTTGCCTCCCTCGGGCTGCCCCAGGCGGGCCAGGAGCGCGGGCAGCACGGCCTCGGGGGCCAGGTCCGTCAGGCAGCGGGTGTACCCCAGGGGGCAGGTGTTCTCGTTGCAGGGCTGGCAGTCCAGGCCCAGGCGCAGGTCGGCGTGGTCCGGCCCCGGGAAGGTCCAGGCCGGGCTGGTGGAGCCGAGCACGGTCAGGGTCGGGGTGCCCACGGCCACGGCCATGTGCCGGGGCGCCGAGCAGTTGCCCAGGTGCAGCCGGGCCCGGGCGATACAGGCGGCCATCTCGCGCAGGGTGAGCATCCGCCCGGTGACCACGCAGGCCGGGCTGCCCGCTGCGGCGGCCACGGCCTCGGCGTCGGGCCGCTCGCCCGGGCCGTAGAGCACCAGGAAGCGCAGGGCCGGATTGTGGGCCGCAGCCAGGGCCACGAGCCGCCCGAAGTGCGCGGCGGGCCAGCGCCGGGTGTCGCGGCGGTGGGTGGGGTCCACGGTGATGAGGGTATGCTGCGGGCCGATGCCGTGCTCGGCCAGGATGGCGTCGGCCCCGGCCAGCTCCTCGGGTGCGAGGTGCAGGCGCGGCGCCTCGCCGTTCCAGGCGATGCCCAGGGGCCGCAGCACGCTGGCCTTGGTCATGGCCGCGTAGCCGCCCAGGGGGCGCACGGTGTGCGTGTACAGCCAGCCGTTGTACCACGGCGCGCTGTACGACAGGCGCACCTGGGGCCCGCCCGGGGGCGGGAAGAGCCGCGCCAGGGCCACCACCCAGCGGATGCGCGGCAGCTGCTGGAAATCCACCACCAGATCGTAGCGGTTTTTGGCCACGTCCAGGTAGAAGCGCAGCTGCGCGCGCAGGTCGCGGTGGGCCTTGCGGTCCACGGCGTGGACGCGCGCGATGTCCGGGTTGCCCGCCACCACTGCCACGGCCTTGGCCTCGGTGAGCAGGTCGATTTCGGCTTGCGGAAAGCGCTGGCGCAGCAGGTGGATGGCCGGGGTGGCCAGCAGCACGTCGCCGATCTGGCGCAGCTGGCAGACCAGGATGCGCCGCACGCGGGCGGGGTCCAGGTCGATGCGGGCGGTGGGTGCGGCGGTGGTGTCGGGGCTCATGGCCTGCGCATCTCCCGGATGAAGTGCTCGAATTGCGTGGCCCGGGCCTCCAGGGAATGCACGGCGGAAAACCACTGCCAGACCCCGGCGCGCAGGGCGCCCAGGGCCGCGTCGTCCAGCCCCAGCAGGGCGTCCAGGGCCTGGGCCAGCCCCTCGGGCCCCCGGGCCACGGGCACCAGGGTCCGGTCCAGGGGCGGCAGGTGCCCGGGCCAGGCCTCGCTGATGCCGCCCACATCGCGGGCCACGGGCGCCAAGCCCCGGGCCATGGCCTCCAGCAGCGTGTTGGGCAGCCCTTCGGACAGGGACGGCAGGCAGAAGATGTCGGCCTGGTCCAGCACCGTGCCCACGTCGGCCACAAAGCCGTGCCAGGTGACGCGCCCGGCCAGGTCCAGGCTCTGGGCCAGGGCCTTGAGGGCCGCCTCGTCGCAGCCCGTGCCCGCCACATGCAGCCGCACGTCGCGGCCCTGGTCGGTGAGCAGGCGCAGGGCGCGCAACAGGTCGGCGTGGCCCTTGTCGGGGTTGAGCTGGCTGGTGACGGCGATGGCCCGGGGCCTGCGCGGGGCGGGCGGGGCCTGCGGCGCCGGGGCCTTGCCCGTGGGGATGACGGTGATCTCCCCGGGGCGCAGGAAGCTCATTTCGGCCAGCAGGCCGTCCTTGATGTCCTGGCAGGGCACCAGCAGGGCCGGGCGCGTGAAGCGGTGCGTGCGGCGGACCTTGGGCGTGTCGCGCATGTCGCGCGGCAGGCCCACGCGGTGCACCACCGGCACCCCCGTAAGCCGCGCGGCCACCCCGGCGATGCGCAGGTCCTTGCCGACGTTGGCCACCAGGGCGTCCACGGCGTTGGCCCGCAGGAAGCGCGCGAAGCGCCACACGCTCACGGGGTTGTAGTCGAAGCCGAACCAGCCCGGGCGCGCGTTGAGGCCCAGGGCCAGGGCGCGGTCCAGGAACGGGCCGGGGCGGGCGAAGATCCAGGTCGTGTGGCCCCGGGCGTCCAGGGCGCGGCACAGGTCCAGGGTCCAGGCCTTGACCCCGCCGAAGCGGCGTGTGGCGTTGACGAAGGCGATGTTCATAGTTCTTCAGGGGCGGGGAGGGCCGGGACGGCGGCTGCGCCCGGGCGCTCCCGTTCAGCCCAGGCTTGCGATGTATCCGGGCAGGCCCGTGAGGTCCGCCATCCAGACCACGGGCTCGGGGAAGGGCCCCACGCCCAGGAAGCGCGTGCCCACGGCCCGCGCGGCGGCCAGGTCCGTGTTTGCGTCGCCGATCATCAGCACCCGCGCGGGGTCCGCGCCCTCGGCCTGGACGATGCGGCGCAGCACCTCGGCCTTGGCGGGCGGCGCGCCGCAGATGGCCTTGAAGCAGCGGGCCAGGCCCATGGCCCCCAGCACGGCGTCCAGCTCGTACTGCGGCGCGCCCGAGGCCACGTACAGCGGCCAGGTGGCGTGGTGGGCCTCCAGGAATTCGCGCGCGCCGGGCAGGGTCGGGGTGCGCAACAGCTCCTGCATGGCCAGCTCGGCGAAGCGCCGGTCCAGGGCGGCGGATTCCTCGGGCGTCACGGAGCGGCCATGGAATTTCTGGTAGAAATGCTCGAACTTGACGTAGCGCGACACCCCGGCGTGCTCGACGTGGTAGGCCCGGACGTAGGCCGAAGCCTCGGGGCCGAGGTCCTCGAAGAGCCGCCCGAAGGTCGTGGTCTTCAGGGGCATGGAATTCAGGATCACGCCGTCGAAGTCGAAGACGATGACGTCCAGGGCCGAGCCCCGTGCGGTGGCGGTCATGGCTGTGCCCCCAGGGCGGTCAGCAGGTTGCGCACGGCGTCGGCCTCCATGCGCACCCGGCCCTCGCGGGCGTAGGAGCCGATGTGCGGGGTCAGGATCACGGTGTCCAGCCCGCGCAGGGGCCCGGTGTAGGGCTCCTGGTTGAAGCAGTCCACCGCCGCGCCTGCCAGGTGGCCCGAGTCCAGGGCCGCGAACAGCGCGTCTTCGTCCACCAGCCCGCCGCGCCCGCAGTTCACCAGCCAGGAGCCCGGGCGCATCCGCGCCAGCTCGGCGGCGCCAAGGACCGCGCAGCCGCCCTCGGGCTTGGAGCAGTGCAGGGTCACGATGTCGGCCCAGGCCAGCAGGTTGTAGAGCGGCAGGCAGGGCGTGGTGGGGCAGGTGGGCCGGGGGTCGAAGCTGGCCACCTCGCAGCCCACCGCACGCAGCAGCTCGCCTGTGGCGCGGCCGATGCGCCCGTAGCCGATCACGCCCACGCGCTTGCCCGCCAGCTGCCAGCCCATGCGCTTCTTCCACGTGCTGGCGCGCAGCTCGCGGTCCATGCGCGAGACGTTGCGCAGCAGGTCCAGGATCAGGCCCAGGGTCAGCTCGGCCACGGCCAGGGTCGGGCCCTGGGGCGTGCTGAGTACGGCCACGCCGTGGGCCTCGCACCAGGCCAGGTCCACGTTGTCCAGGCCCACGCCGCAGCGCGAGATGGCCGTAAGCTCCGGCAGCTGGGCGAGCACGGCGGCGCCCAGGTCTTCCGTCCCGGCGACCACGCCCGCGCAGCCCGCCAGCAGGGCCACGGTCTCCTCGGGGCGCAGCTTGCGGCCGTGGGGGTTGGTCACGATGTCCACGCCCGCCCGGGCCAGCAGGTCCAGCGGCTCGGAGCCGTAGGCGGCGAAGGACGAGGTGGTGATGGCGATTTTCATGACGGTCCTTGTTGCGGTGAAAGGTCGTTCGGCCCGCCTTGGTACCAGAAACCGGCGCGGCCCACAACGCCGGGCTCAGGCCCCGGTGCGGCGTCCCCCCGTCTGTTGCAGGGCGATGCCCGCCACGATGAGCCCGAGCCCGGCCAGGGTCGAGGGCAGGATGGCCTCGCCCACCAGGGTGCTGATGAGGAACAGCGACAGGAAGGGCGACAGGAAGATCAGGTTGCCGACCTTGGCCGTGCTCTCCGACAGGCGCAGGGCCGTGAGCCAGAGCACGAAGGTTACGCCCATCTCGAACACGCCCACGTAGGCCGCCCCGGCCAGGGCCCGCCAGTCGGTCACCACAGGGTCGGAGAACACCAGGGTGGCCGCCAGCACGTAGAGCGTGCCCCAGGCGAAGTTGGCCGCCAGCCCGGCCACGGGGTCGCGCGTGTCGCGGGTGTTGAGGATCCAGTACAGCGCCCAGATCACCGTGCTGCCCAGGGCCAGCCCCACGCCCAGGGGGCTGGTGAAGCGCAGGGCCAGGGGCTCGCCCTGGGTGGCGATGCAGACCACCCCCGCGTAGCTGACCAGCAGCGCCGCCACCTGGCGCCCCCCCAGGCGCTGGCCCAGCAGCGGCACCGAGAGCAGCGACAGGGTCACGGCCCAGGTGTAGTTCAGGGGCTGGGCCTGCTGGGCGGGCAGCAGGTCGTAGGCCGAAAACAGCACCACATAGTAGAGGAAGGGGTTCATGAACCCCAGCCCGGCGGACACCAGCCACTGGCGGCGGCCCATGGCCGCGAGCAGCCCCAGGCGCCCCTGGGCCGCCAGGATGAGCAGCAGCGTGGCCAGGGAAAAGACGCAGGACCACAGCAGCAGCTGCAACGGGTCCATGACCCGCAAAGAGAGCTTGAAGGCCGAGGCCACGGTGGACCACAAGAGCACCGTGGCCAGGCCGTAGAGGGTGGCCCTGGTCTGCCTGCGCATGGAGACTCCGCCTTCGCCGGGCCGGGCCCGGGTCCGCCGCCGGTGCTACACGATGACGTGGCGCTTGATGTAGGAGACCACCTCGTCGGGCGTGTCGCGCACGGTGATGAGGTCCAGGTCGGCCTCGCCCGCGAAGCCGTCGGCCACCATGCGCTCCTTGAGCCAGTCCAGCAGCCCGCCCCAGTACGCGCTCTTGTACAGCACGATGGGGAAGTGCTTGATGCGCCGGGTCTGGATGAGCACCAGGGCCTCGAACAGCTCGTCCAGGGTGCCGAAGCCGCCGGGCATGGCCACGTAGGCCGTGGCGTACTTCACGAACATCAGCTTGCGCACGAAGAAGTAGCGGAAATCGACCTTGGTGGTCAGGTACTCGTTGGTGGCCTGCTCGAAGGGCAGGTGGATGTGCAGGCCCACGGACTCGCCCCCGGCCTCGAAGGCGCCCTTGTTGGCGGCTTTCATGAGCCCCGGCCCGCCGCCGGAAATGACCGAGAAGCCCGCCTGCACCAGCTTGGCGGCGATCTCTTCGGTGTCCTTGTAGAGCGGGTCTTCGGGCTTGACGCGCGCCGAGCCGAAGATGGACACGCCGTTGGATATCTCGCTCATGGCGTCGAAGCCGTCCACGACCTCGGCCATGATCTTGAACAGCCGCCAGGATTCGCGCATGGACAGCTCGTCGATGAGAAACTGCTTCTTGTCGGGCACGGGCCCCTCCTTGGGGAGCATGAGATTCTTTACAGGACTGGTCCGCGTTGGGTAAAGGAAATGGTTCGCCCGGCCCTGATAGCCTGTTTTTCCCCGCGAGGGAACCACCCCGCCGCCGCCCGGGCCCCCCAATCCAAGGAGAACCCTGCATGAAAATTCAGTTTCTCGGCGCCGCGCAAACCGTGACCGGCTCCTGCCACATGATGGAGACCGCCGGGCACCGCTTCGCGGTGGACTGCGGCATGCACCAGGGCAACGCCGAGATGGAGAAACGCAACTACGACACCTGGAAATACAAACCCAAGGACGTGGAGTTCTTCCTCGTCACCCACGCGCACATCGACCACTCCGGCCTGCTGCCGCGCATGGTCAAGGAGGGCTTCTCGGGGGCCATCTACTGCACCCCGCCCACCCGCGACCTGCTGGAGATCATGCTCGAAGACAGCGCCCACATTCAGGAGATGGAAGCCGAATGGCGCAACCGCAAGCGCCAGCGCTACGGCACGGAGCTGACCACCCCGCTGTATACCGTGGCCGACGCCCGCCGCGCCGTGGAGCTCATCCGCACCGTGGAGTACGACACGGCCTTCGAGCCCTTCCCGGGCATGACCGTCAACTATCGCGACGCCGGGCACATCCTGGGCTCGGCCTTCATCGAGCTGAGCGTCAAGGAGAACGGCGGCGGCTTCAAGGCCGTGTTCTCCGGCGACCTGGGTCGGCCCGACCAGCTCCTGCTTCAGGACCCGGCCATCATCAAGGACGCCGACTACCTGTTCATCGAGTCCACCTACGGCGACCGCGACCACAAGGACGAGTCCACCAGCCGCGACGAGCTGGCCCAGGCCATCGCCTACGCTTACGGCAACAAGGAGAAGGTCATCATCCCGGCCTTCGCCGTGGAGCGCACCCAGGAGGTGCTCTACAGCCTGAACCTGCTGCGCCGCGAAGGCCGCCTGCCCGAAGACATGCCCGTGTTCGTGGACAGCCCCATGGCCATCCGGGCCACGGAGGTCTTCCGCAAGTATCCGAAGTACTTCGATCATCAGACCAACGAGATGATCCGCAACGGCGACGACCCGCTCAAGCTGCCCAACCTCAAGTACACCCTGTCCACCACCGATTCCCAGGCCATCAACGAGCGCGGCGGCCCGGCCATCGTCATCTCGGCCAGCGGCATGTGCAACGCGGGGCGCATCAAGCACCACCTGCGCCACAACCTCTGGCGCCCGGGGGCGGCGGTGGTCTTTGTGGGCTACCAGGGCCGGGGCACCCCGGGCCGCAAGATCGTGGACGGCGCCCAGACCATCCGCCTGTTCGGCGAGGACATCGCGGTCAAGGCCAAGGTGTTCACCATCGGCGGCTTTTCGGCCCACGCCGGGCAGAGCGAGATTCTGGCCTGGCTCACGCACTTCACCTCGCGCAAGATGAAGGTCTTCCTGGTCCACGGCGAGCAGATGAAGCAGCGCATCCTGGCCAAGCTGATCCGCGAGCGCTTCGGGCTGGACGTGCATATCCCGGACTACCTGGAAGTCTGCACCATGGTTCCCGGCCAGCCCCTGGAGGCCGTGGTGGACAAGGAAGCCGCCACCCCGCGCATCGACTGGGCCTTCCTGCTCGGGCAGACCGAGGCCCAGCTCGCCAACCTGCGCGGGCGCCAGGAGGCCATCGAGGGCCGCCCCTGGCTGGACCAGACCGAACTGCGCGACCGGCTGCTGGAGATCAACAAGAACCTGATGACCCTGGTTTCCGAGGCGTGATGCGCCTGATCAGCGGCCAGTTCGGCGGGCGCGAGGTGCGCTCGGTGTCCGGCCCGGGGTATCGCCCGGCGACCTCCAAGGTCCGCCAGGCGGTGTTCTCCATGCTCGAGGCCCGGGGCGTGCTCTGGCCCGGGCTGCGCGTGCTCGACCTGTTCGCGGGCACGGGCAGCCTGGCCCTGGAAGCCCTGTCGCGCGGGGCGGCGTTCGCCGCCTTCGTGGAGAAGAACCGCAAGGCCGCCCTGGCCATCCAGGGCACCCTGAAGGATCTGGGCCTGGGGCCGGAGCGCGCCCGGGTCCATGCGGCGGACCTCTTCGCCCTGCTCAAGGCCCGGCCCGAGGCGCCCTTCGGGCTGGTGTTCATCGACCCGCCCTACGGCCAGGGCCTGCTGCTGCCCGCCCTGGACCTGGCCCTGGCAAACGGCTGGGTGGCGCCCGGCGCCGTGGTGCTGGCCGAGGTCGAGGCCCGGCTGGGGCTGGACCCCGGCGCCGCGCACCCGGCGCTTGCGCCGCTGACCGACAAAACCTACGGGCAGACGAGGATTGTGGCATGGACAAGCTCTGCTGCGTGACGGCGATCTATCCCGGCAGCTTCGACCCGCTGACCAACGGGCATGTTTCCATCGTGCGCCGGGGGCTCAAGCTGTTCCAGACCGTGGTGGTGGCCGTGGCCCGCGACTCGGGCAAGACCCCGCTGTTCACCCTGGACGAGCGGGTGGCCATGATCCGCGAGGTCTTCAAGGGCGAGCCCCGCGTGCAGGTGGACAGCTTCACCGGGCTGTTGGTGGACTACGTGGCGCGCCGGGGCGCCGGGGCCGTGCTGCGCGGCATGCGCGCGGTGTCCGACTTCGAGTACGAGTTCCAGCTCGCGCTGATGAACCGCCGCCTGCACCGCGACATCGAGACCGTGTTTTTGATGACCGACTACAAATGGATGTACATCAGCTCCTCGATCATCAAGGAGGCCGCGCGCCACGGCGGGAACATCCAGGGCCTGATCCCCAACGCGCTGGTGCCCGAGGTCTACAAGAAGTTCGCCGAGCTGGAGCGCCAGCGCCAGGAGAACCCCGGACCCCCATGAGCACCGCCCTGATCTGCGTGCCCGGCCCCACGGGCGCGGGCAAGACCGGGGCGGGCATCGCCCTGGCCGAGGCCCTGGGCGGCGAGGTGGTCAACTTCGACTCGCGCCAGCTCTACGCCGATTTTCCCGTCATCACCGCCCAGCCGACCCCCGGGGAGCGCGCCCGCTGCCCGCACCTGCTCTACGGCCTCTTGGGCCTGACCCAGACCATGACCGCCGCCGCCTACGCCGAACTGGCCCTGGAGACCGTGGCCGGGGTCCGCGCCCGGGGGCGGGTGCCCATCCTGGTGGGCGGCACGGGGCTGTACCTGCGCTGGCTGCTGCAACCCATGGCGCCGATCCCCGACATCCCCGAGGCCGTGCGCCGGGGCGTGCGCGAGGACTGCGCGCGGCGTGGCGCGCCCGCCCTGCACGCCGACCTTGCGGGCATGGACCCGGCCCTGGCCGCGCGCCTGCACCCCAACGACAGCCAGCGCGTCATGCGCGGGGTGGAGGTTTTTCTGGCCTCGGGCAGGCCGCTGTCGCAGTGGCAGGCCCTGACCCCGCCCCCGCGCGACCTGCGCGTGCTCAAGCTCGGTGTGGGGCTGGACCTGGACGAACTGACGCCGCACCTCGTGCGGCGCATCGGGCTGATGCTCGACGCCGGGGCCCTGGACGAGGCCCGGGCGGCCATGGCCGTGAACGCCGACCCCGCGGCCCCGGGCTGGACGGGCATCGGCTGCGCCGAATGCCTGGCCCACCTGCGCGGCGAGCTGGACCTGGAGCAGTGCGTACGGCAGTGGGGCGCCAACACCCGGGCCTACGCCAAGCGCCAGTTGACCTGGTTTCGCGCCGACGCGGACATCGCCTGGCACCGCCCCGGGGAGCACGCGGCCATGATCGCCGCCGCGCGGCGTTTCCTGGACGCCTGAAGCTCCGGGACGCTGGATGCATCCCTGGTGCGCGCCGCGCGGGGCTTCCCGGGCGACTGCGACCCCGGGAAAGGCCTTTCCGGGGCTTCAGAAAGTCTGGATAATCATTAGGATATTTTAAAAAGTCTGCAAATTTAGGCTGTTGCCGTGCGGGTGGGCCGGGAGGGCCCGGGCTGCGGCCTGCGGGCGCGTTGGGGGCTCAGGAATCGCCCTTCGGGCCCTTGATCCGCGCGCGCAGCATGGCCCAGCGGGCCTTGAGGCGCTCCAGCAGGGCCCGGGCCCAGGCGAATTCGCTGGCCAGGATGACCAGCCCCAGGGCCATGGCCGCCAGCCCCGGGCCGGGGGTGACCAGCATGACCACCCCCGCCAGGAGCACCAGCGTGCCTGCGGCCAGCACCGCGATCTTGCGCAGGGCCTGGCGCGTTCCGGCCTCCAGGGTATGCAGGGCGCCCAGGCTCTGCCCCAGGGCCAGGATGTAGACCAGCCCCGTGGCCGCCAGGGCCGTGGCCAGGGCGTGCTCCTGCACGGCCAGCCCCCAGCCCTGGCCGAGGTCCATGGCGATGCGCGCGGCCAGATAGGCCCCGAAGAAGAGGGTGAACAGCAGGCCCTCGGCACGGCTGATGGTCGCGCCGGTGACGAACACCGGCAGGCAGACCAGGGCGGCGGCGACCATCACCGGCAGGTCGAAGGCCGCCTGGGGCGGCAGCACGGCGGTGCCCGCCGGGGCGGCCAGCCCTGCGGCAGCCAGCACCACCAGGATGTTGAACAGGTTGCTGCCCACCACGTTGCCCACGGCCAGGTCGCGTTCGCCCTTGAAGGCCGCCAAGGCCGAGGTTGCCAGCTCGGGCAGCGAGGTGCCTGCGGCGGCCACCGTGGCGCCGATGAGCGCCTCGGACACGCCCATGTCCGCCGCCAGGGCCGCCGCCGCGCCCACGAAGGCGTTGGCCCCCAGGCCGAGCAGAGCGATGCCGCCCGCCGCCATCAGCCCGGCCAGGGTCAGGGCCTTGGCCCCGCGCGGCGGCGGGGGCGCCGTTTCGAGGACCATTTCGGGCAGGGCGCCCGGGCCCAGGGTGCTGCGGCGCAGCAGGGTCAGGGTGTAGAGGGCCATGCCCGCCAGGAGCAGGGCGCATTCCCACGGCGCCAGCGCGCCGTCGGCCAGGGCCAGCCAGCAGGCCAGGGACGCGGCGATCATCACCGGCACGTCGAAGCGCACCACCTCGCGCTCCACGGCCAGGGGCGCGATGCAGGCCGAAATGCCCAGCACGGCGAAGACGTTGAAGATATTGCTGCCCAGCACGTTGCCCGTCGCCAGGGCGAAGCGGCCTTCCAACCCCGCGCCCACGCTGACGAACAGCTCCGGCGCGCTGGTGCCCAGGGCGACCACGGTCAGCCCCGTGACCAGGGGCGAGAGCCCGGCGGCCAGGGCCAGGCGCGAGGCGCCGCGCACCAGCAGCTCCGCTCCGATGAGCAGGACCGTCAGCCCGAGAACCAGGATCAGCCAATCCACAGGTTGCCTCCATGCCGCACTCAGGGTTGTGCTGCCCATGATGGGCATTTCCCGCGTCCGTGGCAAGGCCGGGGTGCCCCGGTCCGCTGGCCAGGGTCCGGGCCTTGCGCCCGCCGGGGCAAAGTTCCGGAGCGCCCGGCGCGGGTTGTGCTTGCACTCCCGGGAAATCGTTGCGAGAACAGGGCGCGGCGCGGGCTCCGCAGCGGGCCCCGCGCACCGCGTCGTGCCACTACCCGAGGAGCATCGCCATGCCCAGCGTCCTGCGGGCCGCCCTGGCCTGTGTTTTCGCCCTGTCCGTCCTGCTGGCCCAGGCCGGGGGCGCCCGGGGGCAGCAGCCCCCCGCCGCCGAACCCGCGCCCCCCGCGCCCGTTCCGGCGCTCTCCCTGCCTGCGCCCCCGGCGCCCGCTCCCGCCCTGCCCGCGCCCCCGGCGCCCGGGTTCGCGGCGCCGCCCGCCGCCGGCCTGCCCGTGCCGCAGGGGCCCTACCAGGAGCAGTCCCCCGCCGGGGTCATCGACTGGGAGGCCGGGACGGTCACGGCCCGGGGCCAGGGCGTGGCCCCGGCGGGGGTGGACGGCCAGGAGCAGGCCCAGGCCCTGGCCCGGCGCGCGGCGACCATGACCGCCCGGCGCAGCCTGTTCGGCCTGCTGTGCGACATGCAGATCGACTCCGCCAGCACGGTGTGCATGGCCATGAACGCCGATGGGCGCGTGGCCGCGCGCGTGCAGGGGCTGGTGCAGAACTCGCACCTCGTGGACGCGGCCCCGCTGCCCGATGGCCCGGTGGTGGTCACGGTGGACCTGGGGCTGCGCGGGGCGCTGGCCGACGCGCTGCTGCCCCCGGCCTCGCGCTTCGGGGCCAGGGCCGGGGCCGCCGCCCAGGCACAGCCCGCCCCCGGTGCCGCCCCGGCCCCCGGGGCCGAACCGGGCGCCACCCCGGGGCCGGAGGCCGATGCCCCGCCCGCCGAACCCATGGCGCCGTACACCGGACTGGTGGTGGACGCCCGGGGCCTGGGCGCGCGCCCGGCCCTTGTGCCGCGCCTGGTGGACGGCCAGGGCCGCGAACTGTACGGCCCGGGGTCCGTCAGCCGCGAGCTGGCCGTGGGCAGCGGGCTGGCCGTCTATGTCCGCGACCCGGGCACGGCCGTCGCCCATTCGCGCGTGGCGGGCAACCCCCTGGTGCTCAGGGCCCGCGCGGCCAGCGGCCCGGGCCGCACGGACCTCGTGCTGCCCGACGAGGCGGCCGAGGGGCTGCTGGCCCTGCCCGAAGCCGCCCGGCTGCTGGCCCAGGCCCGGGTGCTGCTGGTGCTCGACTGAGGCCCTGCGGGGCGGGTTCCCTTTTGCGGGCAAAGGGTGTACTGGCGAGCATCATGAGCAGCGCACGAATCCCCCGTTTCCTGATGGCCTGTTGCGTCGCGGCCCTGGCCGTGGCGCTGTCCTGGAGCCTTGCCCCGGCCCGGGTGGTCGAGGTGCCGTGGGCCCCCGGCGGCGAGGGCGACGGCCCGCACACCCGCGAGCAGGCCCGCGAGGCCGCTTTCCGCAACGCCGTGCTGGCCGAGGCCCTGGACCTGTTGCCCGGCGCGCTGTCCGTGCCGCGCCAGGAGCTGTTGCGCCAGTACCTGCTGCCGCGCGCGGCGGACTATGTGCAGAGCTACGCCGAGGCCGGTTCGGCCCAGGCCGGGCCGGGGGCCGCCATGGCCGCCCCCGGGGGGGGCTCGGTCCTGCGCCTGGACGTGACGGTCAACCGCCCGGCCCTCAAGCGGACCCTGCAACGCATGGGCACCTATTACACCGTGCGCGGCGCCCGCGAGTACGACTTGGCCCTGGCCAGCGGGGCGGGCGGTGCCCTGGACGAGGTCGCCCGGCTTCAGGAGCTTTCGGGCCTGACGGTGCGCCGGGGCGCGACGCCGCTGCTGACCCTGTCCTCCGACGGCCCGTCGGCGGGCTGGGGCGGGCGCCTGGAGCAGGGCGGCCAGACCTGGGCCGCCACGGGCGCCGACCTGGCCACGGTCTGGTTCGAGCTGTGGGGGCACTATTTTTCCGGCCCCGGGGCCGGTGCCGGAGTGGTGGACCAGGTGCCGCTGACGGTGCGCGGCTGGTCGTCCACCGACGGCGTCAAGGCCTTCGACGCCGAGCTGGGCTCCTGGGACGGGCTGGTGGAAAGCCGTTCCCTGGTGCGGGTGCTGCTGCTGCCCGAGGGCGTGGCCGGAGTCTGGACCGTGCGCTCCCTGAGCCCCGACGCCCTGGCCCGCAAACTGGAGCAGACCCTGCCCGGGCGCGGGCTGACCTGGGAAGGCCTGCCGGGCCGCACCAGCCCCTGACCGAGGCCCCCGGTGCGGCGCGAGGGCAATTCCCGCGCCACTGCTGCAAACCCTTGCCCCTCTGACCGAGGCCCCCGGTGCAGCGCGAGAACAACTGGACCATCCCCAACATCCTGACGGTGTTCAGGATTCTGCTCACCCCGGTCTTCGTGATGAGCTTCATCGCCGGGCATGTGCAACTGGCGCTGCTGGTGTTCACCCTGGCCGGGGTGACCGACGCTCTGGACGGCGCCCTGGCGCGCATCCTGCACCAGCGCACCCGCCTGGGGGCCATGCTCGACCCCCTGGCCGACAAGGTGCTCATCGTCACCGGGTTCTTGTGCCTGGGCATCGTGGGCTGGGCGCCCGACTGGCTGGTGGTGCTGGTTATCAGCCGCGACGTGATCATCGTCGGCGGGCTGGGGGTGCTGCATTTCTGGGGCGTGGACGTGCGCGCCACCATCCGCCCCAGCCCCCTGAGCAAGGTCAACACCACGGCCCAGCTGGCCTTCCTGTTCATTGTCCTGGCGGGGCAGGCGCAGTGGTTCGCCGTGCCCCGGGTGGAGCTGGGCGTGGTGGCGCTCATCAGCATCCTGACGGTGTTTACCGGGGTGAGCTACGTCATGCGCGGGCTGGCGCTGTTCCCCAGCCAGGAGGACTGAGCCGCGCGCCCCGGGGCTCCGCGGGGCATGCGGACGGAAAAACCCGGCAGCCAGAGGGCTGCCGGGTTTTTTCGTCCGTCGCAAGGTGCGGGGAAAGCAGAAGGCGGGGCGCGGGGCCGCTAGTCCTTCTTCTTCTCCTCGGTTTCGTCCTTGGCCTTGGGGGTCACGTCTATCTCGTCGGGCTGGGTGGTCGCCTTCTTGAAGTTGCTGATGGCCTTGCCCAGCCCGCCGCCGATCTCGGGCAGCTTCTTGGCGCCGAAGATCACCAGCACGATGAGCAGAATTATGATCAATTCGCCAAAGCCCGGGGTGCCGAACATCATGGGTGAGACCTCCACTTGGGTGTTGGTTGGCGTATACACTCGCCCCGGGGGCAGGTCAAGGCGCGCCCGGGTCGGCGCGGGAAAAAGCGGCTTGCTATTTTAGGAGAATGTGGGAGGATTCCCCCCTCCGGGCCGCCGGGGGCGCCCGGGAATCCGGGCGCGGCCCGCCCGCCCGCAGACCACGACCGCGCGACGATCATGACTGCACCCATCCGGCGCCTGCCGGGAAACGAATGCCGCCATTTCGCCGGGGGGCGCTGCCTCTTCGAGGAGCGGCGCAACCCGGGCTACAACCGCAGCTGGCAGTGCCGCGTCCTGCTGCAGTGGGAGGCGTGCTACGACGACTTCCTGCTGCGGGCCGAGGCGTTCCGCCTGGAGGCCGCCAGCGCCGCCGGGCTCTGGGAGCGCCGCGTGGAGCGTCTGGTGGCCCAGGCGCCGGACTGCGCGGAGTTCCGCCGGGGCGGCGGCTCCGCCACCGGATGCGCCAACGCGGTTGGCGAACTGTGCCTGCTGCGGCTGCCCCAGTGTCCGGGCCGCTGCAGGCATTTCGCGCTCTGCCCGGAGGCCGGAGCGTGACGGCCCCCCGGCCCGCAACCCGCAACGAGGTTTCGCCATGGATGATACGACGATGCTGATTCATTTTCCGGAGCTGTTGCCGTCTTCGCGCTGCGAGGCCGTGCCCGGGGTGCGCCACCTGGACCCGGGCTTCCCCGCCGGGCTGGCTCCCGAGGTGGGCTACCTGCCGCCCGGGCTGCCCCTGGACGCCCGGGCCGCCGCCCGCTGGCTGGCCCAGGCCACGGGCTACGCGGGTCTGTTCGCCCCCGGGGCCCTGCGCGCCGCCGAGGCCGCGGCCAAGGCCCCCGGAGCCGACCCCTACGGCGACCCCACCCGCGTCATCGTCGGCGAACTGGCGGCCCTGGAGGGCCTCGGGCCCGCGCCCCAGGGAGCCGCGCCGGGCGCGGACACCTCGCGGCTGCGCGCCCAGGCCGTGCTGCTCCTGGCCTGCGAGCGCGAGCGGGCCCTGGCCGAGGTCCGCACCCTGGGCGCCGCCCATGGGGGCGCCGTGGAGCGCCTGGGCGCCACCCTGGGCCTGGAGCCCGAGGACATGGACGAGCTGGCCGCCGCAGGCGGGCTGGCCCTGGATGACGGGGAGGAGCCGGCCTACGCCGAGCCCGCCCAGTGGCAGCCCGTGCTGGGGGCCATGCTGCGGCTTTTGCCCCCGCAGGCCGTGCTGTACGCCGACGCCGCGCCGGTGGTCGAGGCGTGGCGCGAGGCCGGGGTGCCCCTGGCGCCCGTGGCCGGGGCGGAGCTGGCGCGCCTGCTGCCCGGAGCCCCGGCGGGGGGCTGGCTGCTGGCGCGCTGCCCGGGCTACGTGCTCATGGGCGCGACCCGGCCCCTGGCCGAGGCCCCCTGGCTGGACGGGGAGCGCACGGTGCTTGCGCGCGCCGCCGGGGCAGGGCAGTAGCCATGCGCCTGTGCACCGATTTCACCGACCCCCGCTTCCTGGAGGGGCTCACCGGGCTGGTCTTCGACTGCGACGGGGTGCTCTTCGACTCCTGGGAGGTCAACAAGGCCTACTACAACGCCATCCGCAAGGGCCTGGGCCTGGAGCCCATGGACCCCGAGATGGAGCACTACGTCCACGCCCACGCGGTGAACGAGTCCGTGGCGCGCATCACCCCCGCCGGGCGGCTGGACGAGGCCCAGGCCGTGCGCGCCTCCCTGGACTACCGCGAGCTGATCCACCTCATGCGCCCGGCCCCCGGGCTGGCGCACATGCTGGACGCCGCGCGGGGTGCGGGCCTGCGCCTGGGGGTGTTCACCAACCGTACCACGACCATGGAACTGGTGCTGGACACCTTCGGCCTGGACCATTTCTTCGAACCCGTGGTCACCGCGCGCGACGTGGCGCCCAAGCCTGCGCCCGACGGGCTGCGGCGCATCCTGGGCCGCTGGCGCGCCACGGCGGGGCAGGTGGCCTTCGTGGGCGATACGGTGCTGGACCAGCGCGCCGCGCGCGGGGCCGGGGTGCGCTTCTGGGCCTACCGGGCCCCGGCCCTGGCGGCGGACCTGCACATCGACGATTTCTGGTGCCTGGGGCGCCACCTCGCCGGGCGGGGCAAAGGCCCGGGGGTCGAGGCGCACCGGGTGGTGCGTGGAAATTTCCCTTGATTCGCTGTTGTGTCTGTGCGAACTAAATTGGTACCCGCGTGCCGCCCCGGCGCGGCGTGAAAGGAGGCTGCATTGGGATACTTCCTGTTGGCGGTGGCGAAAGTCCTCGGTCTGGCCCTGAACCTGTACATGTGGATCGTCATCGCTTCCGCGCTGTTGACCTGGGTCAACCCCGACCCCTACAACCCCATCGTGCGAACCCTCAGAGGCCTGACCGAGCCGGTGTTCTACCGCGTGCGGACGTGGCTGCCCTTCGTGCGCGTCGGCGGGTTCGACCTCTCGCCCATCGTGGTCATCTTCGCCGTGGTGTTCCTGGATACCTTCCTGGTGAACAACCTGATGGCCCTGGCCCAGCGCTTCTAGCGGAGCCGACATGAAAGTCAGCAAGATCGACGTGCTGAACAAGATCTTCACCCGCTCCTTCCGGGGGTACACCTGTGCGGAGGTGGACGCCTTCCTGCAGGACACGGCCCAGAGCCTGGGCGACCTGGCCGAGGCCCGGGAGGCCCTGGAGGCCCGCGTGGCCGCGCTGGAAGAAGCCCTGGGCGAGCACAAGAGCCGCGAGGCCACCCTGCGCGACACGCTCATGACCACCCAGCGCATGATGGACGACATGAAGGCCAACGCCCAGAAGGAGGCCCAGCTGATCATCGATGCGGCCAACCAGAAGGCGGAGGTCATGCTGAACCAGACCCACCAGCGGCTGGCCCAGCTGCACGGCGACATTTCGGAGCTCAAGAAGCAGCGCACCCAGTTCGAGATCAAGCTGCGCTCCATCCTCGACGCCCACGTGCGCATGCTCGAGGCCGACAAGGAGGAGCAGGAGAAGCTCGACGACGCCGAGTCCAAGCTGAAGTTCCTGACCAAGGCCGGTGCCTAGCCCCGGGGCCGATGCGCCGCCGTATGCCAGCCGGTCCGGGCCCGGACAGTGGCGGGTGCTGGTCCGCGTGGTGCCCGGCGCCAGGAAGGACGAGGTGGACGGGGTCCACGACGGGCGGCTGAAGATCCGCCTCGCGGCCCCGGCGGTGGAAAACAAGGCCAACAAGGCGCTCATCGCCTTCGCGGCACGGATCTTTCAAGTGAAAAAGAGCGGCGTCAGCATCGCAAGCGGCGAGAAAAGCCGCGAGAAGACGCTGCTCATAGCGGCAGAAACGTCACTGCCGTGGCCCGTCTAGCGGAACGAGGACGGGCCCGGCCAGCGCGAACGCCAACTACCAAAGGAGAAGGACCCATGGAGAAGAAGGACCTCGACCTGATTGCCGAGATGGCCGACAAGAGCCCCGAAGTCAAGGCCCTGTGGGAAGAGCATCTCCTCTATGAAAAGCAGCTGGAAAAGCTGGAGAAGAAGACCTACCGCACTCCCGAGGAGGAGCGCGTGGTGAAGGAAATCAAGAAGAAGAAGCTCATGGGCAAGACCAAGCTGCAAAAGGTTCTGGACCGGCGTCTCGAGGAGGAATGACATGGAGCTCACCGGGGCTCAGATCCTCTTCGAAAGCCTGAAGAAAGAGGGCGTGGACGCGGTGTTCGGCTTCCCCGGCGGGGCCGTCATCGACATCTACGACGAGATGCCCAGGCATCCGGAGATCAGGCACTATCTGGTGCGCCATGAGCAGGGGGCCATCCATGCAGCCGACGGCTACGCCCGGGCCACGGGCAAGGTCGGCGTCTGCCTGGTGACCTCCGGCCCCGGCGCCACCAACACCGTCACCGGCATCGCCAACGCCTACATGGACTCCATCCCCGTGGTGATCTTCACCGGGCAGGTGCCGTCGCCGCTCATCGGCAACGACGCCTTCCAGGAAGTGGACATCGTGGGCATCACCCGGCCCTGCACCAAGCACAACTACCTGGTCAAGGACGTGACGCGCCTGGCCGGGGTCATCAAGGAGGCCTTCTACCTGGCGCGCACCGGGCGCCCCGGCCCCGTGCTGGTGGACCTGCCCAAGGATGTGATCCAGGCCAGGGCCGAGTTCAAGTATCCGCGCCAGGTGCGCATGCGCAGCTACAACCCGACCCTCACGCCCAACGCCAAGCAGGTGGCCCGGGCGCTGGAGGCCATCTGCCAGGCCGACCGGCCCCTGTTCTACGTGGGCGGCGGCGTGGTTTCGTCGGATTCGCACCGCGAGCTGACCTGGCTGGCCAAGAAGCTCAACGTGCCCGTGACGGCGACGCTCATGGGCCTGGGCTCCTTTCCCGGGCACGAGCCGCTGTGGCTGGGCATGCTCGGGATGCACGGCACCTACGCGGCCAACCGCGCCGTGCAGGAGTGCGACCTGCTCATCGCCGTGGGCGCGCGCTTCGACGACCGCGTGACCGGCAAGCTGGCGACCTTCGCCCCGAACGCCAAGGTCATCCACATCGACGTGGACCCGACTTCCATCCGCAAGAACGTGCGCGTGGACGTGCCCATCGTGGCCGACTGCCGCGAGACGCTGGTGGCCCTCAAGGCCCAGGTGGAGGCCGCAAGCGACCCCAAGGGCCTGTGCCGGGCCCGCAAGGACTGGACCGCCACCCTCAAGACCTGGAAGATCGACCACCCGCTGACCTACAACGGCGGCGACTCGGGCGAGATCAAGCCCCAGGCCGTGGTGGAGACCATCTACGAGCTGACCAAGGGCGAGGCCATCATCAGCACCGAGGTCGGCCAGAACCAGATGTGGGCCGCGCAGTTCTACAACTACCACAAGCCCCGCACGCTGCTGACCTCCGGCGGGCTCGGCACCATGGGCTACGGCTTCCCGGCGGCCATCGGCGCGCAGGTGGCCTTCCCCGACAAGCTGGTCATCGACGTGGCGGGCGACGGCTCCATCCAGATGTGCATCCAGGAAATGGCCACCGCCATGTGCTACGACCTGCCCGTGAAGATCGTCATCCTCAACAACGGGTACCTTGGCATGGTCCGCCAGTGGCAGGAGCTGTTCTACAAGAAGAACTACTGCGCCACCTGCATGGACTGGGCGCCGGACTTCGTGAAGCTCGCCCAGGCCTACGGGGCCGAGGGCTACCGCGTCACGGACCCGGCCCAGGTCAAGCCCGTGCTCAAGCAGGCCTTCGGCAACGGCAAGCTGACCATCGTGGACGTGGTGGTCTCGCAGGAGGAGAACGTCTATCCCATGGTCCCTGCCGGGGCCTCGCTGCACGAGATGCTGCTGGTCTAGGAGGAGCGCGGGCATGAGACATGTGTTATCCGTTCTGGTGGAGAACGAGCCGGGAGTCCTGTCACGGATCGCCGGGCTGTTCAGCGGCCGGGGCTACAATATCGAGACCCTCAACGTCGGCCCGACCCTGGACCGCGAGGTGTCGCTCATGACCATCGCCACCTCCGCCCCGGAGGTGGTCATCGAGCAGATCATCAAGCAGCTGCGCAAGCTGGTCACGGTCATCAAGGTCGTGGACATGAACGACCACGTGGCCGTGGAGCGCGAGATGATGCTGGCCAAGGTCGGCGCCGAGGGCGACAAGCGCGCGGAAATCCTGCGCATCGTGGACATCTTCCGCTGCAAGGTGGTGGACGTGTCCCCCGATGAACTGACCATCGAGGCCACGGGCGACCGCGGCAAGCTGGACGCCATCGTCGCGCTACTACAGCGGTTCGGCATCAAGGAGATTGCCAGGACCGGCGCGGTGGCCATGAAAAGGAGCATGCAGTAGGAATGACGCCGCGCCGGTCGGGCCCGACCCGGCGCAGCGAACGATCAGCCGATACGGAAATCAGCCGCGCGGGGAGCCTCCGGCGGCTGATTTCTCGTCTGCATTTTGGTTTCACCCTCAACGATTTGGAGAGGCACGCGATGAAAATCTACTACGACCAGGACGCCGACCTCGGGCTGCTCAAGGGCAAGACCGTGGCCATCATCGGCTATGGCAGCCAGGGCCACGCCCATGCCCAGAACCTGCGCGACTCGGGCGTGAACGTGGTCATCGGCCAGCGCCCCGGCGGGGCGAACTACGAGCTGGCCAAGGAGCACGGCTTCGAGCCCCTGTCCGCCGCCGAGGCCGCCAAGAAGGCCGACTGCATCATGATCCTGCTGCCGGACCAGACCCAGGCCAGCGTCTACAGGAACGACATCGCCCCGAACCTTGCGCCCGGAAAGGTGCTGTTCTTCGCCCACGGCTTCAACATCCACTACACCCAGATCGTGCCGCCCAAGGATGTGGACGTGGTCATGGTCGCCCCCAAGGGCCCGGGGCACCTGGTGCGCCGGGTGTACACCGAGGGCGGCGGCGTGCCGTGCCTGGTGGCCGTGCATCAGGACGCCAGCGGCAAGGCCCAGGACATCGCCCTGGCCTACGCCAAGGGCATCGGCGGCGCGCGCTCGGGCGTCATGGAGACGACCTTCAAGGAAGAGACCGAGACCGACCTGTTCGGCGAGCAGGTGGTGCTGTGCGGCGGCCTGACCTCGCTGATCCAGAAGGGCTTCGAGACCCTGGTGGAGGCCGGCTACCAGCCCGAGGTGGCCTACTTCGAATGCCTGCACGAGGTGAAACTCATCGTGGACCTGATCTACGAGGGCGGCCTGGCCAAGATGCGCCACTCCATCTCCGACACCGCCGAATACGGCGACTTCACGCGCGGCCCGCGCATCGTCAACGACGCGGCCAAGGCCGAGATGAAGCGCGTGCTCCAGGAGATCCAGGACGGCCGCTTCGCCAAGGAGTTCATCCTCGAAAACGTGGCCGGGCAGGCCTCCATGCACGCCATGCGCAAGATGACCGCCGAACACCCCATCGAGAAGGTCGGCGCCAAGCTGCGCGGCATGATGACCTGGCTCAAGAAGTAGCGCGCCCGGCCCGCAACCGGGCCGCGCACGGCAAGAAAAGGCCGCACCCGCGAGGGTGCGGCCTTTTTGCGCCGGGGGGCGATTGCCCCTGCGGCAACGGTGCCGGGCCCGCCACGGGGCAGGGGCGAGGTGCCTCGCCTTCGCCCTGGCAGGCCGAGCACTGCGCAACGGTTCGCCCCGCTTGCCTTGTACGGAAAAAATCCGTATACAGGCGGAAGAGGGCACTGCCATGACACACCAGACTGAAAATTCCATGTCCCGGATTGACGCCCGGATTCCCCTGTCCGTCCGCGAGGTCATTGACCGCGCCGCCGCCATGCAGGGCAGAACCCGCACGGACTTCTTGATCGAAGCGGCGCTGGAAAAGGCGGAAAGGGTCATCGCGGAGCAGGCGGTCCTGCGGCTGGTCGTAGCGGATCAGGAAGTGCTCGCCAAGGCTCTTTTGGATGAGCAGGTCACGGAAGCCACGCCTTTCATCAAGGGGCTGGCCGCCGAGTACGCCGCGCGGATACGCCATACATGAGCCTGCTGTTCGGGCTGCTGACGCCGGAATTGGACAGGAGCGGCTTTGCCTGCGGCGAACCCGCCCTGGACGCCTACCTGCACAAACAGGCCGGGCAGGACATGAAGCGCGGCTTCGCCACCGTGGTGGCCGCCTGCGAGAGTTCCAGCCCCGCGGTGATCGTCGGCTATTACACCCTGTGCGCCGCGTCGATCCTCCTGACCGCCCTGCCGGAAGAGACCGCCCGCAAAATGTCGCGCTATCCAGCCGTACCGGCCATTCGCCTGGGGCGGCTGGCGGTGTCCACCGCCATGCAGGGCCAGCACATCGGCAGCCTGCTGGTGCTGGACGCCGTGCGCCGGGCCTGGCGCAACGAACTGGCCTGGGCCGCGTTCCTGGTCGATGCCAAAAACGAGCGCGCCGCCGCCTTCTACGAGAAATTCCTCTTCCAACGCTTCCGCGAAAACACGCTCACGCTGTGGATGCACCGCAAACAGGCCGGAGCCCTGATCGCGGCTCTGGGCTGATTCAGCCTTGTTCCCCTTACTTCCCCCTGTGCAACAAAAACCCGGCGTCGAACGCTTTCGTTTGGCCCAGGGTCTGGGGGGTTTCCAGTTTGGCTTGGAAGGCCACTGCGTCCGAGTCCACGGGTTGGGCGCCGATGGCGGCGAAGGTCAGGGGCTGGGGGCAGCGGATGCGCAGGGCGGCGAGCTTGGGGTCCTTGAGGAAGGTCTGGATGCGTTCGACCATGTCCTGGTCTGCCGCCGGGAACATTTCGGGCACCAGGCCCTGGGCGAAGCCGGTGACGATGCGCCGCAGGATGGGGGCGCTTTCCGCGCTGCCGTTGGCGGTGGCGTAGGCGGTGAAGAGCTTGTCCACCAGCCCCCGGTCTTCCAGCTCCAGGCCCAGTTCCGTCAGGGTCAGGGCGTCCAGGGCGGCGCGGAACTGCGGGCTCTGGGGGGCGGCGGTCAGCCCGGGGGCAAGGTTCTGGAACGCGCCGTCCAGGGTCAGGCGGTAGAGACCCTCTGCCGTGACGGTCAGTTCCTGAAGGTTCAGGGTCTGCGCGGCGGGGTCGTGGATGTAGCGCACGTCGCAATCGGTCAGGGCCTGCTCCAGCCCCAGGGCCTCGACCACGGGCCGGGCCTGCTCCGGGGCTTCCAGCGACCCGGGGGCCACCCCGGACAGCTTCAGCCGCGCGGCATGGGGGAAGTCCAGCCAGTGTCCGGACAGGGGCGCCAGGGTGGCCTTGGCGATGCGCATCGGCTCCTGGCTGTCATTTGTGCTGATTCTTATTTTTTCCAGGCGGATGACGCTGTCCAGGGAGAGGACGTTGACCCGCTTGGTGGCGCGGATGGTGGCCCCGCCCGCGCTGGCCTCGGCCAGCCAGCCGTCCAGCATGGCCGCGACGCGGTGGTTGGCGTACAGCCAGCCCGCAAGGAACAGGGCGGCGGCCAGGGCGAGGGGGATGGCGAGGGCGAGGGTGCGTCGTGTCATGGCGGCCTTCCTGGTGTCGGAGGTGGCGAGCGGGCGGAGTGCGTCGGGCCGGGGCGCCTGGTTCCGCTACAGTTCCCAAAGATTCACCATGTCCACAACGCGAGGTCAACAGGAAGTTTCCCCCCGCGCGGGCGCGATACTCTCTCCCCGGCTGGGCCCTGGCGGCAAGTTTCCCCCGCGTGGGCGGGATGCTCGCGCAGCACCACAGCCGCCACGGCGCTCCGCCCAGGTTTCCTCCGCGTGGCTGGGATGCTCCACCTCGCGCCCGCCGCGCCCGCCTTTCCCCCGCGCCGCAGGGCAAGGCGCGCCGCTCGTTGCCAAGTGCGCATAAAACAGGCACAGTGCCCGGCGGTGGCGGGTGCCTTCCGCGCCCGCTCCGCCCCCACAGCGCAGCCAGACCGGCAAAGGGCGTGCCCATGAACAGCCTCCGCGACATCCTCGCCGACCTGCGGTCCCCCCGGGCCATCCCCGCCCTGAGCTACGGGGTGGTGGTCGGCGTGCTGCTGGTCGTCATCGAAATCTCCCTGGCCAGCATGGTCTTTTCCGGCCCTCTGGCGCCCCTGGCGGCGCGCGCGGCGGGGCTGACGCTGTTCGGCACGGTGGTCATGTCCCTGGCCTGCGCGCTGTTCAGCTCCTTTCCCGGGCTGGTCAGCCAGCCGCAGGACGCGCCCGTGGCCGTGCTGGCCGGGGCGGCGGCAGCGGTGGCGGCGGCCATGGCCGGGGCGGGGCTCGACGCCCATTTCGCCACCGTGGTGGCGCTTATGGCCGTGTCCTGTCTGGTCACGGCGGCGCTGTTCGCCGTTGTGGCCCGCTTCCGGCTGGCCAACCTGGTGCGCTTTTTGCCGTATCCCGTGGTGGGCGGCTTCCTGGCGGGCAGCGGGATTTTGCTGGCTGCGGGCGGCCTGGGGGTGATGACCGGGGTCGGCCTGTCCACCGACACCCTGGGCGCCTACCTCTCCTGGCCCGTGGCGCGTTTCTGGCTGCCGGGGGCGGGCTTCGCCGTGGCCGTGTACGTCGCCCTGCGGGTGCGCCCGCATTTCCTGCTGCTGCCCGGGGCCCTGGTGCTGGGCATGGTCGCCTTCCACGTCTGGCTGCGGGCTGTGGGCCTGGACCCCGAAGCCGCGCGCCAGCAGGGCTGGCTGCTCGGCGGCCTGCCCGCCGGAGGGCTGTGGCCCGTGCTGGGCATGGGCGACTTGGCCCTGGTGCGCTGGGACGTGCTCCTGGCCCGGGTGCCCGACATGCTGACCATGGCCCTGCTGGCCCTGGTGGGCCTGTTGCTCAACGTGGGCGGGGTGGAGCTGGGCGCGCGCCGCGACGCGGACATGGAGCGCGAGCTGTACACCGCAGCGGGGGGCAGCGTGGCCATGGCCCTGGGCGGCGGCTTCCCGGGCTATCCGTCCCTGGCGCTGTCGCTGCTGGGGCCGCGCACGGGGGTGGTTTCGCGGCTGATTCCGGTGGTCACGGCGCTGCTCTGCGCCGGGGTGTTGCTGGCGGGCGGCGCGGTGCTGTCGCTGTTCCCCCGGGCGCTGCTGGGCGGGCTGGTCACGCTGCTGGGGCTGCTGTTTCTGGACGATTGGCTGGTGGCGGGCTGGAAGCGGCTCACGCGCCTGGACTACGCCATCGTGGCCGTCATCGCCGTGACCATCGCCCTGGTGGGCTTTCTCCACGGGGTGGGACTGGGGCTGGGGCTGGCGGTGCTGCTGTTCGTGGTGCGCATGAGCCGGGTGCCGGTCATCGCCTGGGAGCGCAGCGGCACCGAGGCCGCCAGCGTCCGGCACCGGCCCGTGACCGACCGGGTGCTGCTGCGCTCGCGCGGGGGCGACCTGCGCGTGTTCGGGCTGCGCGGGTTCCTGTTCTTCGGCTCGGCCAGCCTGCTGGGCGACCGGGCCCGGGCCCTGCTGCGCGACTCCCGCGCGCCGCGCTTCCTGGTCGTGGATATGGCCGGGCTCGACGGCTACGACATCTCGGCGGTGAACACCTTCCAGCGCATGGCCCAGCAGGCCCAGGCCCGGGGCGTGACGCTGCTGCTGGCCAAGCCGCCCCGGGGGCTTTTCGCGCTGCTTGGGGCCAACACGGCGCCCGAGGCCATGGCCCATGTGCGCGAATTCGCGGACCTGGACGCCGCCCTCCAGTGGGCCGAGGACCGGCTGCTGGAGGCCGAGCACGCCGCCCTGGCCGCCGGGGGCCAGGGCCGACGCGACGCGCTCTTCGACATGGCCGGCGACGACGTGGCCCGGCATCTGGACGATCTGGCGCGCTTCGAGGACCTGGCCGAACGCCTGGGCCCGGTGCTGGAGCGCCGCGAGCTGGCCGACGGGCAGGAGCTGTTCCGCCAGGGCGAGGACCCGCTGGGGGCGTTCATGGTCCTGCACGGCACCCTGGGCGTGGTGGCCACCTACGGCCAGGGCGCGCAGCAGCGCATCCGCACCCTGGGGCCGGGCGGGCTGGCCGCGCCCATGGCCGCCCTGCGGCCCTATGTGGCCCCGGGCACGGCGCGCGCCGAGGGCCGGGTCGTGGTCGGCTGGGTGCCGCGCGAGGCCTTGGCCCGCCTGGAGGAGACCGATCCGCATACGGCCCTGGCCTTCCACAAGCTGGTGGCGCGGGTGCTCGGGCGCCGGGCCGAGGGCCGCTGAGGCCGCCCCGGGGGTTTACAGCCGCCCGGGGCGCGGATACAACCCTGCCTTTGTCACCGGATCGACCCATTGGAGCCCCCATGTTCACCCACGCCATCGTCCGCGTTCCCTGCGAGAATTTCGCCGCCGGGCTGACCACGTCCACCCACCTCGGCGCCCCCGACTACGACCTGATGCTGCGCCAGCACGACGCCTACGTGGACGCCCTGCGCGGCGCGGGGCTGACGGTCATCACCCTGCCGCCGGAAAACGACTTTCCCGACGCCCATTTCGTGGAGGACACCGCCGTGGTGGTGCCCGAGGTGGCCGTGATCACCAATCCCGGCGCCCCGGCGCGCCAGGGCGAGGAGCGCACCGTGGCCCCGACCCTGGGCCGCTACAAGCGCCTGGCGCGCATCGAGGGCCCCGGCACCCTGGACGGCGGCGACGTGCTGCTGGTGGACCGGCATTTCTTCGTCGGCCTGTCCGAGCGCACCAACGAAGAGGGCGCGGGGCAGTTTGCCGAGATCGTGGCCGCCTACGGCTACACCGTGGACGCCGTGCCCGTGGGCCGGGGGCTGCATTTCAAGTCCGGCGTGAACCATGTGGGCGGGCGCGCGCTGCTGGTGACCCCCGGCTTCGCCGACCTCCCGGCCCTGGCGGGCTACGATGTGCTGGTGACGCCCGAGGGCGAGGACTACGCCGCCAACACGCTGTATGTGAACGGCACCCTGCTGACCCCGGCGGGCTTCCCCGGGGTGCGCGGGCTGCTGGACGGGCTGGGCCTGCCCGTGGTTGAACTGGACATGAGCGAGACGCGCAAGATGGACGGCGGGCTGACCTGCCTGTCGCTGCGCTTTGCCGACCAGCCCGGAACCAGGGGCGCGTAGGGCGCCCGGAGGACCCATGAAGACCCTCAAGGACCGCTACAAGCGCGAGATCGTGGAAGTGCATTGCCCCATCCACAAGGTGTCCAAGATCATCTCCCTGCCCGAGGAGAAGATGCCCGTGTGCCCGGTGTGCAAGAAGACCATGATCCTCAAGGAGGTGCTCACCGAGGGCAAATACTGACCCGCACGACCCCGGCCCGGAACGGCTCCGGGCCGAAAACGGATAACCCTCATACCAGGAGTCACGTTCCATGCAGTGCTTCAAGAAACTGATGCTGGCCGCCTTCTTCATCGCGGTGCTGGCGTCCCAGGCCTTTGCCGCAGACTTCGAACTGGCCCAGAAATCCACCCTGGAGACCATCCTCAAGCGTGGCGAGCTGCTGGTGGGCCTGGACGCGGGCTACCAGCCCTTCGAGATGGTGGACAAGAAGGGCGAGATCATCGGCTTCGACGTGGACCTGGCCAAGGAGCTGGCCAAGGCCATGGGCGTCAAGCTGACCATCGTCAACACCGACTACGACGGCATCATCCCCGCCCTGCTGGCCGACAAGTTCGACATCATCCTCTCGGGCATGACCCTGACCCAGGAGCGCAACCTCCAGATCAACTTCGCCGACCCCTACATCGTCGTGGGCCAGGCCGTGATCCTGAACAAGAAGCTCGCGGGCGAGATCAAGTCCTACAAGGACCTGAACGATCCCAAGTACACCGTGGCCTCGCGCATCGGCACCACCGGCGAGATGGCCGTCAAGCGCATGATTCCCAAGGCCAAGTACAAGTCCTTCGACAAGGAGGCCGACGGCGCCCTGGACGTGGTCAACGGCCAGTCCGACGCCTTCGTCTACGACCTGCCCTTCTGCGTGGTCTTCATGGCCCAGCAGAACAGCCCCAGCGTCGTGCTGCTCGACGAGCCCTTCACCTACGAGCCCCTGGCCATCGGCCTGAAGAAGGGCGACCCCGATTTCCTGAACTTCCTGAACAACTTCATGGCCCAGATCAAGGCCGACGGCCGCTACGACCGCATCTACGACAAGTGGATCAAGAGCACGAGCTGGTTCCAGAACGTGCAGTAGCCTTGCCCCGGGCATGACCTGCCCATGCCCCCGCGCGCCGCAGCCCGGCGCGCGGGGGCGGCTTAGTGGCTTCGCCGTGCCGGGCCCCCGGCGGCCGCGCCCCGGCAAGCACCCCCAACGGGAGCAGCAACCGATATGACTCTCTACTCCGGCCTGGACAAACCGCGCAGCCCCCTCTACCGCAAGTTCTGGAGCGGTGTCTTTTTCGCGGGCGTGGCCCTGTGCGTGCTGGGCATCTACGCGGCCACCCAGTATGTGGACTACACGTGGCGCTGGTACCGCGTGCCGCAATATTTCTTCTACCAGGACGTGGTGCGGGTCGCCGCCGAGATCGAGGGCGAGGTGGTGGCCGTGGCGCCCCAGGGCGCGGACGCCGTGGTCACCGTGCGCCAGTGGGACGGCGACGCAACCGAGGACTACCGCGTGCCCGGCGGCGACGTGCGCGTGCACCAGGGCGATTTCGTCTACCCCGGCGACACCCTGGGCTCGCATTCGCAGTGGAAGACCGGGCTGTTCCTTTCGGGCCTGTGGCTGACCCTGAAGATCAGCGCCATCGCCATCGTCATCGGCATGGCCATCGGCATGCTCACCGGCCTGGCGCGCATCTCCGACAACCCGGCCTTCAAATGGACGGCCATCACCTACATCGAGCTGGTGCGCGGCTCGCCGCTGCTCGTGCAGCTCATGATCTGGTACTACGTCATCGGCACGCTGGTGAACCAGATCCTGACCAACGCCGCCCTGCCCAAGGTTCCGGCCTTCTGGTACGGCGCCCTGGGGCTGGCCATCTTCACCGGCGCCTACACCGCCGAGATCGTGCGCGCGGGCATCCAGAGCGTGGACATGGGCCAGATGGAGGCCGCGCGCTCCCTGGGCATGACCTACGCCCAGGCCATGCGCAAGGTGGTCATGCCCCAGGCCATCAAGCGCATCCTGCCCGCCCTGGCCGGGCAGTTCATCAGCCTGATCAAGGATTCCTCGCTGCTTGGCGTCATCGCCATCCGCGAGCTGACCAAGGTCACCCGCGAGGTGGTCACGGCGTCGCTGCAAACCTATGAGATGTGGATCGTCTGCGCGGTGCTCTATCTCGTCATGACGTTCACCCTGTCGCTGTTCGTGCAGCGCCTGGAGAGGAGGGCGATGTAGGATGATCACCGCCAGGAACGTGCACAAGTATTTCTACGTGCCGGAGAAGATCCACGCCCTGAACAACGTGTCCCTGTCCGTTGCGGCGGGGGAGACGGTGGTGGTCATCGGGCCCTCGGGCTCGGGCAAGTCCACCTTCCTGCGCTGCCTGAACCGCCTGGAGTACGCCGACGCGGGCGAGATCACCATCGACGGCATGGACGTGCTGCACCCCGACAGCGACATCAACGCCATCCGCGCCGAGGCCGGGATGGTCTTCCAGCAGTTCAACCTGTTTCCGCACAAGACGGTGCTGGACAACCTGACCATGGCCCAGATGGTCGTGCGCAGGCGCGGGCGCGAAGAGGCCGAGGCCAAGGCCCGGGGGCTGCTGGCCAAGGTCGGCATCGGCGACAAGGAGGCCGTGTACCCCGACCAGCTCTCGGGCGGCCAGAAGCAGCGCGTGGCCATCGCCCGCGCCCTGTGCATGGACCCCAAGGTCATGCTCTTCGACGAGCCCACCAGCGCCCTGGACCCGGAGATGGTCGGCGAGGTGCTCGACGTGATGAAGGACCTGGCCCGGGGCGGCATGACCATGGTGGTGGTGACCCACGAGATGGGCTTTGCCCGCGAGGTGGCCGACCGCGTGGTGTTCATGGACCAGGGCGCCGTGGTGGAGCAGGGCACCCCGGATCATTTCTTCCAGAACCCGACCCACGAGCGGACCAAACTGTTCCTGAGCCAGATTCTCTAGGCTGGCGGAACGCAGGGCCGCGAAACGGCGCGGGCCGCGCCCCCAGGGAGGGGCGCGGCCCGCGTTGCGTTTGCCGGGGCGCGAGGGGGGTCAGGCCAGGGTTTCGTACCAGGCCCGGGCCCGGCCCCGGGGGGCCTGGGCGGGCGCGGCGGCCGCGACCCTGGGGCCGCAGGCGCCCGCGCGGCAGACCAGGGCCGCCAGCCGGTCCACCCCGCGCCCGCGCAGGTCGAACAGGTGCAGGGCGCCCGCCGCCTTGACGAAGCGCGCCCGGGCGATGAACTCCAGGGCCAGCTCGGCGCCGCCGCTCACGGCCTCGGCCCGGCGGACCTCGGCCAGCAGCAGCAGGGCCAGGGGCGCCCCGGCGTCGTCGAGCTCCAGGCGGACCAGGAAGCGCCGCCCGGCGAAGGCTCCGGCCCGGGTGGCGGCGAGCCTGCGGCTGGTGATGCGCAGGCCCATGCCCCCGGCGGAGAGGTTGGCCAGGTGCAGGCTGTAGGCCCGCGACGCGTCGCGGCCAAGCTGCGGGGGGCCCAGGGTGGCGGGGTCGGCGATGTCGCCCGGGCCCAGGGTGTCGGCGAACCACAGGGCCAGGTCGAGCACCTGGGCAGGGGCAATGGCCGCGCGGTAGTCGCGGCGCCGGGGGACGGATGCGGCGGTCATGGCGGAACCCTGGGTGCTGCGCGCGGCTAGCGCCCCCACTGCGACCAGGGCAGCAGGTGGTTGTCGCGCAGGGTCTGCTCCAGAGTGGCGTCGGCCACCTCCAGCGGGGGAGCGAGGGCCACGCCGCAGCGTGAGCCGTCGGTCCAGACCACGTGCCCGGCCTGGCCGCCCAGCAGCGCGTCCAGGCCCCTGGGCAGCTCGGCCAGGGACACGCGGTCGCCGGGCGCGGGCTCGGCCTCGGGGCCGGTGGGCAGCAGGGTCATGTGCAGCCCGGTGCGGCTCAGGCCTTCCAAGGTGCCCATGATTTCGTAGGTGTCCTTGAGGTTCAGGGTCACGAATCCGATGCCTTCGACGGTCATGCGCGGGCTGCGTCTGCGTTCGGTCTGCATGGGTCTGTCCTGTGGCTGTACGGCGGTTGAGATCGCGCAGGTCGTTGTGTTCCAGTATATACGCGCGGCGGGCTTCCAGGTCAACGGCCCGGAACGGGCTGGCGGGGGCGCGCTGGCGGCTTGCCCGCAGCCGGGCCTTGGGCTATCCTGGCGGGCAGGAGGCGGCGATGTCGGCATTCGAACACCCCGTGACCGTGGGCTGCGAGGCCTCGCGGGCAATCATGCGCTGGACCGTGGCCACCCACGAGGGCCTGGGCCTGTTCGACCGCACGGCCATCGGCTTCAAGGCGCTGCTCTCGGGCGAGCGCCTGGCCCGGGTGGGCACGCCCGACCTGGGCGACCCGCACCCGACCCCCGGGGCGGCCAAGGTGCCCGAGCTGGTGGAAGGCGCCATCCTCGACGCCCGGGCCTGAGCCCCCGGCTACAGCGCCCCGCGCACCCAGGCCGCGATGTCCCCGGCGGGCAGGGCCCCGCTGATGCGGCCCGCCTCGCGCCCCTGGCGGAAGAGCACCAGCGTGGGCACGCTGCGTATGCCGTGGCGCATGGCGGCGTCCTGGGCGGCGCTCACGTCGCACCTGGCCAGGAGCACCCCCGGGGCCAGGGCCCGGGCGGCCTGCTCGAACTGCGGGGCCATCATCCGGCACGGCCCGCACGACGGGGACCAGAAATCCACCACCACGGGCAGGTCGTTGCGGGCCACGAGGCGCTCCAGGCCGGGGCCGTCCAGGTCCCGGGGCTGGCCCGGCAGCAGGGGCGCCTGGCAGCGCCCGCACAGCGGGGCCTTGCCCAGCCGGTCGGCGAGCACCCTGTTCACCCCCGCGCAGGCGGGGCAGGTGACGTGTACGGTGCCTTGCACTTGACTCGCTCCTTGTTCTCGTGTGTGCTGCCCTTGGAGCTAATCATTTCCGGCGCGGGCGCAAGCCCGCCCGGCCATCCGGAGGTGCCCCATGCGCCTGTTCGTCCCCTCCCTGGCCCTGGCCGCGCTGCTGGCGGCCTTCTGCGCCGGTCCTGCCCTGGCGCAGACCGATTCCTTCGCCCGCACCAAGCTCGCGGCCCAGGACAAGCGCATCGAGACCCTGGAGGCCCAGATCCGCGCGCTGACGGTGCTGGCGGAGAGTCAGAAGACCCAGATCGCCGAGTTGCAGCGCAAGTCCGAAGCCAACCTGAAGCTCATCAAGGCCCTGGCGGGCGCCCTGCCCCCGGCGGCCCAGCCCGACGCGCCCTGAGCCGCGCGCATCCAGGCCATGACCACCGACCGCGACCTGCTCACCGTGTGGACGGCCTCGGCCCTGTCCGAGTCCAGTTCCAGCAGCATCTCGCAGGCGCTGCGTCGCTACGCGGGCGACCTGCTGCGGGCCGAGCTGCGCCACGAGCCGCTGTTCACCGACCTGCGCGAGCGCAAGACGGCCATTGAGGCCGAGGCCGGGCGGGTGTTCCAGGGCTGGGCCTGAGCCCGGCGCGGGCTGCGGCGGACTGGGCTGGGCCGCAACGGACGCGAAAGACCCCGGGGGAACCAGGGGTCTTTCGCGTTTCAGGCCGGGGGGGCAGCCTCGCAGGCCTGGGCGTGGCTGGCCAGGATGGCGTCCACGAAGCGGCGCACCAGCGGGGTTTCGCGCTCCCGGGCCCAGGCGATGGAAAACTCCACCGGGGGCAGGCGGCCTTCGATGGGCCGCAGCAGCACCCCGGGCCGGGGGATGCTGGTCATGCCCCGGGGCAGCAGGGTGATGCCCAGCCCGGCGGCCACCAGGGCGGTCATGGTGTGCTTGACCAGCGAGACGTGGATCAGGTCCGGGCAGACGCCCGCCTCGCTGAATGCGGCCACGATGGCGTCGTAGAGCGCGGGGTTGGCCCGGCGCTGGAAGATGAGCAGCGGCTCGCCCTCCAGGTCGGCCAGGCGCACCGTGTCGCCCCCGGCCAGGCGGTGGCCCTCGGGCAGGGCCATGATGTAGGGCTCGCTGGCGTAGCGCCGCACGACGAGTCCCTTGGTATGTTTCTGGAACAGGCGCACGAAGCCCACGTCCAGGCAGCCCTCGCGCAGCATGGCCAACTGCTCCATGGAGTTGAGCTGTTCGAGCTGGATGCAGACCTGGGGGTTGTCCTGGCGGAAGGCGCGGATCAGGCAGGGCAGGCGCCCGCCCTCCAGGGCCGGGCCAACCAGCCCGATGCGCAGGGCGCCGCCCCCGCCCTGGGCCATGAGCCCCACGGCGCGCGCGGTTTGGTCCACCCGGGCCAGGATGCCCCGGGCCTCGGCCAGCAGGTAGCCGCCCTCGGCGGTCAGGGCCACGCTGCGGCTGGTGCGCACCAGCAGCCGCGCGCCCAGGGCCTCCTCCAGCCTGCGGATGGACTGGGACAGGGGCGGCTGGGAAATGTTCAGCCGCTGCGCGGCCTTGCCGAAATGCAGCTCCTCGGCCACGGCCACGAAGTGGCGCAACTGGCGCAGCTCCATATCAATACGCTCCGTGTCTTGATTGTCGCTGTAAAATATATTGGATGTCTTGATAGCCTGGGCGTAGCGTCCCGTCAAGACCTGCCAAGGAGGCGCACATGGACGACGGACGCTATGCCAGAGGGTTGCAACGGCTGGGGGAAATCGACGGGGACGCCGGGCGCAAGGTGATGGAATCGCTGGCGGACATTGCGCCCGATCTGGCGCGCTACATCATCGAGTTCCCCTTCGGGGACGTGTATTCGCGCCCCGGCCTGGGCCTGCGTGAGCGCGAGATCGCCACCGTGGCTGCCCTGGCGGCCATGGGCAACGCCGCGCCGCAGCTGGCGGTGCACGTCCACGGCGCGCTCAACGTGGGCGTGCAGCCTGCCGAGATCGTGGAGGTGGTCATCCAGATGGCCGTGTACGCGGGGTTCCCGGCGGCGCTCAACGCCATGGCCGTGGTCCGCGAGGTGTTCGCGCAGCGGGGGGTGGGGCCATGCGCCGGGGCGTGAGCGCGGCGCGGGCGGGCGCCCTGGCGCTGCTGCTGGCCCTGGGGCTGGGCGCCTGCCAGGGGCCCGAGGGCGGGCCGCTCCGGTCCGGGGGCGGGGTCGGGGTCGTGCTGGAAGGCTTCGAGCAGCCCCGGGCCCTGGCCGTGGACGCCCACGGGCTGCTCTACGTGGCCGATGGCCGTGGGCGGGTGGCCTGCGTCATGGCCGACGGCCAGCGCGTGTGGCTGGACGCCGCCCAGGCCCCGGGCTCCGGCCTGGCCATGGCGGTGTCCGCCGTGGTCGTGGATGGCCGGGGGCGGGTGGCCGTGGCCGACCCTGCCAGCGGGCAGGTGCTGCGCCTGGAGCCCGGGGGCGCACGCCGGGTGCTGGTCAGTGGACTGGCCGAGCCCGTGGCCCTGGCCTGCGACCGCGACGGCGGGCTGTACGTGGCCTGCCAGGGCGACGGCACCGTGCGGCACATCCCGGCCCCGTAGGCGCGGCGGGCGGCGCCCGGGGCGGTCTGGCCTTTGGGGCGCGCTGCCCGGCGGGGCAGGGCCGCCTCGGGCGTCTTGCGGCGGCAGGGCCCCGCGCGGGCGGGCCGCCCGGGGGACGCAACTCGCCCGCGCCCTCGGCGGGCGGGCGCCCGGGGCGAGGTGAGCGGTGCCGCCCCGCGCGGGCGGGCCGCCGGGGTGTTACGCCGCGCGGCGGGCGAACAGGCGCGCGGCCTGGTCCGCCGCCAGGTCCGAGGCGGGCAGGGCGGGCTCCCGGCCCGGCAGCACGCGGGCGTCGGGGGTGATATCCCCGCCCAGGTTGGCCTGGGCGCCGCGCGCGAAATGGGCCCGGAAGCAGCGGCGGCAGCCCTGGGCGCTGGCGCAGTAGCGCAGGACCAGCGCGGCCAGGGCCGGGCTGGCGCCCCGGGCAGCGGTGCGGTGGAAGTTGCAGGCGGCGTGGTGCGGGCAGTGCGGCGCGGGCATGGGGCCTCCCTGGTGCGGTGGTGCGAGGTGGGTCTTGCTCCGTATTCTCCGGTCCTTTCAGGGCCGCCCCGGTGCGGCAGCCCGGCTTCATCCTGCCCCGGGCGGGTGACGGGCCTGCGCGCGGCGGGTGACGATTGCGCGCCCGGCCCGCAGGACGGGATTGTCGGCTTCCTGCCCGGGCCTTCCTTTTGGTCGGCAAAGCCTACGTTTTTGTAGGTTTCTGCACGGCATGCACGGGTTTATCCATTAGATTCAAGCCATTGCTCTTTGGCATCGCCCTTGCTCCTGTTGCCCAGGAGGCACCGATGCGAACCGTCAGCACCCCGTACGGCGCGATCCCCGTGGCCGGACCCGTGGAGTTCCACCCCGGGGGCGGGGTGCGCGCCTGCATCCCGGCGGCCCGGGTCACGCTGCACACCGCGCTGGGGCCGCTCGTGGCGCAGCATTCCACCGACGACCTGCGGCGGCGCGAGGTCGCCGCGCTGACCTTCCACGGCAACGGGGCCCTGCGCGGCCTGTCCCTGGAAGAGCGCACCACGGTGCCCACCCCGGCGGGGCCGGTGGACGCCGAGATGCTGACCTTCCACCCCTGCGGGGCCCTGGCGCGCGTGTTCCCCCTCAACGGCCGGCTTTCGGGCTACTGGACCGAGCAGGACGAGGCCCGGCTGGCCGGGCCCCTGGCCCTGCGCACGCCCCTGGGGCCGCTTGCGGCGCGCGTCATCTGCCTGCGCTTCGGGCCCGGCGGGCAGTTGCTCGGGCTGACCCTGTGGCCGGGCGAGGCCGTGGCCGTGCCCACCCCGGCGGGCGTGGTCGCGGCGCGCATCGGCGTGGCCCTGCGGCCCGATGGCACCTTGCGCAGCCTGGAGCCCGCCGCGCCCGTGGCCGTGCCCACGCCCGTGGGCCCGGTGCTGGCCTTCGACCCCGACGCCGTGGGCGTGAGCGGCGACGTGAACTCCCTGGCCTTCGGCCCGTCCGGCGCCGTGGAGCGCGTGGCCACGGTGCGCACCGAGGTCCACGCCCGGCGGGCGGGGGACTGGCGCGCCGTGTACGCCCCGCGCAGCCGCGAGAGCCTGTGCGGCGACACCGAGCGCGAGCCGGTGCCCATGGTCCTGGAATTCGGCCAAGGCGCGCTGGGCCTGCGCTGGGGCGCGGGCCCGCCCGAGGCGCGCGTGCCCCTGGCAGGCACGGAATTTTCCACCCGGCCCCACCTGGCCTTCCTGGACGCGGGCCTGGCGGCCCTGCGCTGCGGGGTGTAGGCGCCGGGCGCCGTATCGCCCCGCGCCGTGGCATCCCCCGCATTTGACGCGCCGGGGTTTCGTGCTGATTCTTTGTTGTGGGCGCCGATGCGCCCCGGGAGAGAACCATGCACCCGAGAATGCTGCTCATTGCCCTGGCCCTGCTGGCGGCGGCCCCGTGCCTGCCCGGGGCCCGGGCCGCAGCCCAGGAGGCGGCCCCGCCCGCCCGGGAGAATGCCATGACGCAAAACGACAACGGCGCCGGGGGCGGCGCGGCCAGCCCCACCGCCCGGCCCGATCCGCAGCGGCTGCGCGAGACGCTGACCCCGCTGCAATTCCATGTGACCCAGGAGGGCGGCACCGAGGCGCCCTTCGAGAACCCCTACTGGGACGAGCACCGCCAGGGCATCTATGTGGACGTGGTGTCCGGGGAGCCGCTGTTCGCCTCCACGGACAAGTTCGACTCCGGCACCGGCTGGCCGAGCTTCACCCGCCCGCTGGCCCCCGGCGCCGTGACCAGCCACGAGGACCGCAGCCTGTGGGCCGTGCGCACCGAGGTCCGCAGCCGGGGTGCGGGCAGCCACCTGGGGCACGTCTTCGACGACGGCCCGGCGCCCACGGGCAAGCGCTACTGCATCAACTCCGCCGCCCTGCGCTTCATCCCCCGCGAGGACATGGAACGCGAGGGCTACGGCAGTTATCTGCACCTGTTCGAACCCTAGCGCGGGCCGGGGCCCGCAAACGCGAAGGGACGCCTCCCCCGGGGGAAGCGTCCCTTCTCGTGCTTCTGGCGCAAAGGCCGCGCGCGGCCTCAGGGGCATTCCCGGGGCTTGATGCAGGCCAAGGCCGCGTCGTAGTCCGGGAAGATGTTTTCCCGCCCCACCAGGGCCTCGGTGCCCATGCGCTCAAACACGGTCTGCACCCGGGGCTTGACCCCCGAAAGCACCACCCGGATACCCCGGGCCTGGGCCTGGCGGACCACCGTCTCCAAGGCCTCTGCGCCTGTGGCGTCGATGCTCGGCACCTGGCACATCCGCAGCACGAGGATGTCCGGCGCGTTGCGCGTGAAGCGGATCACGTCCATGAACCGCTGGGCCACGCCGAAGAACAGCGGCCCGCCGATCTCATAGACCAGCACGCGCGGGCAGCCCCGGGGCGCCGGGTCGCCCTGGGCTGCGGCCTCGGGCGCGGGCATGGGATGGATGTCCGCCAGCTCGACCATGCGCTTCATGAACAGCATGGCCGCCAGCACCACGCCGACCTCCACGGCCACGGTCAGGTCCACCAGCACCGTGAGCAGGAAGGTCGCCAGCAGGACCACGGAGTCGGACCGGGGGGCGTGCAACAGGCGCCGGAACCGCTGGGGTTCGCTCATGTCCCAGGCCACGAGCATCAGCACGGCGGCCAGGCTGGCCAGGGGGATGCGCGCGGCCAGGGGCGCACAAGCCAGGATGAAGAGCACCAGGGTCAGGGCGTGGACGATGCCCGCCAGGGGCGAGCGGGCCCCGGCGCGGATGTTGGTGGCCGTGCGGGCGATGGCCCCGGTGGCCGGGATGCCGCCGAAGAGCGCCGCGCCGATGTTGCCCAGGCCCTGGGCCACCAGCTCGGTGGAGGAATCGTGGCGGTCGCCGGTCATGCCGTCGGCCACCACGGCGGAGAGCAGCGATTCGATGCCCGCCAGCACGGCGATGGTCAGCGCGTCGGGCAGCACGGCGCGCACGGCGGCGGCCAGGTCGCCAGCCGGGAGCTGCGGCGGGGAGAACTGCGGCAGGGTGGCGGGAATGCCGCCGAAGCGGCTGCCGATGGTCTGTACGTCCAGCCCCAGGGCCCAGACCGCCGCCGTGGCCGCCACGATGCCGACCATGGGCGCGGGGATGCGCGGGATGAAGCGGCGCACCAGGAGCATGACCACCAGCGACCCCGCGCCCAGAGCCAGGGTGGCGGGGTGCAGCGTGGGCAGGGCCATCAGGCAGGCGTGCATGGTCTCGATGAACCCCGCCGGAGCCCCGGCCACGGCCAGCCCGAGGAAGTCCTTGAGCTGCGAGGAGAAGATCAGCACGCCGATGCCGGTGGTGAACCCCGTGGTCACGGGGTAGGGGATGAATTGCAGGAGCTTGCCGAAGCCCAGCAGGCCCATGAGCACCAGGATGCCCCCGGCCAGCAGCGCGGCCAGCACCAGCCCCTCGTAGCCGTGGCGGGCGATGATCCCGGCCAGGATGATCACGAAGGCCCCGGTGGGCCCGCTGATCTGGTAGCGCGAGCCGCCCAGCAGGGCGACGATGACCCCGGCCACAATGGCCGTGAACAGCCCGCGCTCGGGCGTGGTGCCCGAGGCGATGGCGAAGGCCATGGACAGGGGCAGGGCCACGACGCCGACGGTGACGCCAGCCATGAGGTCGTGGCGCAGGCTGGCCGGGGTGTAGCCCCGGCGCAGGGCTTTGAGCAGGGCGGGGGCGTGCGCGCGCAGGCGCGGCGAAGAGGAGAACAGCACAAGATCGCTCCGGGGATCGGTGGTGTCTCCGTGGGGCACAGGCGATGGTCTGCCGGGAAGCGGCGGGGTGGCCAGGGTCTGGAGGCTCGCGCGGAAGTTGAAGAGCAGGCACATAGGCCTTGGAGCGGTGCGTGTCAAGGTGGCCGGGCCCGTGCCCCGCCGGATGCCTCGCGGCCCTGGCGGCCATGTATCACCGGCCGCCAGGGGTTGTTGGGTCTTGAAAGGATGCCCTGTATTTTGCGCCGTGATTATAGACGCATTGTTCCCTTTTCTTTTCTTGACGCTTTGTGCCTTCCCGCATACTACACTAGGGTTTCCCCTTCCGGCTTGGGCCGGGAGGCGCGGCTTGCCTGGCGTGGGGCCGGGCAGGGCGCACAGCGGGCCGCCCTCCGGCGGGAGCATTTCGGAGGGCCGGGATCACGCCCGCGACGCACGGCGGCTCTGCCGGGCCGCCTGGCGCGGGTGCCGGATGGCGCGCGGGCGTGTCTCTGGATGGGGATTTGCGTAATCAATATTGGACACATCAAGGAATAAGGAGTCACCGGGTATGAAGAACCTCCCAGTCGGCGTGAAGATGGTCGGAGGGTTTTTGCTTTTGCTGTCCCTGGTCTGCGGCGGGCTGGGCTACATCGCCTACGAGCGCGCCTCCGAGGCGGCCCTGAGCCAGGTCCAGGAAAATATCCCCGAAATGGCCAAGAACGGGGCGCGCCAGGTGCGCGCGCCTGGACTACCACCTGCTGGCCATCCAGGCCGTGGCGGCGCGCAACGTGATCCGCTCCATGGACTGGGCGGTGCAGCTTCCGGGCCTGGTGGCCGATGCCAAGCGCCTGGGCTACCAGCGCTTGGGCGTGGTCACGCCCGACGGCAAGGCCCGCTTCAACGACGGCTCGGAGAGCGAAGTGGGCGACCGTGACTACTTCCGCCAGGCCATGGCCGGGAAGACGGCCATGTCCGACGTGCTCATCAGCCGCACGACCAATGAGCCGATCATGGTTTCGGCCACGCCCATTATGGGCGCCCAGGGGCAGGTCGTCGGCGTGGCCATGGCCATCATGGACGCGACCGTGCTCAGCGAGATCACCGACGGCATCGGCTACGGCAAGAAGGGCTACTCGTACATCATCGACTCCAAGGGCGCGATGATTGCCCACGGCAACCGCGAGTTCGTGCTCAAGCAGCGCAACTTCATTGAGGAGGCCAAGACCAACCCGGACTTCGCGGCCCTGGCGGCCATGTTCCAGCGCATGACCCGTGGCGAGTCGGGTTTCGACGAGTATCCCTTCATGGGTACCGACCGCTTCTTCGGCTACGCGCCCATCGAGGGCACGGGCTGGTCCATCGGCGTGGGCGCCATGAAGGACGATGTGTACGCCATGGTCTACTCCCTGCGCTGGGCCATCTCCATCGCCACGGCGGTCTGCCTGGTGCTGGGCATGGTCGTGGCGCTGCTCATCAGCCGCCTGATCACCGTGCCCGTGGGCCGGCTCATGCGCTATGCCGAAGCCGTGGCCGGGGGCGACCTGGGGGCCACCTCGGGCATTGACCAGAAGGACGAGATCGGCAGGCTGAACAAGAGCATCCAGGTCATGGTCCAGGCGCTGACCGAGAAGATGCAGGAGGCCGAGCGCCAGACGGAAGTGGCCCAACAGGAGACCGAGAAGGCCCAGGTGGCCACCCGCGAGGCCGAAGAGGCCCGCGCCCAGGCCGAAGTGGCCAAGCGCGACGGCATGCTCCAGGCCGCCCACAGCATCGAGGGCGTGGTGGAGCGGCTGACCTCGGCCTCGGAGCAGCTGGCTGCCCAGGTGGAGGAGGCCAGCCGGGGCGCCGAGGAGCAGAAGAACCGCACCAGCGAGACCGCCACGGCCATGGAAGAGATGAACGCCACGGTGCTCGAGGTCGCCAAGAACGCCTCCCAGGCCGCCGAGGGCTCCGACAAGGCCCGGGCCAAGGCCCAGGACGGTTCGCACGTGGTCGGCCAGGCCGTGCAGGCCATCAACAAGGTCCAGACCCAGGCCCAGGACATGACGGGTAACCTCTCCAAGCTGGGCCAGCAGGCCGAGCAGATCGGCCGGATCATGACCGTCATCGAGGACATCGCCGACCAGACGAACCTCCTGGCCCTCAACGCGGCCATCGAGGCCGCGCGGGCGGGCGACGCGGGCCGCGGCTTCGCCGTGGTGGCCGACGAGGTGCGCAAGCTGGCCGAGAAGACCATGAACGCCACCAAGGAGGTCGGCGAGGCCATCACCGCCATCCAGGGCGGCACGCGCAGCAACATCCAGGGCATGGAGCACGCGGTGCAGGCCGTGGTCGAGGCCACCAAGCTGGCCAACAGCTCCGGCGAGGTGCTGCGCGAGATCGTGGTGCTTGTGGAGCAGGCCGCCGATCAGGTCCGCTCCATCGCCACCGCCGCCGAGGAGCAGTCCTCCGCCAGCGAGGAGATCAACCGCAGCGTGGAGGACATCAACCGCATCTCTTCGGAGACCAGCGAGGTCATGGCCCAGTCCGCCCAGGCCATCGCCGAACTGGCCACCCAGGCCACCGACCTGCAGGACCTGGTGCAGGAGCTCAAGCGGAGCTAGGCGCAGCAGCGCAGACGGGACCGGGGCCGGGAAGCAAACCGACCCCGGCCCCGGCTCCGGAACGGGACATCCGGGCTGCGGCGCAAAAGGGGCCGGGCCAGCGCAAGCTGGCCCGGCCCTTGTGGTTTTCAGGGAGAAATGTCAGGGAATACCAGTTGGTAAACAGCGACGTTTCTCGTGGGGAGGGGGGTATGAAGTTCCTGCTGTGCGCGCTTGTCGTGTTCGTTTCCGCCGCCACGGCCCTGGCCCAGGAGTGGAAGGGCAATTGCCCGGAGTTTCCCGACGTCAACGAGCGGGTGATGATGTGCGTCGCCGACACCCTCAGTGCCGTTGACCTGCTGTTCCAGGAAAACAACACCGGCCTGGAGCGCGACAGGCAGAAGTACGAAGCCCTGATCCGCTCCGCCGCCCTGCGCCACTTCCCGGCCCTGCGCCAGGAGACGCTCGGGAAATACGACGCCTTCGACCAGTTCGGCACCGACCCGGGCGCCCTGGAGCTGAAGCGCCGCGTGGCCCTGACCTTCCACGTCTGGACCGTGGGCCACGCCAGCGGCTTCCCCGTGGCCTACCACATCAGCGCCCGCATGAACTCCTACGGCGCAACCCGCTTCGACCCCGTCGAGGACGCGACGCTCGGCTACTGCTACGCCGACGGCCTTGGCGCCGTGCTCGAAGAGGCCATCGACAGGCTCATGAAAGGCATGGCCGAGCAGTTCCGCCAGGGCATCGGCGATTTCGAGGCGCAGGCGGGGGTGCGGCAATAGGGCACGGCGGGATTGGCCTTGCCCCGCGCGGGGCCCTGACCTTCGTGTGGACACCGGATGCGGCCAGGCCTTTTGTTTCGTGCCGTCCGGCGGAACGATCCGATGCGGCGGCCAGGTGGCGCGCCAGCAAGAAACACCCCCTGGGGGCCAGGGGTTGTCTGGGTTCGCCTTGTCTTTTGGGGCCCCTGCGGGCCTCCTCCCGCTTTTTCCCCTCCGGATGCCTGGAAGGTTTTCGCCGGTGAGCGTTGCGCCGGGGCGTCCAGATGCCGCGCGTTCCATCCGGCACTCCTGCGCGGGCCGTCAACGCGGGCTTTCCGCGTCCGGGGCTTGAGCCGGGCTGCGGGGCCGCCGTGGTCCTGCGCTCAATTGCGGAAGCCGCTTTCCCGGTGCTTCGTGGCGATGGTGTCCGCCAGCCTGTCCAGGGCCTCGAGGGTGTCCTGCTTCGGCAAGCCCTTGCACAGCACGGGGTCCAGCACCTCGACCTTGAGGTTCGGGATCATGCTGGCCAGGGTTTCGACGGTCTTGCCGCCCCAGCCGTAGGAGCCGATGATGGACAGGTATTGCGCCTTGGGCCGCAGGGCGTTGGCCAGGAAGGCCGCGTAGGCGGCCAGAGGGTGCGGCCCGGCCAGCACCGTTGGGGTGCCGACCAGTATGGTGCCGGCATCGACCAGGGCCATGGCCAGCTTGCCGATGTCCGTGACCGCCAGGTTGAAAAGCTCGACCTGCACGCCCTTTGCGGACAGCGCCGCGGTCAGGTGGTCCACCATGCGGCCCGTGCTGCCGTGCATGGAGACGTACGGCAGGGCCACGAGGTTGCGCGGCGGGGCCGACACCCACTCCCGGTAGGCCTCCACGATCCAGCCCGGATTGTCGTAGATCTGCCCGTGGCTTGGCGCGATCATGCCGATATCGCAGGCCGCGAGTTTGTCCAGATTCTTGGCCAGGATGCTGCGGAAGGGCATCATGATCTCCGCAAAGTAGCGCTTTGCGGACTCGTGCACCCGGCACTGGTCCGTGACGAAGAGGTCGCTGCTGGCGATGTGCGAGCCCAGAAAATCGCAGCTGAACAGGATTTTGTCCTCGACCAGATAGGTGGACATGGTCTCCGGCCAGTGCGCCCACGGCGTGTGGATGAACCGGAGCGTCTTGTCGCCCAGGGACAGGCTTTCCCCGTCGGCCACGACCACGAACTTGTCTTCCGGGATGTGCAGCAGGTCCATGAGCATGGGCTTGGCCTTCGCCGTGGCCATGACCTTGGCCTCGGGGTAGCGCGCCAGCACCTGGGGGATGGAACCCGAATGGTCCTGCTCCGCATGCTGGGACACCACGTAGTCGATGCGCTCGACTCCATCAAGCGAGGCCAGGAGCGTCTGCGCGAATTCGGGGTCAACAGCGTCCAGGAGCGCCGTCTTTTCGGAGCCCTGAATCAGGTAGGCGTTGTACGTTGTTCCGTCAGGCAAGGGGATGAGCGAATCGAAAAGCCTCCTGTCCCAATGCACGGCACCAACCCAGTACACGGATTTTGCGATTGCTTTCATTGTCCACTCCCTTGGCTCAAGCGTTCATCGTGGGAACATCTTTCATGGGTTTTGTACCCCGGATCAGCCCCAAAGGCCAGCTTGCGGGAACACTTTGGGGCATCTTTCGCGCGGGGAGGGGGACGGACGGCAAACCACGCTCCGCCAGCCGCAGCCCGCCCCGCCGTCCCCGCACGGGGGCCGGATACGGTGTTGATCCGCCTCGACCCCGTCGAGGACGCGACCCTGAGCTATACCGCTACGCCAACGGCCTTGGCGCCGTGCCCGAAGAGACCATCGACAGGCTCATGAAAGGCATGACCAAGCAGTTCCGCCAGGGCATCGGCGATTTTGAGGCGGAGGCGGGGGTGCTAGGAAAATACTATCTCTTTACAGGTAGGGGGGGTGCGTCAGGTGAATACTATCTCTGTACACTCTTCAGCTCCTGCAAAAGGTATTATTAATCGATATATTGCAAGAAATTTTGACTCATTTTCGTCCTAACACTTTGTCTTTGTGTTTTTCCCATATTTCATCTTCTGGATATTGGGCCACCGCTGCCCGTAAGGCGTTAAGCGCCTTTTGTGTATATCTTTTATATCGCTGTGATTTGATCTTTTTTTCACCATACATTTCCGGATCATTCCAAATGTTGATCTCGAACATGTATGCTCTTGTTTTGGGAGGCGTCTTCTCGAGTTTTTTTGCCACATCATTAAGCGAGAGATTGAATTTATCGAACCAATCTCGATCCCTTATAATTAAGGCGTCTTCACCTTCACCCGCTGATCGTACAGGCATGCCCTTGCGAATCCGTAGGGAGAAAAGCATCCCTTCTCCCTCTGTATCTAGTCTTAGCTGACCAATTTCCGGGAAAATAACTTTCCACTCTTCGCCTTTTCTTCTACGTTGCACAGCCCTACGCAATTCACCTTCAGTAACTCGTTCGGCATCGTCTCTGCTCGCTGTTGCAAGTGCCATAATTGAGCGCAATCGGGCTGTAGCCTGAATTCCTCTCCGGTTGCCAGCGCCAAGAAGATCATCGACCTGAGTCAACTCGCTATCGATTAGGATTTGGATGTCTTTGGGAGGCCTTGTTGAAACCGGAAGAATTCGTTCAGGAATAAAGTCGGCTAGTTTGACGCCAAAAGACTTACCCAAGATATCGTCAAACAATGTAACGGCGGATTGGGATTGTAAGTAGAGCAAATCTTCCGAAACATCCTGATAGTAGTGAACGGCTGTGTCTCGATGAGCATCAAGAATTGAAAGCGCAGATCGTTCATCTTTTGATAGAATTTTCAATTCGTTTTGGGCTATTTCTAGACATTTATCAAACCCAAATGAATATTTTTCTCCTTTGCCATGGACCGTTCCTTTTTTGTCTTTAATTATAGCTTTCAAAAGCATTTCAAAAGCATGATGTAAAAAAATCAAGGTTCCTTCAGGACGACCATTTCCATGAGGCCTATTGAATAATTCAATAGCGAGAACGAGCGAGTGAATAGCGCGTTGCTTCAACTCTTTCACGTCACGCTTTTCTCGGGGCATGTTTTTTCTCCTCCCATCTTTAGGTTGAATTCCTAACTGTTGGGGCGGATAAACTGAGCCAAAGGAAACCCCGAATTCTCTTGCAGGGCTTGCAAGGGAGTTCGGGGTTCCTGAGGGTTTTTTCTGGCGGAGAGGGTGGGATTCGAACCCACGTACGGGCTATGAACCCGTAACTCGATTTCGAGTCGAGCGCGTTACGACCGGGCTTCGCTACCTCTCCGCTTTGGGGTGGGCGCTGTGAGGCGGCCCGGCGGATCGTCGAACCGGTGTGGTGTGGTTCACGGATACGCATTGGCGAATCGTAGACCAGGGCACGCGGTTTGGCGAGGGGTTTATTTAGGGAAAAACGGGGCGGGATGCAAGCCCATTTGTGGGGGGGGGGCGATTTTGGGGCGGGCGGGCCGCAGGGGCGGGGCGCCGGGGCTGCCCGGGTGCCGTGCGTGGGAGGCGGGTGCGGCAGGGGGCGCGGCCCTCCCGGTCCTCCCGGCCCGCCCGGCCACTCCCCGGCGCTGCGCCGCCGCGCCCTGGCGCGGATTGTCCGCGAAAAGCCGTTGCCAGGGGCGCAGGGAGTGCGCATAGTAGGAGCATGGAGGACCAGCCCATGGCATCCACGGACCGGACGCAGGAATTCTACGAGCGCGGCATCAGGGCGGCGCGGCAGGGGCGGTTCATGGCTGCGGACCACTTCTTCCAGCGCGCCGTGGCGCATGTCCATGGCCCGCAGGGCGTCGAGGGGCGGGTGCAGGGCGCGCGGCACATCGCGCGCATCTACACCGAGCTGGGGCTGGCGCGCATGGCCGCGCGGCACTACCGGCGGGCCCTGGCCATGCTGGAGCGGGCCGGGGCGCGCGGGTCGGTGCTGTTTGCGGCCATCACGGCGCGCCTGGAGGAGCTGAACGGCGCGAACCTGTCGCAGGCGCTGGCCGGGCTGGGCATCCTGTCGCCGGGCAACGGCCCGGTGACGCTGCTGGAGCTGCACGCCGCCGCCGTGCTGGACGAGGTGCGCGCCCTTGCGGCCCGGGGCGCCCCGGACGAGCAGGCCTGCGCCCGCGCGGCCCGGCGCCTGAACAGCGCCGAAGTGCCCACGGGCAAGGGCGGCGCCTGGACCGCCCAGCTCATCCTGGACCTGTGCACAGGCGGCGCCTCCGGGGAGTAGCCTGCGTCCGCCGCCCGGAAGCGGGGGCAACCCGTGACCGGCCCGGCGTTCCCTGGGCGCGGGGGCCCTGACCGCACCCGTTCGCCCCGGCTCCGGCCAGCGCCGCGTCTGAACCTTCCGTCATGTCTTCCAAAAGAGAAACGCCGCGAGCCTTCGCGCCGCGTGCAGGGCGTGCCCCGCTGCCCTGCGCGCGCCTGTGTCCCGCTGCGCTGCGCGGGCGCGCCGCTAGCGCCGGGCGCGGAAGAACTGGCGCAGCAGGTCGCCGCAGTCGTCGGCCAGTACGCCGCCCAGGGCGGCGAGGCGGTGGTTGACGAAGCCCAGGCTGGCCGCGTCGAGGCAGGAGGCCACGGCGCCGGATTTGGGGTCGGGCGCGCCGTAGACCAGGGCGGCCAGGCGCGCGTGGACCATGGCCCCCAGGCACATCAGGCAGGGCTCCAGGGTCACCACCAGGGTGCAGCCCGTGAGGCGGTAGTTGCCAAGGGCCAGGGCGCCCTGGCGCATGGCCAGGATTTCGGCGTGGGCCGTGGGGTCGGCGCTGGCGATGGGCGCGTTGGCCGCGCGGGCCAGCACGGCGCCGTCCGGCCCCAGGAGCACGGCGCCCACGGGCACCTCGCCCGCCTGGGCGGCGCGGCGGGCTTCGGCCAGGGCCTGGCGCATGGGCTCGTCCCAGGAGTCCAGGCCCGGGGGCAGGGTGGGGCGGTCGGGTGTGAGCATGGGGCCTTGGGCCCGGGGGCGGGCGCGGCGCCCGGCGGGGGCGCCGCGCCGCTCCGGCCCGGAGCTACTGGGCCCGCAGGTGGGCCACGGCGTTGTCGATGAGCACGGTGCCCAGGCGGGTGGCCTCGCCGCGCGTCCAGCCCGGGTGGTTGGTGACGTGGTTGTACGCCTCGGGGTGGGGCATGAGGCCCAGCACGCGGCCCGTGGGGTCGGTGATGCCCGCGATGCCCAGGGGCGAGCCGTTGGGGTTGGCCGGGTAGTCGGTGGTCACCTGCCCGGTGGCGGGGTCGGCGTATTGCAGGGCCACGAGGTTGGCGGCCACCAGGTCGCGCAGCACGGCGTCGTCCATGGGCACGAGCTTGCCCTCGCCGTGGCGCACGGGCAGGTCCAAGGTGTCCACGCCCCGGGTGAACACGCAGGGGCAGGCGGGGTTGGCCTTCAGGCGCACCCAACGGTCCTCGAACTTGGCGGAATCGTTGAGGGTCAGCGACACCTGGCGCTCGAAGTAGCGCCCGCCGATGGCCGGCAGCAGCCCGAGCTTGACCAGGAGCTGGAAGCCGTTGCAGATGCCCAGCACCAGCCCGCCCGCGTCGAAGAAGGCGCGCAGCTGCGCCACCAGGGGCTCGCCGCCCTTGGTGCGGGCAAACCGCCAGCGCAGGGCCGCGGCCTGGGCCGCGCCCAGGTCGTCGCCGTCCAGGAATCCGCCGGGGAAGATCAGGAAATTATAGTCCGCAAGGCGCACCCGTCCGGCGACCAGGTCCGAAAAATAGGTGATGTCGGCCTTGTCCGCTCCGGCCTGGCGGGCGGCATGGGCCGATTCCACCTCGCAATTGGTTCCGTATCCGGTGATGACCAGCGTCTTCACCTGGGCCATGGTCTCCTCCAATGTTTTCTTGACAGGCGAATGCCCGTTGACTAGCGTACCTGAAACACGAGGGACCATAATGAGACATCCACAAAGCGTCAACATGGAACCGTGATGACCCGGGCCCTCAAATTTCTGATTTTGCATGATAAATTAGCCAGATACAGAGGTTTTGCCACCGCCGCAACCCGCCAGGACCCTCCGGTTCCGGCGGGTTCGCACTTGAATGGCGCGCAGGCGGCGGCCCCGCGTACGACACGGGCGCGCGGCGCCTGGCCGCACGCACCGAGGACAATCAGCAAAGAGGGCAGGTCCTGACCATGAAGACCAAGTTCATTTTCGTCACCGGCGGCGTTCTCTCCTCCCTGGGCAAGGGGCTCGCGGCGGCTTCCATCGGGGCGCTGCTCAAGGCCCGGGGGCTCACCTGCACCATCCAGAAGCTCGACCCCTACATCAACGTCGATCCCGGGACCATGAACCCCTTCCAGCACGGCGAGGTCTACGTTACCGACGACGGCGCCGAGACCGACCTCGACATGGGCCACTACGAGCGCTACCTCGACGTGCCCATGAGCCAGCGCAACAACTACACCTCCGGCTCCATCTACCACACCGTGATCACCAAGGAGCGCCGGGGCGACTACCTGGGCGGCACGGTGCAGGTCATCCCGCACATCACCGACGAGATCAAGCGCGCCGTGCTCTCCCTGGGCGGCGACAACCTCGACGTGGCCCTGGTGGAGATCGGCGGCACCGTGGGCGACATCGAGGGTCTGCCCTTCCTGGAGGCCATCCGCCAGCTGCGCAGCGACCTGGGCAAGGAGAACGTCCTCTACATCCACCTGACCCTGGTGCCCTACATCAAGACCGCCGGCGAGCTGAAAACCAAGCCCACCCAGCACAGCGTCAAGGAGCTGCGCTCCATCGGCATCCAGCCCGACATCGTGCTGTGCCGCTCCGAGTGCGCCCTCGACGAGTCCGTGAAGGCCAAGATCGCCCTGTTCTGCAACGTGGACAAGGACGCCGTGTTCTGCGCCGTGGACGTGGACAATATCTACAAGGTGCCGCTCAAGCTCTACGACGAAGGCCTGGACCAGAAGGTCGCCATCATGCTCAAGCTGCCCGCCAAGAACCCGGACCTTTCGGCGTGGCACGCGCTGGTCCAGCGCCTGGACCACCCCCAGGGCGAGGTGACCATCGGCATCTGCGGCAAGTACGTGGACCTCAAGGAGGCCTACAAGAGCCTGCACGAGGCCCTGGTCCACGGCGGCGTGGCCAACGAGGTCAAGGTCAACCTGCGCTACATCAACTCCGAGGAGATCGACTCCAAGTCCGTGGCGGGGCTGCTCAAGGACTGCGACGGCGTGCTCGTGCCGGGCGGCTTCGGCTCGCGCGGGGTGGAGGGCAAGATCAAGGCCATCGAGTACGCCCGCAAGAACAAGGTGCCCTTCTTCGGCATCTGCCTGGGCATGCAGTGCGCGGTCATCGAGTTCGCGCGCAACGTGGCCGGGCTCGCGGGCGCCAACTCCGAGGAGTTCGACCAGAACACCGCGCATCCGGTGATCTACCTGATGAAGGAGTGGTACGACTTCCAGAAGGGGCGCATGGAAGTGCGCGACGCGCTGTGCAACAAGGGCGGCACCATGCGCCTGGGGGCCTACCCCTGCCGCCTGGTGTCCGACACCCAGGCCTACGCGGCCTACGGCCAGGACGATATCGACGAGCGCCACCGCCACCGCTACGAGTTCAACAAGGCCTACTTCGAGCAGCTCAAGGCCAAGGGCCTGACCTTCTCGGGCCTGTCGCCCGACGGCGAGCTGGTGGAGATCGTCGAGCTGGCCGACCATCCCTGGTTTTTGGGCTGCCAGTTCCACCCCGAGTTCAAGTCCAACCCCATGCGGCCCCACCCGTTGTTCCGCGAGTTCATCGGCGCGGCCAAGCGGCTGAAGTACGGCGCCAAAAAGAAAAAGGACTGACCCATGCCCCCGACCCCGGAAGAACTGCACCGGCTGGCCGAGGCCGGGCCCTTCGTCATCGCCGGGCCCTGCGCCCTGGAGAGCCGCGACGTGGCCCTGGCCGTGGGGCGGCGCCTGGCCGAGATCGGGAGCGCCCTTGGGCTGCCGGTCATCTTCAAAAGCTCCTTCGACAAGGCCAACCGCACCTCGGTGGAGAGCTTCCGCGGCCCGGGCCTGGAGCGGGGCCTGGATCTGCTGGCCGAGATCAAGGCCGAGACCGGCCTGCCCGTGCTCACGGACATCCACCTGCCCGCGCAGGCCGCGCCCGTGGCCGAGGTGGCCGACGTGCTCCAGATTCCGGCCTTCCTGTGCCGCCAGACGGACCTTTTGGTGGCCGCCGGGCGCACCGGGCGGGTGGTCAACGTCAAGAAGGGCCAGTTCGTCGCCCCGTGGGACATGGCCAACGCCGTGGGCAAGATCCGCAGCACCGGCAACGCCATGCTCTGGCTCACCGAGCGCGGGGCCAGCTTCGGCTACAACAACCTCGTGGTGGACATGCGCGCCATCCCGGCCATGCAGGCCCACGGCTGCCCGGTGGTCTTCGACGCCACGCATTCGGTGCAGCTGCCGGGCGGGCAGGGCGCCAGCTCCGGCGGGCAGCGCCAGTTCGTGCCGACCCTGGCCCGGGCCGCCGTGGCCGCCGGGGCCGACGGCGTGTTCCTGGAAACGCACCCCGACCCCAACCGCGCCCTGTGCGACGGCCCCAACTCCTGGCCGCTGGACCAGTTGGAGCCGCTGTTGCGCGACCTGCTTGACCTCTGGGGGGTGGCCCGTGCCCGGCGCGTCCGCTAGGCAGCGCGCCGCCGGGGTGCGGCTTCTGGTGCTCGACGTGGACGGCGTGCTCACCGACGGCGGGTTGTACTACGACCCCAAGGGCAATGTTTCCAAGCGCTTCAACGTGCAGGACGGCCTGGGCATCAAGGTCGCCCAGGGCGCGGGGCTGGAGATCGCCGTGATCACCGGGCTCAAGTCCGAGGCCGTGGAGAAGCGCGTGCGCGAGCTGGGCATCGAGGAATACCACGCCGGGCATCTGGCCAAGGCGCCGCTGCTGGACGGCATGCGCCAGGCGCGCGGCCTGGAATGGGCGCAGATGGCCTACCTGGGCGACGACTGGGTGGACGCCGGGCCCATGGGGCTGGTGGGCCTGCCCATGGCCGTGGCCAACGCCCAGCCGGAGATTTTGGACCTGGCGGCGTGGGTGTCCACGCGCCCGGGCGGACACGGCGCGGTGCGCGAGGCCGTGCGCTTCATCCTCGACGCCCGGGGCGACCTGGGGGCCCAGTGGGCCCTGTGGCGGTCGCGATGAGACGCTGGCTGCCCTGGGTGCTCCTGGTGGCCCTGGCCGTCGCGGCGGTGGCGGGCTGGTCGGCCTATCAGGCCCGGCAGGCCTTGCAGCGCGCCGCCGAGCTGCTGGACGACGTGGACGTGGACGTGTCGCTGCGCGGGGTGGAGCTCTCGCGCGGGGCCGACGGGCGCACGGAATGGCGCCTGAAGGCCGATGGCGCGCACTACGCCCAGGACACGGGCGTCGTGGCGGTGGACAATCCGCGCATCGTCTACTACCTCAATGACGGCACGGGCGAGGTCGCGGTCAACGCCACCAGCGGCGAGGTGAACCAGGCCTCGGGCGACGCCAGCCTGTGGCCGGATGTGGACATCGTTTCCGGCCCCAACCGGGCCCGGGCCGAGCGGCTGGACTACAGCAGCGCCGAGCGTCGGCTCGTGCTTACGGGCACTGTGCGCCTGTCGCGCCCCGACATGACCCTGGACGCGCCCCGGGTCGTGATGGACCTGGACACCAACGACATCCAGGCCGACGGCGGGATAGAAAGCGTGCTCACCGGCACCCTCGCCCCCGGCCCAAAGGAGTGATTCCGTGCAGCGAACCGCGAGAGCTTTTTGCGCCCTGTGCCTGCTGGCGCTGACCCTGTGCCTGGCCTGCGGCCCCGTCCTGGCGGCGGACAAGGGCAAGGCCAAGGGCGACCAGGTGCCGACCCGCATCACCTCCGAGAAGGTGCGCTACGAGCAGGGCGACCGGGTGGTGATCTTCGAGGGCCAGGTTTTCGTGCAGCGCCCGGACATGACCATCCGCTCGCGCAAGCTGACGGTGCACATGGCCAAGGGCTCCGCCGCCAAGGCCGCCCCCGGCCAGCCCGCCGGGCCCGGCGAGGTGGAGCGCATCGTGGCCGAGGGCGACGTGCAGCTTGAGCGCGAAGGCCGCCAGGGCACCTGCGCCACAGCCACCTACCACGTGCAGACCGGGGTGCTGGTCATGGAGGGCGAGCCCCGGCTCACCGACGGCGACAACCACATCACCGGGCGCATCATCCGCCTGTATCTCAAGGACAACCGCAGCGAGGTCGAGGGCGGCCCGGGCAAGCAGGTGGAGGCCATCTTCATGACCCCGCCGGAGGCCCAGTAGATGGCTCTGCTGGCGGCCAGCGGCCTGTGCAAGCGCTACGGCCAGCGCGAGGTGGTGCACGACATCGCCCTGGACGTGGCCCAGGGCGAGGTGGTCGGGCTGCTCGGGCCCAACGGCGCGGGCAAGACGACGACCTTCTACATGCTGGTCGGGCTCATCAAGCCCAACGGCGGCGAGGTCAGCCTGGACGGCGCCCAGCTCGCGGGGCTGCCCCTGCACGAGCGCGCGCGCCTGGGCCTGTCGTACCTGCCGCAGGAAAGCTCGGTGTTCCGCAAGCTTACCGTGCGCGAAAACCTGGAAATCATCCTGGAAAACACGAAGCTCTCGCACCGCGAGCAGAAGGCCAAGGCCGACGCCCTGCTGCACGAGCTGGGCATCGCCAAACTGTCCGCGCAAAAGGCCATGCACCTGTCCGGCGGCGAGCGCCGCCGTCTGGAGATCGCCCGGGCGCTGATCCTCGACCCCAAGTTCATGCTGCTCGACGAGCCCTTCGCGGGCATCGACCCCATCGCCGTGGACGATATCCAGGGCATCGTGCGCGGGCTGCGGGACCGCGGCATCGGGGTGCTCATTTCCGACCATAACGTGCGGGAAACACTGCGCATCTGCGACCGGGCCTATCTGGTCTACGAGGGCCGGGTCATCCTTTCGGGCACGCCCGTGGAGATTTGCGAGAACCCCCAGGCCCGCCAGGTCTACCTGGGCGAGGCCTTCAGCCTCTAATCTTGCGCAGTTCCTGCGCTTCCTTGCCTATACAAAATCCTTGCCATTTGAGTTGCAAGGCCTGTGCGTCTGTGGCATGGTCTGGCCGTGTCGCGCAAGGCAGGCCCCGCCGGACGGGGGCTTTTGGCCGCTCCGGCGGATAAGGCGCCCCTGCGGGCGCCCCGGGGCCCGGCACATCCAGCACCTGAACACGACGGGCAACGATGGGACTTGAACTCAGACAGCAGATGAAGCTTTCGCAGCAGCTGGTGATGACGCCCCAGCTGCAGCAGGCCATCAAGCTGCTTCAGCTTTCCCGCCTCGAACTGCTGGACGTGGTCCAGCAGGAGCTGCTCGAAAATCCCCTGCTGGATGAAAAGGCCGAGGAAGCCTTCGAGGACACCGCCGAGCGCGACGGCAAGGACGCCTTCGAGGCCGCCGCCGAGCCCGAGCGCCCGGCCCAGGGCGACGAGGCCGTGGAGCGCGATATTGCGCGCGATGCGGACTGGGAGAACTACCTGGGCGAGTTTTCCAGCTCGTCGCGCCAGGCGCTGATGCGCGAGTCCGAGGTGCCCGAGGAGGGCATGGCCTACGACGCCCGCCTGTCGGTGAAGCCCTCGCTGGAAAGCCACCTGGAGTGGCAGATCCGCCTGTCGGATTTCAGCCCCCGGGACGTGGCCATCAGCGAGGTGGTCATCGGCAACCTGGACTCGCACGGCTACCTGCAGGCCAGCAGCGAGGAGATCGCCGCCATGGCCGGGGCCAGCACGGCCCAGGTGGAGGCCGTGGTGCGGCGCATCCAGCGGCTGGACCCGGTGGGCGTTGCCGCGCGCGACCCGCGCGAATGCCTGCTGGTGCAGATCGAAGTCCTGGGCTACGACGACCCCATTCTCATCGAGCTGGTCAGCGAACACCTGGAAGACCTGGAGAAGGGCCGCTTCAAGCCCGTGGCCCGCAAGTTCCGCCTGACCATGGACCAGCTCAAGGAATACCTCGACCTGCTCCAGACCCTGGACCCCATGCCCGGCTCCAGCTACGGCGGCGGGGAGCCGCAGTACGTCAGCCCCGACGTGTACGTCTACGAGTACGACGGCGATTTCGTCATCGTGCTCAACGAGGAGGGCCTGCCCCGGCTCCAGCTCAATTCCTTCTACATGGACGGGCTGTTGGCCAAGAACTCCAAGGACAAGGAGTACGTGCAGGAGAAGATGCGCTCGGCGGTGTGGCTGATGAAGAGCCTGTTCCAGCGCCAGCGCACGCTCTACAAGGTGGTGGAGAGCATCGTGCGCTTCCAGGACGGCTTCTTCCGCCGCGGGGTCACGGCCCTCAAGCCGCTGATTCTCAAGGACATCGCCGACGACATCGAGATGCACGAGTCCACCATCAGCCGCATCACCACCAGCAAGTATGTGGCCACGCCCCACGGCGTGTTCGAGCTGAAGTTCTTCTTCAACAGCGCCCTGGAAATGGACGACGGCTCCCAGGTGGGCTCGGAGTCGGTCAAGGCGCTCATCAAGCAGCTCATCAGTGGCGAGGACCCGCGCCACCCCCTGTCCGACGAAAAGATCGCCGACCACCTGAAGGACACCCTCAAGGTCAACATCGCCCGGCGCACGGTGGCCAAATACCGCACGGCCCTGGGCGTCCGCTCCTCCTCCAAGCGCAAGCAGGTTTTTTGATCCCGCGCCGACTAGCCCTTTATTTCGGCCCGGTTTCGCTCTACACTGGAATTGGCGGAAACCCGCCCGACCAGTGCCGTTGTGTCACCCAAGACAGGAGGACAGCCCATGCAGATCAATTTCAACTTCAAGAACTTCGAACCCTCCGACCACCTCAGGAAGTACGCCACCGCGCGGTTCGAGAAGTTGATCAAGTACGCTGGCACCGACAACGCCGAACTGCAAATCAACCTGTCCGTGGAGAAGTTCCGCCAGAAGGCGGACGTGGTGCTCACCTGGGACGACAACAACCTCTCGGCCTTCGAGGAGTCCGAGGACATGTACAGCACCATCGACCTGGTGCTGGACAAGATGGACGCCCAGGTGCGCAAGATCCGCGAGAAGGCCAAGGACAAGCGCCGCCAGCGCGGCACCGTGCGCATGGACGTGGTGTCCTTCTCCGAGCCTGCGGGCGGCGGCGAGCGCGTGCCGACCATCACCGAGACCGACGCCTATGAGCCCAAGCCCATGTCCGTCGAGGAGGCGGCCATGCAGCTGGAGAGCCTGGGCTACGAGTTCCTGGTCTTCCAGAACGCGCAGACCGAGCGCATCAACGTCATCTATCTCCGCTCGAACGGGGATTTCGGCCTCATCGACCCGGGGATGTAACGCATGATCATTGGCGAGCTGTTGGAAAAGGAGCTGGTGTTGCCGGACCTTGCGGCCAGGACCAAGAACGCGGTCCTGGCCGAGTTGGTGGCCGTGGCCGGGGACCATGTCCCCGGCCTGGACGCCGGCGCGGCCCTCAAGGTGCTCAAGGAGCGCGAGAAGCTCGGCACCACCGGCATCGGGGACGGCGTCGCCATTCCCCACGGCAAGATGGACAGCATCGAGAGGATTGTCCTCGTGGTGGGGCGTAGCGCGCAGGGCGTGGAGTTCGACGCGCTGGACCACAAGCCCTGCACCATCTTCTTCCTTGTCCTGGCGCCCGAGCAGGTCGTCGGCCAGCACCTGCGGGTGCTGGCCGGCGTCTCGCGCCTGCTCAAGGACGACGCCTTCCGCAAGTCGTTCCTGGCTGCGGACGGGGCGGACGGCCTGTGGCGGCTGCTCCAGGGCGCGTAGGCGGAGGCGGGTCATGACCCAGGCGGCAGACGGCCACATCCCGGTGGTCATCCTCACCGGGCTGTCCGGTGCGGGCAAATCCACGGCCCTCAAGGTCTTCGAGGACCTGGGCTTCTTGTCCGTGGACGGCATGCCTCCGGGGCTCATCCCCGCCGTGGTGCGCCTGTTCGACACCCAGGCCGAGCTGCACCACCGGGGCCTGACCCTGGGCATCGACGTGCGCCAGTCGGACTTCCTGGCCCAGTGGGACGAGACGCTCGCGCAGTGCGCGACCCTGGGCATCCGTCCGCGCATCGTGTTCGTGGAGTGCTCGCGCGCGGTGCTGCTGCGGCGCTACGCCGCCACCCGCCGCCCCCACCCCCTGGAGGGCGCCCTGTCCCTGGACGCGGCGGTGGACCGCGAGCGGGCCATGCTGGCCCCGGTGCGCGAGCAGGCCGAGCTGGTGCTCGACACCACGGGCTATTCCATCCACGACCTGCGCCGCACCCTCCAGGAGAAGTGGAACTTCCTGCGCGACAAGCGCTGGGGGCTGCGGCTGTACATCCTGTCCTTCGGCTTCAAGCACGGCGTGCCCACCGACGCCGACCTGGTTTTCGACCTGCGCTTTCTGCCCAATCCGCATTTCGAGGAGGCGCTCCAGCCGCTGTCGGGCAAGGACGAGCCCGTGGCCCGCTTCGTGCTTGGCCGCGAGCCTGGCGACGAGTTCCTGCGTCGCCAGATCGACTACCTGAACTTCCTGTTGCCCCTGTACGCCCGCGAGGGCCGCTACCGCCTGACCATCGCCTTCGGCTGCACCGGCGGGCGGCACCGTTCCGTGGCTGTGGCCGAAGCAGTCTTTGACTCCTTGCGCAACTCGGATTATGCAGTCTTTCTCGAACACCGGCATATCGACCTGAAATGACGGCGGCGGGCAGGCGGGCGCAGGCCCCGGCCCGCGCCGCAAGCACAACCGAGCCGATGACCAAGGAAAAAAAGCCCAAGGGCGACGTAGGCGTTGTTGTCGTCACCCATACCGACTACGGCACCCGGCTCATCGCCGCCGCCGGGATGATCCTCGGCGCGCAGCACGCCTGCGTCGCCGTCAGCGTGGACACCAACGTGGCCATGGACGCGACCATGGACGCCCTGCGCCAGGCCGTGGCCGATGTGGACTGCGGCTCGGGCGTGTTGCTGCTCACGGACATGTTCGGCGGCACGCCTACCAATCTGAGCCTGTCGCTGCTGGGCACGGGCAAGCTCGAAGTCATCACCGGGGTCAACCTGCCCATGCTGCTCAAGGTGCTGGGCATGCGTTCGCTGCCCCTGTCGCGCCTGGCCGACGAGGCCAAGGCCGCAGGCATCCAGGGCATCGTCGTGGCGGGCGAGGTGCTGCGCCAGAAGGTGGCGGGGAGCTGACCGTGTTCTGGGTGCGCGTGGACAATCGCCTGATCCATGGGCAGATCATCGAAACCTGGCTGCCCTTCACCCGCTCGCGGATGATCGTGGTGGCCAACGACGAACTCAGCGCCGACCCCCTGCGCCAGGAGATCATGGGCCTGGCCATTCCCAGCCACGTGGACAAGTTCTTCGTCGCCGTGGAGGGCCTGCACGGCTTCCTGTCCGGCGTCTTCCAGGACTGCGGCGAGCCTGACGTGCTGATCCTGTTCGCCTCGTGCCAGGACGCCCGCCGGGCCCACGAGCACGGGCTGTCCTTCAGCAGCCTGAACCTGGGCAACATGCACTACGGCCCGGGCAAGGAGCAGATCTGCGCCCATGTGGCCCTGGGCGGGCAGGACAAGGTCTGCCTGCGCTATTTCGCGGCCCAGGGCGTGACCCTGGACTTCCGCTGCGTGCCGAGCGAGCCGGTGCAGGTGGGTCGGCTGTGGTAGCCTCGGCCACCCTGGGCGCCCTGGCGGGCTGGACGCTGCTGGCGAGTTTTTTTTTGCCGTCTTTTCGTCGCTGCGCTTCTCGCTGAACCTGGGCATCCTCGAACGCCCGCTGGTGCAGGGGCTGCTGTGGGGCCTGCTCACGGGTGACGTGACCCAGGCCGTGTCCGTGGCCCTGGTCTTCGAGCTGCTCTGGCTCGACCTCATCCCCGCCGGAACCTTCATCCCGCCCAACCCCGCAGCGGGCAACCTCGCGGCCCTGGCGCTCATGTCGGCCTTCGGCCTGTCGGGCGCCTCGGGGGCCGTGTTCCCCATCCTCATCGGCCTGCCCCTGTCCTGGATGGCCGCAGGGCTGGAGCGGGTGCACCGCGCCCACCAGAACGCGGCCTTCGACACCCTCCAGCACTGGCTTGCGCCGGAGCGCCAGGGCGCCTACAACCCGGGCCTTTTGGTGCGCCGGGCCCTGACGCGCTCGGCCCTGGCCCATTTCCTGTTCTTCCTCGCCGCCCTGGGCGGAGCCATGGCCCTGGCGGGCGTCCTGCTGGGCCAGGGGCTGATGCGCCCGGCGCCGGGGCTGTTCTCCTGGGGCCAGCTCTGGCTGGGGGCCAGCGTGGGCGGGCTGCTGTCCCTGCGCGTGCCGCGGGCCTACGCGGTCATGGCCCTGTGCGCCCTGGTCGTGGCCGTGGCCGGGTTCCTGGGCTAGGCGCGTCCTCGGGGACGCCGGGGTCTTGGTGGCGGGAACCGTTCATTTCACAGCGGCATGCGGCAACGACGCGGAGCCGCCTTGTGCGGACGCGCCGCAAGACGTCCGCTCTTTCCTTGCCCTTCCTTTCCCTCTTTTCCGGTGCGCCCTGGCGCGGTCCTGCGCGGTGCGGGCGGCGGTCCCGCTGGCGCGTCCGTTGCCTGCACGCGGCCTGACCCCCCTTGTGGATTTTTGCACACGCAGGCGGGCAGGGCGGTTGCGGAGCCATGCGCCGGGCCAGCGGGCGCGAGGGGCGCCGGGCGGGGCCGTGGGGTTGCGCGCCCCGGGGGCGATGGCGCCGCAACCCGGGGCGCACAACGCTTGGCGGGGCCTGCCCCGTGCGGGGCAGGCCGGGAAAACACACGCCCGGACAAGGCGTTGCGCAGATTGCCATGCCCGGGGCGAGGTTGCAGGTTTTGCGCCTTGGGCGTTGCCGTCGCCGGGCTTCTGGGCTAGGGTGGCGGCGGCCCTGTTTGCGGGCCGCACGCCATTCTTTTCGCTTGGCAGCGTGCCGCCTTTGTGCTATTTGGCACAAACTCAAAGCGCGCAACGTACCCTGTTCACCCAACTGCGTTAAATGTTTAGAGGAGGTTCACAATGACTATGCTCGTTATGGGTCACATGAATCCGGATACCGACTCCATCGTCGCCGCCATTGCCTACGCCGACCTGGCCAGCAAGACCGGCAAGCAGGCCAAGGCCGTGGCCCAGGGCGCCGTCACCCCCGAGTCCGACTTCGTGCTCAAGAAGTTCGGCCTGGCGGCCCCGGAGATCGTGAAAGAAGTGGCTGGCCAGAAACTGGCCCTGGTGGACACCACCGAGAAGACCCAGCTGCCCGCCGACCTGGACAAGGCCGAGATCCTGGCCGTGGTTGACCACCACAAGCTGGGCGACGTGACCACCCCCAATCCCCTGGAGATGTGGGTCTGGCCCGTGGGCTGCACCTGCACCGTGCTCAAGAGCATGTACGATTTCTACGGCGTGGAAGTGCCCAAGGGCATCGCCGGCGCCATGCTCTGCGCCATCCTGTCCGACACCGTCATGTTCAAGTCCGTCACCTGCACCCCGGCTGACAAGAAGGCCTGCGAGGCCCTGGCCAAGATCGCTGGCGTGGGCGACATGATGGCCCTGGGCATGGAGATGTTCAAGGTCAAGAGCGCCGTGGAAGGCACCCCCATGCGCGACCTGGTCTTCCGCGACTACAAGGACTTCGACATGGGCGGCCACGGCGTTGGCATCGGCCAGCTCGAAGTGGTGGACGGCGACATCCTCAAGCCCTACGTGGACGGGCTGTACGCCGAGATCAAGAAGCTCAAGGAAGAGAAGGGCCACCACACCATCATCCTGATGCTCACCGACATCATGAAGGAAGGCAGCGAGATGCTCTTCGTCTCCGACGACAAGGCCGTGTTCAAGAAGGCCTTCGGCGTCGAGGCTGGCGAGCGCTCCTTCTGGCTGCCCGGCTGCATGAGCCGCAAGAAGCAGGTGGTGCCGGACTTCCAGGCCAAGGCCTTCGCGTAAGCCCCGGCTTCCTTCCGGCCTTTCAGGGCCCGGCGCGGTTGCCGCGCCGGGCCTTTTTCTTTGCTGCGCCCCGGGGCTCCGGCTGGCCTTCCGCCCCGGGCTGGCCCTGTGCCCCCAGAGCGCCCAGCCGCCCTGGGGGCCCGGTTTGCCTTCCCGGCCCGGGCGGCCTATGCTGGGCCACACCCCGCGAATCCTTTGCAGGAGGACGCCATGCCCGGGCGACCGGCGCCACCGGCGGTGCTGCTCAGCGCCGCCGAGGCCCTTGCCGCCATCCGCTGCGACCTGCGCATGTACGGCCCGCAGCTCGACCTGTTCGGCGCCCTGGCCGGGGCCCTGTGCGGCCTTGCGGCCCGGCCCGCCAGCCGGGCGGGCGTGCCCGGGCTGGAGCTGGCGCCCGGGCCCGGGGGCGCCCGGGGCCGTTTCCTGCCCTGGAACGTCGCCGCCCGCTGGCTGGGCCTGACCCTGGCCCGGCGCCGCCCCGGGCCCGAGGCCCTGGCCCGGCTGTGCGCCCTGGTCTTCGATCAGCGGGCCGAGGCCCTGCCCGCCGCCCCCGGCGAGGCGGCGCGCATCCGCCTGGAGACGGGCATGGAGGGCTTCGCCTGCACCCGCTGCGGGCGCTGCTGCCGGGACCTGGACTACCACCGCGAATGCAGCGCCCAGGACGTGGCCCTGTGGCGCGCCCGGGGCCGGGAGGACATCCTGGCCTGGGTCGGCCAGGAGCAGGGACCTGACGGCCCGGTCTACCGCATCTGGATGCGCCCGGGCACGCCGCTGTACGCCGAGAGCTGCCCCTTCCTGCGCCGCGTGCCCGGCGACACGGCCTTCGTCTGCACCATCCACGACGTGAAGCCCGCCATCTGCCGCTCCTACCCCGGGCTGCGCAAGCACGCGCTGCTCACGGGCTGCAAGGGCTTTCCCCGGCCCTGAGGCCGCGTGCGGCTGGCGCCGGGCGCCCCGGGCCGGAGCGCGGACGGCGCAGCCCGAGGCCCGGCCCCGGGCCATGAAAAAGCCCCCGGCCTTGCGGCGCGGGGGCTTGTGCGTGCTGGGCGTCCGGCCCGGGGCCGGGGCCGCGCGGGGCTAGATCAGCCCGGCGGCCTTGAGCACGCCCTCCAGGCGGGCGCGCGTCTCGGGGACCATCTCCACCAGCGGCAGGCGCAGCTCCAGGGCGATGCGGCCCATGAGCGCCAGGCTGGTCTTGACCGGGATGGGGTTGGTTTCGAAGAACATGGCCCGGGCCAGGGGCATCATCTGGAAGTGCAGGGCCTGGGCCTGCTCGTGGTCGCGCCGGGCGTAGGCCGCGCACAGGGCGGCCATGGACGCGGGCACCACGTTGGAGACCACGGAGATGACCCCCGTGCCGCCCAGGGCCAGCAGCGGCAGCACCGTGAAGTCGTCGCCCGACAGCACGCTGAAGCCCGGGCCCATGAGCTCGATGATGTCCGAGACCTGCTTGAGGTCGCCGGTGGCCTCCTTGACGCCGACCACCTCGGGCACGGCCTTGCGGATGCGCGCCAGGGTCTCGGGGGCCAGGTTCAGGGCCGTGCGCCCGGGCACGTTGTAGACCACGAAGGGCAGGGACACCTCGCGGGCGATGGCCTTGAAATGCTCCACCAGCCCGGCGGGAGTGGGTTTGTTGTAGTAGGGCGTGATGAGCAGGGCGCCGTCGGCCCCGGCGTCCTTGGCGTAGCGGGTCAGCTCCACGGCCTCGCGGGTGTTGTTGGAGCCCGCCCCGGCCAGCACCGGCACGCGCCCGGCCACCTGCTCCACGCAGATGCGGATGACCCGCCCGTGCTCGGCGTGGGACAGGGTGGCGGACTCGCCGGTGGTGCCGCAGGGCACCACGCCGTTGATGCCCTGTTCGATCTGCCATTCGATGAGCGTGCGGTAGGCGTCCTCGTCGAGTTCGCCGCCCTTGAACGGCGTGACCAGTGCGGTGAACGCACCCGAAAATTGCATGGGTTCCCTCCTCTTCGTATCCCGTGCAGGCCCTAGGGCAGTGTCAGCCCAAGGGCATCAAGAAACATTTCGCCACGATAGGTGGTGATGGCAGGTCCTTCGAGGAAGACCGTACCGTTTTCGAGGCCAATTTGCAAAACCTCGCCGCCCGAGGTGGTCACGCGCACCTCGGGGCCGGTGAGCCCCAGGGCGTGGGCCACCAGGGCGGTGGCGGCGGCGCCGGTGCCGCAGGCGTAGGTTTCGTTCTCCACCCCGCGCTCGTAGGTGCGCAGCGTCAGGGCGCCGGGCCCGTCCACGCGGGCGAAGTTGACGTTGGTCCCGGCGGGGGCGAAGTGCGGGTGGGTGCGCAGGGCGCGGCCCAGGGTGCGCACGTCCAGCGCCGCGAGGCCCTCGGGGAAGAGCACGGCGTGGGGCACGCCCGTGTCCACGAAATGGACGCGGTGCTCCTGGCCGTCCACGTCCAGGGTCGTGTGCAGGGCCAGGCTGCGGGGCGGGGTGAGCTGCACGCGCACGGTGCCCGCCTGGGGGTTGACCCGCGCGCGGATGGGCCCGGCGTCGGTGCCCAGCACATGCTCGCGCCCGGCCATGCCCAGCTCGTAGGCCAGGCGCGCGGCGCAGCGCGAGCCGTTGCCGCACATGGCGGCGCGCGAGCCGTCGGCGTTGTAGAAGTCCCAGGCATAGTCCGCCGGGGTTCCGGCGGGGGCCTGGCGCAGGAAGATCAGCCCGTCGGCGCCCACGCCGAAGGCCGTGCGGCAGATGCGCCGGGCCCATTCGGCCATCTGGGCCTGGGGCAAGGCCAGGGTGCGGTTGTCGATGAGCACGAAATCGTTGCCGCTGCCGTGCATCTTGAAGAAGGGGACGGTGGGGTGCGTGGGTGTGTTCATGTGCAGTCGCGTTGGTGGTTGCGGTGGTCCGTGCAGGGACGGCGGAATCATGGCCGCTTTCAGGCCCGATGGCAAGGGGGCAGTGCGCCCCGGGTCCGGCCCGGGGGTGCGGCCCGGGAGCGCGGGCGGAAAGCCTTGGCGGCGCCTGCGCAGGGCCGCGGGCCGGAGCCTTATTGCGGCAGGGCGAAACCGTCCAGCAGGGTCTGCATGGCCGGGTCGGCGGCGAAGGCCTCGGTCAGACCCATGAAATCCAGGCGGATGTTCTCGTCGCGGACCCATTGCCAGCCGGGGCTGCGCTCGGGCCAGGCGGCGATGCGTACGGCGTGCAGGGCCTTGCCCAGGCCATAGCTGCGGGCCCAGAAGGTCTTGCCGTCGGGGGTGAAGCGCCCGGCCACGCCCGGGCCGGGCCCGGCGCCGAGCAGGATGTCCACCACCGGCCCGGCCGCGCGCAGGAAGTGATCTTCGGCCAGCTCGCCCCAGGGGCTCAGGCCCACCACCAGGCGCACCTGCGCGGCCAGCTCCCGGGCCTGGCGGATCACGTCCTGGGCCATGGCCTCCGGGGGGGCCTCGGCGCCCGGGGGCAGCAGGGGGAAGAGCACCACGCCCACCGGCCCGCCCGGGGTGGGCAGGACGACACCCCGGGCCCGGGGGCCCAGGGTGTGGTGCGCGGGTGCGGCGGCGCCGCCCGCCGCCAGCCAGTCGGCCTCGTCCGGAGTCAGCACCAGCAGGTCGGGCTTCAGGGCGGCGTGGGCCGCGGCCAGGGCCTTGGCCAGCCCGGGGGTGTGGCGCTCCCCGGGGCCCTCGGGGGGCAGCAACTCGAAAGGCCCGGCCACGGAGAGGACGGGCCCTGCGTCAGGCCCCTGCCGCAGGCTCTGCAAGGCTGTGGCGCGCCTGACCAGGCCGCCGATGGTCTTGCTGCCTCAGGTGGGGCAGGGGGCGTGTTCTCCTTCGGTGTTGGCGGAGAAGACCAGCGTCAGGGCGTCCTGGGCGGGGGCGGGGGCGGCGCGAAGGGCGAGCGCGAGCAGCAGCAGGAGGAGCAGGCGGAGAAGGACGCGCATGACCTACTTGTTGACGTATTCCTTGAGTTCCTTGCCCGGGCGGAAGAAGGGCAGCTTCTTGGGGCTGACCTCGACGACTTCGCCGGTCTTGGGGTTGCGGCCCGTGTAGCCGCCGTAGTCCTTGAGCTTGAAGCTGCCGAAGCCGCGGATCTCCACGCGCTCCTCGTTGATGAGCGAGTCCTTGATGGAGTCGAAGAAGGTGTTGACCACCAGGGCCGCCTCGTCAACGTGGATGTCGTTTTTCTCGGCCAGGGTCTTGATGAGTTCACTTTTGTTCATGGTTTTCCTCCGGGGTTGCCCGTCCGCGCCGCAGTGGCCGCCCAGGGGCCACAGCGCAAGACCATCAGTACAACATTGCCTAATCGCGGAGTTTTTTGCAAGAGCTATTGTGCGCCGGGGCCCGCATTCGGCGCAAGGCCGCTCTGGGCGCCGATTTCCGGCAGGTCCGCGTCGCGCATGCGTTTCATGCGCACGGCGATCTGCAGGATGTCGCGCCCGGCGTCGCTGCCCGGGGCCAGCTTGAGCAGCGGGGTCTGGCGGATGACCGCCCGGGGCACGGCGGGGTCCGTGCGCACGGCGCCGCAGTATTTGATGTCCAGCCCCAGGAATTTGGCGCAGGCCGCGTGCAGGCGCTCGAAGCTGCGCCGGCCCTCCTCGGGGCTGGCGGCCATGTTGACCACGACGTTGAAGTCGCGCACGCCGTGGCTGGTCAGCATGACCTTGATCATGGCGTAGCCGTCGGTGAGCGAGGTGGGCTCGGGGGTGATGACCACCATGCGCTCGCGGGTCATGGCCGCGAAGCGCAGCACCGTGCGGCTGATGCCCGCGCCCAGGTCCAGCAGCAGGAAGTCGTAGCCGCCGATGAGCGCGTTCAGGCGCTCGAAGAGCAGGCCCTGCACGTCCTCGTCCAGGTCGATGAGCTCGGGCACGCCCGAGGCCGAGGGCAGGAAGTCGAACCCGCCCGCCTCGATGGGCACCACCACGTCGGCGGGGTTCGCGCCGTCAACCAGCAGGTCCTGGAGGTTCTTCTCCGGGGTCAGGCCCAGGAGCACGTCGAGGTTGGCCAGGCCGAGGTCGCAGTCCATGAGCAGCACGCGGTGGCCGCCCCGGTGCAGGGCGTAGCCCAGGTTCAGGGCCAGGTTGGTCTTGCCCACGCCGCCCTTGCCGCTGACCACGGCGAAGCTGGCGGCCTTGTTGGTGATGGTCGTGTCGGGCATGTGCGCTCAGCTCCCTGTGAAGAGGAATTTCTTTTCGCTGGAGACCACGAGGCTCTCGCGGCGCGGCGGGCGGATGTCGGCCAGGGGTGCGGCCACCACGCGGTCCTTGCCCTGGGCCTTGGCCTGGTACAGGGCCTTGTCGGCCAGGGCGTAGAGGTCCGGGGCCGGGGCGTCGTCGCGGCCCTTGGCGCAGGCCAGGCCCACCGAGCAGGTGACGCGGAAGGGCGCCACCCCGGCGCAGGCCATGGGCGTGGCGCGCAGGGCGCCCAGGATGCGCTCGGCGATGGCCCGGGCCTTGACCAGCCCCGTCTCGGGCATGACCAGGGCGAATTCCTCGCCCCCCAGGCGCGCGGCCACGTCGTAGCTGCGGGTCGAGCCCAGCAGCACCCGGCCCAGGGCCGCGAGCACCGCGTCGCCGCAGGGGTGGCCGTGGGTGTCGTTGACGGCCTTGAAATCGTCCAGGTCGAACAGCGCCAGGGACAGCGGCGCCCCCGAGCGCCGGGCGCGCTCGGCCTCGCGGGCCAGGAGGGCGTCGAAGGCCCGGCGGTTGTACAGGCCGGTCAGGGCGTCGTGCTCGGTCTGGAAGGCCAGTTCGGTGAGCACCTGTTGCAGGCGCGCCAGGAAGGTGAACTCCGCCCCGGCCAGGGGCACGGCCAGCCAGTCGCGCAGGCCGTGGCGCGCGGCCAGCTCGGGCCAGCGCTCCATGCTCAGCCCCGGGCACAGGCGCAGCACCCCCAGCATGTCTGCGCCCTGGTCGCCGGGGCAGCCGTTGCCGTCCAGCAGGGCGCGCAGGGTGTCCAGTTCGGCCAGCAGCTCGCTTTCGTGGGCCCAGGCCGGGGCGTCAGTCGCTGGTTTTGCGGGCATGTTCGCTCAAGAGCTGGTTGCGGATGAGGGTGTCCAGATCCCCGTCGAGCACGGCGTCCACGTTGGTCATTTCCGTGGCCGAGCGGTGGTCCTTGACCAGGCGGTAGGGTTGCAGGGTGTAGGTCCTGATCTGGCTGCCGAAGTTGATGGCGTCCTTGGTGGCGTAGTCGGCGGCCTTGGCGTCGGCCAGCTTGCGCAGTTCCAGCTCGTAGAGCCGGGCCTTGAGGATCTTGTAGGCCGTCTCCTTGTTGCGGAACTGGGATTTCTCGTTCTGGCAGGAGACGACGATGCCCGTGGGCTCGTGGGTCAGGCGCACGGCGGAGCTGGTCTTGTTGACCTTCTGCCCGCCCGGGCCGCTGGCGCGGAACACGTCCACCCGCACGTCCTCCTCGTCGATCTCGATCTCGATGTCCTTGCCCGCGTCGGGGTACACATCCACCGAGGCGAAGGACGTGTGCCTGCGCCCGGAGGAGTCGAAGGGCGAGATGCGGATCAGGCGGTGGATGCCCTTTTCGGCCTTGAGGTGCCCGTAGGCGTAGGGGCCTTCCACCAGCAGCGAGACGCTCTTGATCCCGGCTTCCTCGCCGGGCAGCAGGTCCAGGACCTTCACGCTCAGGTCGTGGCGCTCGGCCCAGCGCTGGTACATGCGCACGAGCATTTCGGCCCAGTCCTGGGCCTCGGTGCCGCCCGCGCCGGAGTGGATATCCAGGATGGCGCTGCCCGCGTCCTCCTGGCCGGAGAGCAGGGTGCGCAGCTCGGTGTCGCCCAGGCGCTGTTCCAGCAGGCGGACCTGCTCGTCCAGGGCTTCGAGCATCTCGGGGCTCTGGTCCTCGGCGGCCATGGCCAGCCATTCGTCCAGGTCGGTCTTGGCCTTGTGCAGACGGTCCCACAGCTCCACGAGGTCGGCGATGCGGCTTTTTTCCTGGAGCAGGGGTTTCAGGCCCTCGGGGTCGTCCCAGGCGCCGGGACTGGAGAGGATGGCCTCGATCTCGGCCAGGCGCGCCACCCTGCGGTCGCGGTCAAAGACGCCCCCAGAGGCTGGCGAACTGGTTTTTGAGGGTCTGGCTCTGGGTTTTGAGGTCGGCGTACTGGAGCATATGGATCTGGTCCCTTTGTTCTCGTGCTGCGTGTGCTGCGGCCTTGGCCGTGAAACGCCGAGTCTAGCTGGAAGCGGCGTCCTGCGCAAGCCGTGCGGGGGCGCGGCGTTTTTCCAGCAGCGCCAGGGCCGCGCACAGGCCGAGCACCAGGGCCAGGGCCGCGCCCAGGCCCATGCGGTGGCGGTGGAAGAACGTCGTTTCGGCCACCAGGGGCAGCTCGGGGCTTTGGTAGGCGGCGGCGACGAACTGGCCCCCGGCCCGCAGCACGCGCCCGCGCGGGTCGATGAAGGCCGAGATGCCGTTGTTGGTGCCGCGCACCAGGGTCCGGCGCTGCTCCACGGCGCGCAGCACGCTCATGGCCAGGTGCTGGTGCGGGGCCGCGGTGCGGCCGAACCAGGCGTCGTTGGAAATGTTCACCAGCACATTGGCCCCGGCGGCCACCCGGGCCTGGGCCAGCTCGGGGAAAATGGTCTCGTAGCAGATGAGCACGCCCAGGCGCAGGGCCCCGGCGTCCAGCGGCGCGGTGGACACGCCGGGCACGAAGTCCCCGGCGCCGTGGGCCAGCTTCTTGATGAACGGCAGGTAGTCGCCAAAGGGCACGTACTCGCCGAAGGGCACCAGGTGCTCCTTGTCGTAGCTGCCCAGGCTGGCGCCGTCGGCGTCCAGCAGCACGGCGCGGTTGTGCATCAGGAAGGTCTGGGTGGCGGCGTCGAAGGTGTAGGCCGGGGTGCCGGTGAGCAGCGGGGTTTTCGCCTCGCGCACGGCCTGACGTACGGCCACGCTGTAGCTGCTGGGCTCCTGCATGTAGAACGGCAGGGCCGTCTCCGGCCAGACCACCAGATCGGCGGGCGCGTCGCGCAGGCCGTTCTCGGTGATGGCGGCGTAGCGGCGCACGGTTTCCAGGCGGTAGAGCTCGTCCCATTTGAGGCTCTGGTCCACGTTGCCCTGGGCGATGAGCACCCGGGCGCTGCCTGTGGTTTCCAGGGGCTGGCCCAGGGCCCAGGCCCCAAGGCCCAGCAGCAGGCCCAGGGCCGCCACGCCCGCCGCGCGCGGCCAGGGGCCCCGCCCCGTGGCCACCAGGGCCGCTGCGCCCGCGAAAATGCCCGACAGGCCCGTGGCCCCCAGCCAGGCCGCGCCCTGGACGGCGGCGGGCCAGGCCGAGAAGGCCGAGGCCAGCACCAGCCAGGGAAAGCCCGTGAACAAAACGCCCCGGGCGGCTTCGAGCAGGGCCCACAGCCCGCCCGCCCACAGCGCCGCCAGGGCCCAGTGCAGCCGCCGGCCCACGGTGTGGACGCCCAGGGCGAAGAGCCCGGTGTAGCCGCCCAGGGCCAGGCCCACCAGCACCGGGCAGGGCGCGGCCAGGGCCCAGGGCAGGTCGCCGTAGAGGCGCACGGGCAGGGCAATCCAGTACAGCCCGGCCCCGTAGCCCGCCGCGCCCACCAGCCAGCCCCGGCGCAGGGCCGCGCCCGCCGAGGGCGCGCCCACGGCCACAAAGGCGCAGGCCCCGGGCAAGAGCAGCGCCAGGGGCGGGACGTGGGCCACAGGGTTGGCGAAGCCGAACCAGGTCCCGGCCATGGCCAGGAGCAGCGCCAGGCCGAGGTCAGCCGTCGCGGCCCGGCCCGCCGCCCGTGGGGCGGACCAGGATCCAGTGAATCTGCTTGGCATCCGCTTCCTTGACCGTGAGGGTGTGGCCGTCGATGGTGAAGGACTCCTGGGGCTCGGGCACGCGCCCGGCCAGCTCGCACAGGAATCCGCTGACGGTCTCCACCTGGGTGGAGGTCAGGGCCAGGCCCAGGCGCTCGTCCAGCTCCTCCAGGGGTGTGCGGCCCGAAACCAGGGTGCTGCCGTCTTCCAGGGCCTGGATGTCCTCGGGGCGGGGTGTGTCGTATTCGTCCTCGATCTCGCCGACGATCTCCTCGAGCACGTCCTCGAAGGTCACCAGGCCCGAGGTTCCGCCGTATTCGTCCAGGGCGATGGCCAGGTGGATCTTGTTGGTGCGGAAGACCTGGAGCATGTCGTAGACGTTCTTGGTCTCGGGGATGAACAGCGGGGCGCGCATGATCTGGGCCAGGGTGGGCGGGGCCGTGTCGCCGGTCTGGGCGAAGGCCCGCAAAACGTCCTTGGCGTGGACGATGCCCACCATGTTGTCGCGGTTTTTCCGGTAGACGGGAATGCGGCTGTGGCCGCTCTCCGCGATGAGCAGGGACATCTCCTCGATGGAACTGTCCACCGGGGCGCAGACGATGTCCGTGCGCGGGATCATGATTTCCGTGACCTGCCTGCGCGACAGGCGCAGCACGTTGAGCAGCATGGCCGATTCCTCGCCCCGCAGCTCGCCGTCCCGTTGCGCCTCGAGGATGAAGCGCTCGACCTCGGAGTCGTCACCCTTGCGGAACAGCTTGCCCATCAGGGCGGAGAACAGACTGCCAGAATCGTCGTCCAACTCGAACCTCCCGGGCGTTTCCCGTTTTTTTAGCTATAAAAAGTTACAGGAAGATTTTCAATGCAAGAGTAAGCGGTTTTCCGACCTTGTGAAGAGGGCTGCGCGCTACTGGGCGCCGCTCTTGCGGTAGCGCTCCAGGTGCCGCTTGTTCACCCAGTCGCCCAGCAGGGCGATGCCGTCCTCGCCCAGGGGCCGCCAGGCCAGGGTGTCCTTGTCCTGCCCGGCGGGCAGGCCCTGGGCCACGAAGCTCACCCCGACTTCGAGGTTGCGGGTGTCGAAGTCCTCGAAGCGGTTCTGGACCCGGGCCAGGCACCACAGCCGCTGCTTGCGCTTGCTGTCGGGGTCGTAGAGCTCGGCGAGCAGGATGTAACGCTCCCCGGGCTCGAATTCAAGTCCCGTCTCGCGCAGGGCCTTGCGGGTCACGTCCAGGCGCATGCCCCCTGCCGATACGTTGACCACGCGCAGCAGGTCGCGGCGCGCGGCGTGCAGCAGCATTACGGGCCGGCCCCATTTCTTCAGGCTGGTCTCGGTGTTGCCGTCGGGGCCCTGGCGTTCGGGCCACAGGGCCAGCCCGAGCATGTATTCCATGGGCGGGTCCAGACGCAGGTGGACGCGCTTTTGTTGCAGGCGCAGGGTGTCGGGCATGGTCAGGGTCAGGCGCAGGGAGCCGTCGGCCTGGGTGGCCAGCCCGGCGATGTCGGCGGTGAAGAAATAGTAGTTGGCCCGCTGGGGATCGCGGCCCGGGCTGACGCGCATGTAGCAGTGCACCGTGCGCCCGATCCAGTGCGGCTTGGCCGCGATGCGCGCCGTGACCTCCAGCACCAGGTGCTCGTCGCGGATCTGCTCCAGGGAGCAGGACACGCTCTGGTCCTTGGTGGGGTTGCGCGAGAAGGATAGGTCGATCTTGGCGCGCTGGGTCTGGGCCTGGTCGAAGATCTGGCGGATTTCCGAGGGCGCCTGCACCGCCCCCGTGGGCAGGGCGCGGCGCCGCCGCGACAGGACGAGCAGGTTGAGCAGGTACACCAGTGCGCCCACCGCCGCCGCTGCGGCCAGGGTCAGCAGTGCAATGCGCAGCAGCTCGGGCGAGGCGCCGGTGCCGCTGAAGCGGTCCTGCACCGTGTTCAGGAAGGAGCGGTCCAGGCTCGCGGCCAGGGGCTCCAGGGCCCGGTGCGCGGTGCTGCTCAGGAAGCCGGATGCGTTCACGAAAGGCCTGCTTGGTTGCGGGTCGTCCTCAAGTTCCAGCCGGATGCGTGCGGGACTGCCGGGCGGCGTTGTCCGGCGCTGCCGGGTACCCGTCATCCGGGCGGCCCGGGCCCTGGGCCGGGCGTCGGTTTTTTGGCCGGTCCCGACCGCGCCGCCGGGGGGCGGCGTCGCGGGCGCCAGCCCCAGCCGGGCGCATTGGCGCGCCGACGCAGTCGCCACGCGGGGCGGCGCGGCGCCGCAGGCACACGGGGCCCCGGCCGCGCACCAGGGCCTTGCAAGAAAAAGTCCACGCGGGCGGGGCGCGGGGCCGCTGCCAGTGCACAGGGCGCACCCTGCGGTGGTTATGGCATGGCTGTTACCCGGAATTGCGGCACATGGGAAGGGCGCGCGCGGCGTGCAACGCGGGCGCGCCCTCAGCGGGCCAGCTTGCGCAGGTGGATCTCCAGGCAGGTGACGGCGGCGGGGGTGATGCCCGAGATGCGTCCGGCCTGGCCCAGGGTCAGGGGCCGGACGCGGGAGAGCTTTTCCACGGCCTCGCGGGTCAGCCCGGCCACGGCGGCGTAGTCCAGGTCCGGCGGCAGGGCCGTGGACTCCAGGCCTGCCGAGCGCGCGGCCAGCTCCTTTTGGCGGCGCAGGTAGCCCGCGTATTTGACCACCGTTTCGGCCTCGCGCAGGGCGTCGGGCCGGGCGGTTTCCACGGCGGGCAGGAAGGGCGCCAGGGCCTCGATGGTCAGGGCGGGCTGGCGCAGCAGTTCGGCCAGGGCCACGGCCCGGGGCGGGATGGCCGCGCCCATGGCCGCCAGCAGGTCGCGCGTGGGCGCGTCGGGGCGGATGCGCACGGTTTCCAGGGCGCCCACAAGTGCGTCCACGGCGTCCATCTTGGCCCGGTGGGCGGCCCAGTGGGCGTCGCCCACCAGCCCCAGGGCCCGGCCCGCCGGGGTCAGCCGGGCGTCGGCGTTGTCCTCGCGCAGCAACAGGCGGTGCTCCGCGCGCGAGGTGAACATGCGGTAGGGCTCCTCGGTGCCCCGGGTGACCAGATCGTCCACCAGCACGGCCATGTAGGCCTCGTCGCGCCCGGGCAGGAAGGGCGGCTCCCCGGCCAGGGCGCAGTGGGCGTTGAGCGCGGCCCACAGGCCCTGGGCGGCGGCCTCCTCGTAGCCCGAGGTGCCGTTGATCTGCCCGGCGAGGAAAAGCCCGGGCAGGGCCTTGGCCTCCAGGGTCGGCAGGAGCTGGGTGGGGAAGCAGAAATCGTATTCGATGGCGTAGCCCGGGCGCACGATCTGGGCGCGCTCCAGCCCGGGGATGGTGGCCAGCATGGCCTTTTGCACGTCCAGGGGCAGGCTGGTGGGGATGCCGTTGGGGTAGACCTCGGGGCTGGAAAGCCCCTCGGGCTCCACGAAGATCTGGTGCCGGGGCTTGTCGGGAAAGCGGGCCACCTTGTCCTCGATGGACGGGCAGTAGCGCGCGCCCACGCCCTGGATGACCCCGGTGAACAGCGGCGAGCGGTCAAAACCCGCGCGGATGGCCTCGTGGGTGGCCGGGGTGGTCCAGGTGATGTGGCAGGGCACCTGGGGCAGGGGCGAGAACGGCGCATGGAAGCTGAAGGGCTTGGGCGGGTCGTCCCCGGGCTGCACTTCCATGGCGGCGGTGTCGATGCTGCGGGCCAGCAGGCGCGGGGTGGTGCCGGTCTTCAGGCGCCCCAGGGCCAGGCCCAGGGCGCGCAGGCTGTCCGACAGGCCCCGGGCGGCGGGGTCGCCCAGGCGCCCGCCGCTGAAGTTGCGCTCGCCCACATGGATCAGCCCGCGCAGGAAGGTGCCGGTGGTCAGCAGCACGGCGCGGGCGGCCAGGCGCTGGCCCAGGGCCGTGCGCATCCCGGCGCAGCGCCCGTGTTCCACCAGGACTTCCTCGGCCATGTCCTGGAGCACCCAGAGGTTGTCCTGGGCGAACACGTCGGCCTGCACGGCGGCCAGGTAGGCCGCGCGGTCGATCTGGGCGCGCGTGGCGCGTACTGCGGGGCCCTTGCTGGTGTTCAGCGTGCGGAACTGGATGCCCGCGCGGTCGGCCCAGATGCCCATGCGCCCGCCCAGGGCGTCGATCTCGCGGACCATGTGGCCCTTGGCCAGCCCGCCGATGGCCGGATTGCACGACAGGTGCCCGATGCGGTCCACGTTGATGGTCAGCAGCAGGGTCGGGCGGCCCAGGCGGGCCAGGGCCATGGCCGCCTCGCAGCCCGCGTGCCCGGCGCCGACCACCACGCAGTCCAGCACGGGCGGCATGGGCGGCTTGAGGGCCGGGGTGGTGCTGGCGGCGGGCATGGCGCGGGCGACCCGGGCAAGCCGGGGCTAGGCGAACAGGACGCGGGCCATGACCTTGGCGTCGCCGAGCTGGGTGGAGATGCGCGAGCGTTCGTTGGGCTGGTGGGCGAAGTGCTCGCAGGTGGACCAGACCACGGCCTCGCGCCCGGCGCGGCGCAGGATGGCCGCCACGGTGCCGCCGCCGATGCCCGCCGGGGCGGGGGTCACGCCGTAGACGGCCTCGATGGCCGGGGTCAGGCGGCGCACGATCTCGCTGTCCACCGGGGTGGCCGGGGCGGCCTGCTCGGCCTGCACGGGCTCGCAGGCCACGCGCACGCCGTGCTCGGCCTCGATCTCCGCCGCGATGCGCCCGAAGGCCTCGCGCACGTCGGCCACGGGATAGCCCGGCAGCACGCGGCAGTCCACGTAGAACACATCGTGCCCGGGGATGGTGTTCACGTTGGGCACGTTGGCGTCCTTGCGCGTGGGCGAGAAGGTCGAGTGCGGCGGGGTGAAGAGCGGGTCCGTGGCCGGGAATTCGTCGTGCAGCCTGCGGGTGCGCAGGATGAAATCGGCGGCGGCCACCAGGGTGTTCACACCCTGCTCGGGGGTGCTGGCGTGGCACTGCCTGCCGAAGACCTCGACCTTGAGCCAGAGCATGCTCTTTTCGGCCACTTCCATGAGCGAGGAGTCGGCCACGCCGAAGTCGGGCACCAGGAACAGGTCGCGCGGGCCGAACAGCTCGGCGTGTTCGCGCACCACATGCCCCAGGCCGTAGGCGCTGCCCGTTTCCTCGTCGGCCACCAGCAAAAGGCCCAGGGTGATGGGCGGGGTGGTGCCCGTGTCCAGCAGGGCCTTGGCCAGCAGCAGGGAGGGCACGATGCCGCCGTGGTTGTCCTCCACGCCGCGACCCACGAGGAAATCGCCGTCCACCTTCAGCTCGTAGGGATCGCTGGCCCACAGCTCGGGGTTGCCCGGGGGCACGATGTCCACGTGCGAGATGATCCACAGGGTGCGCGAGGCGTCGCGCCCGGGGATGCGCGCCAGGATGTTGGGCCGCAGGCCGCCGGGCACGCGCGCGTCGGGCGCGTCCAGCCGCTTGATGTCGGCGATGCCCATGTCGCGCAGGGTGCGCACCAGCAGTTCGGCCTTGGCCGTCTCGCCCTGGCCGTCGTTGTCCGGGCCCAGGGCGGGGATGGCCACCAGGGCGCGTTGCAGGGCCACGACCTCGGGGGCCAGGGTGTCGATGCGTTCCAGGACGGCGTGGGGCATGGGCGGCTCCGTTGTCGGCGCGGCCCGGGGCCGCGTGGTGGACCAGAGGTGCGCCGGACGGCCCGCGCACCCGGCGCGAAGGAAAACAAAAGGGCGGGCCCAGGCCCGCCCCTGAATCCATGAAGGAGGCCGGGCCTAGCGACCGCGGGCGGCGCGCTTGGAGGCCTTGAGCGGGTTGACCTTGACCTTGCCGGTGGTATCCACCTCGGCGCGGACGTGGGTGGCGAAGTTGCACGCCTTGCGGCCCCACTTGGCGGCGGGCTGGGCGTAGCTCGCGCAGTACTTGCCGCCGGTCTCGTGGGTCACCACGCGGTCGCAGCCTTCGCACTTCTCGATGATCTGCTGCATCTCGACGCCGTTGAGGCTCAGGATGCCGTCCTTGACGACGGCGGACTCCAGGATGGTGCTGGTCTGTTTCTTGGCCATGGTGGTATGTCTCCTTGCGTGCCGAAGGCGCCCCTGGCCGGAGCTGCCGTCTGCTTGAGTTCGTGTAGAAGCGACGCAGTATTTATAGATACGGCGGCGGATGTCAAGCCTTGAGGCGGGTTTTTCTGCATGGGGGCGCGCCGGGGCGGGCGGCGCGCTCAGTGCCCCGTGGCCCAGGCCTGCAGCCGCGCGGCGCAGGCGGCCAGCTCCGCGCGCGTGGCCCCGGCCAGGGCGCCGTCCTCGTAGACCACGCGGCCCGCGACCATGGTCAGGCGCACCTCGGCCCCCGTGGCGGCGTAGACCGCGTGGGACACGGGGTTGTAGAGCGGGACCAGCCCCGGGTGGTCCAGGTCCAGGGCCGTGAGGTCCGCCGGGTGGCCCGGGGCCAGGGCGCCCAGGTCCGTCCGGCCCAGCAGCCGCGCCCCGCCCAGGGTGGCGGCGTCCAGCGCGGCCTGGGCGGGCAGGGCCGTGGGGTCGCCGGTCAGGGCCTTCTGGGTCAGGGCCGTGGCGGCCATGGTGGCGAACAGGTTCAGGGTGTTGCCGCTGCCCGCGCCGTCTGTGCCCAGGCCCAGGGGCACCCCCGCCGCCAGCATCCGCGCCGCCGGAGCCTGGCCGCTGGCCAGCTTCATGTTGCTGCGCGGGTTGTGCGAGACCCCGGCCCCCGAGGCCGCCACCAGGGCGATTTCCTGCGTGGTCACGTCGGTCATGTGTACCAGCACCGTGCCTGGGCCCAGGCAGCCCAGGCGCGCCAGCAGCTCCAGCGGGCGTAGGCCGTGTTTTTCCAGACACTGCGCCGTTTCGTCGGCGCTTTCGGCGGCGTGGATCATCCACGGCAGGCCCAGGCTGGCGGCCAGCTCGCGGCTTTGGGCCAGGGCTTCGGGGCCGGTGGCATAGGCCGAGTGCGGGGCCAGGGCGGCGCCCAGCAGCGGGCGGCCCCGCAGGGCGTCGATGAGCTCCCGGGCCCGCGCCAGGCCCTGGCCGGGCGTGGCGTAGGCCGGGGTGGGGAAGTCCAGCAGGCCCTCGCCGAGCACGGCGCGCATGCCCATGCGCTCCGCGGCGCGGGCGGCCTCGGTCTCGAAGAAGTACATGTCCGCGAAGCAGGTGGTGCCCGTGGCCAGCATCTCGGCGCAGGCCAGCAGGGTGCCGTCGTGGACCAGCCCGGGCGTCATCCGGGCCTCGGCGGGCCAGATGTGCCCCGTGAGCCAGGGCATGAGCGCCATGTCGTCGGCCAGGCCGCGAAAGGCCGTCATGGCCGCGTGGCAGTGGGTGTTGACCAGCCCGGGTAGCACCAGGCGGCGGGAGAGGTCCAGGGTGCGGGCCGGGGCCCAGGCCGCGCGCACCTCGGCCCAGGGGCCCACGGCGGCCAGCAGCCCCCCGGTCACGGCCAGCCCGGCGTCCTCCATCACCCGCCGCGCGCCGTCCTGCGTGACCAGGACGCCTGCGCGCAGCAGCAGGTCGCAGGGCGCGGGCGCCGCGTTCACGCCCCGGCCCCGGCGAACTGGCGGCGCACCCAGCGCGCGGCGGCGCGCACCTCGGCCAGGATGGCCGGGTAGTCCAGCTCGGGCCAGGCGCCGTCGTGGTAGAGCACGCGGCCTTCCACCATGGTCATGCACACTTCGCCGCCGTGGGCGGCGTACACCGCGTGGGACACGGGGTTGTACATGGGTTGCAGCCCGGGTTGGGCGAGGTCCAGGGCCGTGAGGTCGGCCCGCATGCCCGGGGCGATGGCGCCCACGTCGGGCCAGTCCAGGCAGGCGGCGCCCAGGCGCGTGGCCATGTCCAGCACGGTCTGGGCGGGCAGGGCCGTGGGGTCCATGCGCAGCACCTTTTGCAGCAGGGCCGCCGAGCCCATCTCGCAGAACATGTTGAGGTTGTTGTTGCTGCACGGGCCGTCGGTGCCCAGGCCGACCACGACCCCGGCGTCCAGCAGCTGCTGGACCGGGCAGGAGCCGCTGGCCAGCTTCATGTTGCTTTCGGGGTTGTGGGCCACGCGGGTGCCCGTTGCGGCCAGCAGGGCGATTTCGTCGGCGGTGAGGTCCACGCAGTGGGCGGCCAGGGTTCGCGGGCCGAGCAGCCCCAGGGCGTGCAGGTGGGCCACGGGGCGCCTGCCGTGCTGCTCCAGGCACTGGGCCGTTTCCGAGGCGGATTCGGCCAGATGGACGTTCAGGGGCAGGCTCAGCTCGTCGGCCAGGGCCAGGGTCCGCTCCAGCAGGGCGGGGGTGGTGGTGTACACCGCGTGGGGCATGACGGCGCAGCCGATGCGCGGGTGGTCCCTGTAGGCGTCATGCAGGGCGCGGATGACGTCCAGGGCCTGGTCCTGGTCCTTGTAGGCGGGCGAGGGGAAGGCGAAGACCACCTCGCCCACCCGGGCCCGCAGCCCGGCCTGGTCCACGGCCCGGGCCACGGCGTGCTCCATGAGGTACATGTCGCAAAAGCCCGTGGTGCCCGTGCGCAGCATTTCGGCGCAGCCCAAAAGCGCGCCCAGGTGCACCAGCTCCGGGGTCAGCTTCTGCTCCACGGGAAAGATGTGCTGCGTGAGCCACTGCATGAGCGGCAGGTCGTCGGCCAGCCCGCGCAGCAGGGTCATGGAGGCGTGGGTGTGGGCGTTGACGAGCCCGGGCATGAGCAGGGCCTCGCCCAGGTCGATGGTGCGCGCCGGGGCCCAGGCCGGGGCCACGGCGGCGCGGGGCCCAACGGCCAGCACGGCCCCGCCGCCCACGGCCACGGCGGCGTCGTCGATGATCGTGCGGGCGTCGTCCTGGGTCACGCAGGTCTGGGCCAGCAGCAGGATGTCGCAGGGGGTCGGGGTGCTCACGGGCGTCTCCGGGTGGGCGGGGTTTGCGAAAGGAACCCGAACCTTGTAATGGAACTCGGGGGCGGCGGCAAGACGGGGCCACAGCCCTGGCACGCCCCCCCGAACCATCCACGGAGCGACGGCATGAACGGACCCCTTTCGGGCAGCGCGGCCCTGTGCCTGCACGGTTTCGGCAGCACGCCCTTCGAGATGCGCGGGCTGGCCGGAGTGCTGGAGGCCGCAGGCTGCGTGACCAGCGCGCCGCTGCTGCCCGGCCACGGCACCAGCCCCGAGGACTGGAACCGCACCGGCTTCGACCACTGGGCCGGGGCTGCACAGCGCGAATACGACCGTCTGGCGGGGCTGGCGGAGCGGGTGTTCGTCTGCGGGCTGTCCATGGGCGGGCTGCTGGCGCTGCACCTGGGTGCCGTGCGCCGCCCGGCGGCCATTGCGGCCCTGGCCGCCCCGGTGTTCCTCTACCGCTTCTACCCGCTGGAGATGACCGACTGGCGGCTGCCGCTGCTGCCGCTGTTCCGCCGCGTGCGGCCCCTGTGGCCCACGGCGCCGGGCGGGGCCGAGTCGCGGCGCATCGCGCCCTGGCAGGGCTACGAGGGCGTCATCGCCCTGGGGGCGCTGGCGGGGCTGATGGACGGGATGCGCCGGGTGCGGGCCCGGCTGGGGGAGGTCACGGCGCCGCTTCTGGCCCTGCACAGCCCGGGCGACGTTACGGTGCCGCTGTCCAGCTCCATGGCCATCGTGGCCGGGGTGTCGTCCGCCGTGCGGCGCCTGGAGCTTCTGCCCGTTGCCGAGCGGACCACCAGCCGCCACCTGCTGACCACCCACCGCGACACCCGGCCCCGGGTGGAGCGCCTGGTGCCGGAGTTCTTCGCGCAGTGCCTGGAGCCCGCCGCTGGGCCCGCAGACGCCTGACGCGGCCCCGGGCTACATGAACAGCATGTCGATGTCGAAGCTGATGACTTCCTTTTTCTCCTCGCGGAACTGTTCCTTCTGACGCTCCTGGGCGGCGGTGAGGATGTCCTTGATCTCCTGCTCCTGCTCGGGGGTGGGGTCCAGCAGGCGCACGCCCACGGACTCCGCCTCCACGCGGGCCACCAGGCCCTTGAGGCGCTTGATCTCGGGGCGGGTGCCGTCCTCGGTGAGCTTGAGGATGTCCAGGCGCAGCTCCTGCTCGGGGGTGAAGGCGTGGCCCATGGGGTTGAAGGCCAGGGAGCGCAGGCTCATCTCGTCCAGGGTGAAGTGCTCTTCAACGCCCTTGACCGCGATGAGCAGGTCCGGGACCCAGAAGCGCACGGTGCCGCGCTTCTCCTCGGCCTCTTCCTGGCGTTTGGCGTGGGCCTGGCTGCTCTGGCTGTCCGTCCATTTCTGGCCGGTGAGGGCCTTGAAGAGCTTGCGGGCCTCGGGGAAGTCGTCCTTGAGCTTCAGGGCCGCCGTGACCTGGCGCTCCGCGCCCTCGCGGTCGCCCAGGCGCAGCAGGGTGTCGCCCAGGGCCATGTAGTGCGCGGCGTTGTCCGGCTCCACGGACACGGCGCGCTCCAGCAGGGCCTTGGCCTGGGCGTGGTCGCCCTGGGTGGCCAGGGCCGCCGCCGCCTGGGCAAAGGGGTTGGGCGCCTGGGCGTCGTACAGCCGCAGCTCCTGGTAGATGCCTTCGGCCCCGGCCAGGTCGCCCTGCTCGACCATGACCTTGGCCGCCGTGTTCATGAAGAGCATGTACTGGGCCATGTCCTTCTTGTGCTTGCAGGCCATGGCCAGGCCCACGTAGGCCTCGGGGCAGCCGGGGTTGGCGCGCGCGGCCTTGGTGAAATAGGAGATGGCGCCCTGGGCGTCGTAGCCATCCAGGGCCTTGTGGCCCATCTCCAGCAGGCGGGTTTCGGGGCACTGGGCGCTGGGCTTGGGCTCCGGGCGCTGGGCCAGGGCCTTCTTGAGCTTGGCCAGCAGGGTTGCGGAGTCGAAGGGCTTGGCCAGGAATTCCGAGGCCCCGGCTTTCATGTGGGCCTCGATGATGGCCGGTTCCTTGCGCGAGGAGGTGACCAGGAAGGGCACCCGGGCCAGCTGCGGTGTGGCGCGGACCTTCTTGAGCAGCTGGATGCCGAACTTGCCGCCCACCAGGGCTTCGCAGAGCACGAGCCCGGCGCCGTGGGCGGCCAGGGCGTGCCAGGCGGCGGGCAGGTCGGCCACGGTGGTCACGTTCTCGAACCCGAGCTTGTGCAGAACTGCGGCGATGGCGTCGCGGGCCTTTTGGTTGTCGTCCACCACGAGAACGGGGAGAGATTTGAGTGAGGCCATGGCACCCCCGGGAGGTTTCCGCTACATGAGCCCACCCTCGGCGGATGAAAGCCGCGTCTGGCCGAAGGCGGCCCGCTCCAGGCGGGCCATGGCCATGGCCATTTCCTGTTCCAGGCGCGTCCGCAGGGCGGAGCGGTGGGACAGGGGGACCTTTTCCAGGCGACGCCCGCGCTCGCGGTAGACCTCCGTGAGCAGGGCCTTGCTGAAGTCGCCGTGGGTCTTCTGGGCACGCATGCTTGCGGAAATGAAAATATTCGCCCCGCCGGTGGGCCCGTGATGCACGGCGGTGCTCCACAGCACCTCGCGGATCACGGTGTTCTGGGCTTCGAGGTCGAGCCCCGTCTGTTCCCGCACGGCCTGGATCGTGGGCGAATAGTAGTGGCTGTGGATGAAGTCGTCCTGGAGCTTCTCGAACAGCCTGGGGTGTTCGCCCGCGATGCGCACCCATTCCCGGGGCATGGCGCCCTGGGTCCCACCGGTGTTCGCAGCGCCAGCCGCACGCAAGCGTTGTGCCCACGTCGGCGCCTTTTTGTCCAGATATTTTATGAAGTTTCTGATGGCGCCCTTGCGCGATGAGATCTGGTATTTGCCGTAGGACGTGCCTCCGGAGGCGTCGTAGCCGATGGCGAACACCCCGCGCAGGCCGGATTCGAAATGCGCCGAGAGCGCGCCCAGGCTGCTGCGCCGGGCCTCGGCCATGCGCAGGCGGTCCAGGCGGGTCTGGGGCGGGGCGATGGCCGAGGCGGGCAGCTCGGCCAGCAGGGCCGGTTGTCCGGGCTGAGCCGCGCGCACGCTGGCAAACACCGCCCCCAGGCGCCCGGGGGCGCTGGCGGCGGCCAAAAAGGCTTCCTTGTCCTGCGGGTGGAAGGCCAGCTGGTCCACGGGCATGCGGATTTCCGAGCAGGCCACGGCCACGCGCACCGAGTCGAAGACCTCCGGGCCCGGCGCGCGGCGCGCCAGGGCGGGCAGCCGCAGCAGGGGGTGGCGGTCGGCGCTGGCCAGCAGCAGCAGGTCCTCCTCGCCGCCCAGCAGCAGCGGGCCGTCATCGTCCGGCGCCAGGGCGGCCTCACGGGCCAGGAACTGCGCGGGCAGGGGCGAGTGGGCGTGCATGGTGGGCAGGTAGAGGTCGGCCAGGGTGCGGAATTCCTCGGCCAGGCCGGGGTCCTGGGGCGCCCGGGGCGCCTGGGCCGCCGGAGCGGGCGGGGCCGGGTCGGCCCCGGGCAGGAAGACCTTGAGGAAGACTGCCTCCAGCGCGAAGACCAGGAACAGGTAGAAGAACAGGGTCAGGGGGAAGTGCCAGCGGTCCGGCGGCAGGAGCGTCCGCAACCCGGCCCGCGCGCCGTGGCGCAGCTCGGCCCGGGCCAGGGCCCAGGCCCTGCGCCCCTGGCGCCCGGCCAGGGCCGCTGCGGCCATGGCCGCGGCCCAGCGCACGCCAAGGCGGGCGGGAACGGTGCAGAGCGGGCGGAGGAGCAGGGTGCGCAGGGTCATTGCCGGGTGCCGTGCCTCGGGTGTCGGCCTGGGCTGCCGGAGGGCCAGCCTGTGCCGCTTGTGTCGTTTCGGGGCGGCGTCGGGTTCCGGACGCCGGGTACCGGGATTGCGCACATCATGCAATATGCGTACCCGTGTTGTCGAGTCTTTCGGTGGGAAGCGGATGCCGGGCGGGGCGGATCAGGGCGCCACGCGCAGCAGCACCTGGTCGCTGCCCGGGCGCTTGCGCAGCACCAGGCGCGCCCCGGGCGCGATGCGCTCGGGCAGGTCGCCCGCCGCGTCGAAGCCCGCGCGGCTCAGGCGCACGGGCACCACGGCGCCCTCGTCGGTCACCGCCAGCAGGGACAGGAAGGCGTCGTTGGCCAGCACCTCGCGCTCCCAGGCCGGGGCGCAGTCCCAATCCTGCCCCAGGCGCGCCAGCAGGGTGGCGGTGTCTTCGCCGTGGCGGGCGATGCACAGGTGCTCGAAGGGGAACGGGAAGAGGTGCGCCGGGGTCAGCTCCAGCTCCGGGGCCCCGTCGCCCAGCAGGCTGGCGGCGGCGTGCAGGTTGGCCTCGGCCTGGCGCCAGCGGTCGTCGCCCTGGGTGCAGGGCATGGCCGGGGCGGTGTCCAGCCGGTTCCACAGGATGTAGGACAGCACCAGCCCGGCCAGGAACAGCGTGGAAGCGGCACTGGCCGCCAGCAGCCATCTGCGCAGCATGGGCCCGGCTCCGGCCACGGCGTCCCTCCTGCCCGTGCGGGGCTAGTCCTCGCGCGCGGGCCAGCGCGAGGAGTCGTCCTTGAACAGCTTGTAGGTGATGGAATCCATGAGCGCCTCCCAGCTGGCGTGGATCACGTCGTAGGACACGCCCACGGTGGTCCAGGTGTGCGTCTTGTCCTGCGACTCGATGAGCACGCGCACGTAGGAGGCCGTGCCGCCCGTGTCGCGCAGGGCGCCCGAGAGCACGCGGACCTTGAAGTCGGACAGGCGCATGTCGCGCACGGCGGGGTAGAAGCGGTCCAGGGCCTTGCGGATGGCGTTGTCCAGGGCGTTGACCTGGCCCATGCCCGTGGCCGCCGTGTGCTCCACCTGCCCGCCGACCTTGATGCGCACCGTGGCCTCGCTGTAGGGCTCGGCCTGGTCCTCGCGCAGCATGTCCACCACGTTGAAGTGCAGCAGGCGGAAGTACTGCTTGGACAGGCCCATGGCCCGGAAGAACATCAGCTCGAAGGACGCCTCGGCCGAGGAGTATTCGTAGCCCCGGCTCTCGCGTTCCTTGACCTCGGCCAGCAGCTCCATGACCGCCGAGTCGTTCTTGTCCAGCTCGAAGCCGAAGCGCCGGGCCATGAACAGGATGTTGCTGCGCCCGGCCAGGTCGGAGAGCAGCACGCGCTGGCGGTTGCCCACGGCCTCGGGGCGGATGTGCTCGTAGGTCTCGGGGTTGCGCAGCACGGCGGAGACGTGGATGCCGCCCTTGTGGGCGAAGGCCGAGCGGCCCACGAAGGGCTGGCGCATGAAGGGCCGCAGGTTGCAGACCTCGGCCACGAAGGCGCTGGCCTCGGTCAGCCGGGCCAGGGCACCCTCGGGCAGGCAGCGGTAGCGCCCGCCGTGCTTGAGCTCCAGGTTGGGGATGATGGAGCACAGGTTGGCGTTGCCGCAGCGCTCGCCGTAGCCGTTGACGGTGCCCTGGATATGGGTCGCGCCGGCCTCCACGGCCTCCAGGGCGGCGGCCACGGCGGTTTCGGAGTCGTTGTGGGTGTGGATGCCCAGGGTGGCGCCGGGCAGGGCCTTGCGCACGGCGCGCACCATGCGCCGGATTTCCGCAGGCATGGTGCCGCCGTTGGTGTCGCACAGCACCACGGCGTCGGCCCCGGCCTCGTGGGCCCGGCGCAGCACGGCCAGGGCGTAGTCCGCGTTGGCCTTGTAGCCGTCGAAGAAGTGCTCGGCGTCGAAGAACACCTCCTGGAAATGCTGGCGCAAGAAGGCGATGGAATCGCCCACCAGCTCCAGGTTGCGCGCCAGGGGCACGCGCAGGGCCTCGCGCACGTGCAGGTCCCAGGCCTTGCCGAAGATGGTCGCCACCGGGCAGCCCGACTCCACCAGGGCGCGCAGGTTGGGGTCGGTCTCGGCGGTCTTGGACGGGGCGTGGGTGCTGCCGAAGGCGGCGATGCGCGCGTTCGCCAGGCCGTATCCGGCGATCTCCTGGAAGAAGGCGCGGTCGGTCTGGTTGGAGCCGGGCCAGCCGCCCTCGATGTAGTCCACCCCCAGTTCGTCGAGCTTCTGGGCGATGCGCACCTTGTCCGCCGTGGAGAGGTTGATCTCCTCGGCCTGGGTGCCGTCGCGCAGCGTGGTGTCGTAGATGGCGATCTTCTTTGGCATCAGCAGGCGTTCCGGACCTTGTCCAGCTCGAATTTGTCGTGCAGCGTGCGCACGGCCAGTTCGGTGTACTTCTCCTCGATGAGGCAGGTGACCTTGATCTCGGAGGTGGAGATCATCAGGATGTTGATACCCTCGTCGTGCAGGGCGGCGAACATGCGCGAGGCCACGCCGGAGTGCGAGCGCATGCCCACGCCGATGACCGAGACCTTGGCCACGCGCTCGTCGGTGAGCACGCCGGTGGCGCCCAGGCGGTGCTTGATGGCTTCGATGATCTGGAGGGTCTCGTCCAGGTCGGCGCGCGGTACGGTGAAGGTCATGTCCGTGGTCTTGCCGTCGCGCGAGGTGTTCTGGATGATCATGTCCACCACGATGCCCGCGTCGGCCAGGGGCGAGAACAGCGCCGAGGCCACGCCCGGGCGGTCCTGCACGTCCAGGACGGTGACGCGGGCCTGGTCCTTGTCGTATGCAATGCCCGAAACCAGAACGGCTTCCATGCTTTTATCCTCCTGGGTTACGAAAGTGCCGTTGCAGTCCGAGAAGGTGGAGCGGACGTGCACGGTCATGTTGTACTTCTTGGCGAACTCGACGGAACGGATCTGGAGCACCTTGGCGCCCATGCTGGCCATTTCCAGCATCTCGTCGTAGCTGATCTTGGGGATCTTGCGCGCCGTGGAGCACAGGTTCGGGTCGGTGGTGTAGACGCCGTCCACGTCGGTGTAGATTTCGCACACATCGGCGTTGATGGCCACGGCCATGGCCACGGCGGAGGTGTCCGACCCGCCGCGGCCCAGGGTGGTGATGCGCCCGTGGCAGTCCACGCCCTGGAACCCGGCCATGACCAGCACGTCGTGGCTGTCCAGCATGGCGCGCAGCTTGTCGCTGTTGATGCCCAGGATGCGGGCCTTGCCGAAGCGCGAATCCGTCTCCACCTCGGCCTGGAAGCCGAGCAGGGAGCGGGCCTTGAGCCCGGCGTCCTTGAGCAGCATGGCGAACAGGGCCACGGAAATCTGCTCGCCGGTGGAGACCAGCGAGTCCATCTCCGCCGCGTCGGGGCGCGGCGACCATTGGCGGGCCATGGCGATGAGCCGGTTGGTCTCGCCAGCCATGGCCGAGAGCACCACCACGACCTTGTTGGCCCCGCCGCAGTGCGCGGAGCGGACCTTGGCCAGCACCTGGCGCATGCAGTCCAGGTTGGCCACGGAGGTGCCCCCGAATTTCTGAACAATGATGCCCATCTCGCTTCACTCCTGGGGACGGGTTTGCGGATCTGGCGCACCGTAATCGATTGCCAGCGCGTGAAGGGTTTCCTTGGCCTTCTTTCCCGCCGCCGTCAAGACCACCGTGCGCACGGCGGCGTCTTCGGGCCAGCGCAGCAGCAGGTGCTCTGCGGGCCAGTGGGCGCGGTCCAGGTACTGGGCCCATTCCACCACCACCAGCAGCCCGGGGTCGTGCAGGTATTCCAGCAGGGTGTCGTCGGGCCCCAGGCCTTCCAGGCGGTAGAGGTCGAAGTGCGCGGTCTGCGGGTCGGTGGGGTAGAGGTTCATGATGTTGAAGCTCGGGCTGGACACGCGGGCCTGCCCGCCGCCGGGCAGCGCGGGCGCCAGGGCGCGCACCAGGGTCGTCTTGCCCGCGCCCAGGCCCCCGGAGAGCAGCACGGCCTGGGCCGGGCCCGTGGCCAGGAGCGCGCGGGCCAGGGCCCGGCCCAGGGCCAGGGTCGCCGCCTCGTCGGGCAGCTCCAGGGTCAGGGTCGCGCGTTCACCCATCGGGGCTAGGCCGGGCCGTCCAGCAGGGTGCGCAGGATGTCCTCCTTGCCGATGACGCCCACGAGCTTGCCCTTGTCCACCACGGGGATGGTGTGGAGCTTGCGGTCCACCATCAGGGTCGCCACCTCGGCGATGGGCGTGTCGGGCGCCACGGTCACGGGGTCGGGGCTCATGGCCTGGCCCACGGTGAGCGCGGCGATGCGCTCCATCTCGCGCTCCAGGTCGCGCGTGGACGACAGGGGGATCAGCCCGTCCAGCAGGGTGAAGACCGAGGGCAGGCGCAGGGTCTTCTGCTGGGCCACCAGGTCGCTCTGGCACAGCACGCCCACCAGGGCGCCGGAGGCGTCCACCACCGGCAGGCCGTTGACGCGCGCGTCCAGCAGGGTGCGGGCGGCGGTGGCGATGTCGGCGTCGGGCGCCAGGGTGATGGGCTTGGGAGTCATGATATCCTTGGCCTTAAGCATCGGGGTCGTCCTCCGGGGTGAGCGTCGTTGGCATGGATTGCGGGAAATCGTCAAAGGCCGAAAGCAGGGCCCGGGGCAGGGCGGCGGCGATCTCCGAGGCCAGGGCCCCGCGCAGGGGCGCCCGGGCCTGCACGGCCTCGCCCGCCAGCCCGTGCCAGTACACGCCCAGGCAGGCGGCCTCGGCAGGGGGCAGGCCCCGGGCCAGCAGGCTGGCCGTGAGCCCGGCCAGCACATCGCCCGACCCGGCCACGGCCAGGGCGGGCACGGCAAAGGGCGCCAGCCACGCGGCGCCCCCGGGCTCGGCCAGCACCGTGCCCGCGCCCTTGAGGGCCACCACTGCGCCCAGGCGCGCAGCCAGGGCCCGGGCCGCGCCGGGGCGGTCGGCCTGGATGGCCGCGGTGTCCGTGCCCGCAAGGCGCGCGGCCTCGCCGGGGTGCGGGGTGAGCACGGCGCAGCGCCGGGCCAGCTCCGGGCGCCGGGCCAGCCAGTACAGGGCGTCGGCGTCGGCCAGCACGGGCGGCAGGGACAGTTCGAGCAGTGCTTCAAGAAACGCCAGGGCGCCGGGCTCGCGGCCCAGGCCCGGGCCCAGGGCCAGGGCGTCGAAGCGCCCCAGGGCCGGGGCCAGCGCGGCGGCCAGGGCCGCGCTCCAGCCGTGGCCTTCGCCCAGGGGCAGGGTCATCACGTCGGGGCACCCGGCGCGGACCTCGGCGGCCAGGGCCCCGGGGCAGGCCACCGTGGCCAGCCCGGCCCCGCCGCGCAGGGCGCCCAGGGCCGCCAGCAGCGGCGCCCCCGTGAGCCCGCGCGAGCCGCCCACCACCAGCACATGCCCGGCGCGGCCCTTGTGCAGCAGCGGGTCGGGCTGCGGCGCCAGCAGGGCCGTGCCCGCGGTCAGCAGGGCGCAGCGCGCCGGGGCCTGGCGCAGGAGAAACCCGGGGATGCCGATGGGTTCGATGTGCAGTTCGCCCGTCCACGGCCCGGCCTCGGGCAGGGCCGTGCCCAGCTTGGCGGCCTGGAAGCAGACCGTGGCGTCGGCCATGACGGCCACGGGGCAGGGGCGGCCCGTGGCGCCGTCCAGGCCCGAGGGGATGTCCAGGGCCAGGACGAAGGCCTCGCGGCCCAGGCGGTTCACGGCCTGGACCCAGCCCTGGGCCTCGGGGCGCAGGGTGCCGGAAAAGCCCGTGCCCAGCAGGCCGTCCACGATGAGGTCCGGGGCGGCCCCGAAGTGGGCCAGGGCCACGGCCTCGGGGTCGCGCGCGCCCAGGCAGGCCACGGGCAGGCTCATGCGCCGGGCCAGGCGCAGGTTGGCCGCCGCCGCGCCCCTGTAGCGCCGGGCGGGCGCGGTATGCAGCACCAGCACCAGCGCCCCGGCGTCGGCCAGGTGCCGCGCGGCCACGAAGGCGTCGCCGCCGTTGTTGCCGCCGCCTGCCAGCACCAGGGCCCGCAGGCCCGGGGCGTCGCCCAGGGCGTCCAGGGCCACTTCGGCCCCGGCGCGCCCCGCATTTTCCATGAGCACTTCCTGGCGCAGGCCGAACTCGTGGATGGCCGCGCGGTCCCAGGCGGCCATTTCGGCGGGCAGGGGCAGGGGCAGGGCGTGGGGGATGCGGCAGGTCACAGGCTCTCCAGGACGACCACGGCGGCGGCGGTGTCGCGGCCGTGGGTCAGGCTGACGTGGGCCCGGGCGCCGCCCAGGGCCCGCAGGCGCGCGGCGGCCCCGCCGGACAGGCGCAGCTCGGGCTGGCCCGAGGGCAGGCGCAGGATTTCCATGTCCTGGAAACCCACGCCCGAGGCGATGCCCGTGCCCAGGGCCTTGGAAGCGGCCTCCTTGGCGGCGAAGCGCGCGGCGAGGTAGGGCACGGCGCGCGCGGGCGGCATGGCCTCCAGCTCCGCCGGGGTCAGGATGCGGCGGGCGAAGCGGTTCCCGAAGCGCTCCAGGGTCGCCTCCACCCGCTCCAGTTCCACCACGTCCAGGCCCAGGCCGACGATCATGGGCGGCCTCCTAGGCGGCGAAGGTGCGGATGATGTCGTTCATTTCCCGCACGGCCTGGGAGATGCCCACGAAGGCCGCACGCGCGATGATGCTGTGCCCGATGGAATATTCATTAATGCCGGGAACCTGGGCGAAGGGCAGGATGTTCACGTAGTTCAGCCCGTGGCCGAGGTTGACCCCCAGGCCCAGGTCGCGGGCCTGGGCCACGGCGGCCAGCAGGCGCTCCAGCTCGGCCTTGGCGGCGGCGGGGCTGGCGGCGTCGGCGTAGTGCCCGGTGTGCAGCTCGATGTATCCGGTGCCGGTCTGGGCGGCGGCCTCCACCTGGCGGGGGTCGGCGTCCACGAACAGGCTGGTTTCGATGCCCGCGTCCAGCACGGGGCGCAGGTAGTCGCGGATGAAGGCCGTGCGCCCGGCCACGTCCAGCCCGCCCTCGGTGGTCAGCTCCTCGCGCTTTTCGGGCACCAGGCAGATGATGTCGGGCCGGGTGCGCAGGCAGATGCCCAGCATCTCGTCGGTGGCGGCCATTTCCAGGTTCAGGCGCGTCTGCACCGTGGCGCGCAGCAGGTCGAGGTCGCGGTCCTGGATGTGGCGGCGGTCCTCGCGCAGGTGGCAGATGATGCAGTGCGCCCCGGCCAGCTCGGCCAGCAGGGCGGCGGTGACGGGGTCGGGCTCGGTGCCCCGGCGGGCCTGGCGCAGGGTGGCGATGTGGTCCACGTTGACGGCGAGGGACGGCATGGGCGAAGTCCTTGTTGCGTTGCGGTTGCACGGCGGCGGCCCGGGGCCGCCCTCGTCGATTCTGCTGAACCGACAGGGAAAGTCAAGGGGAAACGGCCCGGCCCGGGCCCCGGCCCGCCTGCGGACGTGACGCTTGCGCGGCGTGGTGCGCCGGGAGTTGACTAAGCCCGGGGGCGCGACTACCTTGGCGCTTCCCGCCCGCCGCGCGCGGGGGCCGGGGCCAACGCCAAGACTTCAAAAATCCAGAAGGACACCGGATGAATATCTGCATCGTGGGAACCGGATACGTGGGCCTGGTCAGCGCCGCCTGCCTGGCCGAGATGGGCAACGACGTGCGCTGCGTGGACGTGAACCCCGCCGTGGTGGAGAAGCTGCGCGCCGGGCGGGTGCACATCTACGAGCCCGGCCTGGAAGACCTCGTGACCCGGGGCACCCGCGAGGGGCGCCTGACCTTCACCACCGAGCTGGCCGAGGGCCTGGCCGGGGCGCGGGTGGTCTTCATCACCGTGGGCACGCCCAGCCGCCCCGACGGCTCGTGCGACCTGAGCTTCGTGCATCAGGTGGCCCGCCAGATCGGCCAGACCATGACCGCCCCGCTTGTGGTGGTGGACAAGTCCACCGTGCCCGTGGGCACCGCCGACCAGGTGCGCGAGCTCATCGCCGCCGAGCTGAAGGCGCGCGGGGCGGCCATCGCCTTCGACGTGGTCTCCAACCCCGAGTTCCTCAAGGAGGGCGACGCGGTGGCGGACTTCATGAAGCCCGACCGCGTGGTGCTGGGCACGGACAACGAGGCCGCCGCCGAGGTCATGCGCGCGCTCTACGCGCCCTTCGCCCGCACCCGCGACAAGCTCATCGTCATGAACGTGCGCAGCGCGGAGATGACCAAGTACGCCGCCAACTGCATGCTGGCCACCAAGATCTCCTTCATCAACGAGATCGCGGGCATCTGCGAGCGCGTGGGCGCCGACGTGCGCATGGTCCGCCAGGGCATCGGCTCGGACCAGCGCATCGGCTACCATTTCATCTACCCCGGCGTGGGCTACGGCGGCTCCTGCTTCCCCAAGGACGTGAAGGCGCTGATCAACACCGCCCGCGAGGCCGGGGTGGAGCCGCAACTGCTCGCGGCGGTGGACGAGGTCAACGACCGCCAGAAGCTGGCCGTGGCCAAGCGCGTGGAGCGCTACTTCGCGGACCAGGGCGGCGTGGCCGGGCGGACCCTGGCCCTGTGGGGCCTGGCCTTCAAGGCCAATACCGATGACATCCGCGAGGCGTCGTCCCTGAAGACCATCGACTACCTGACGAACCTGGGAATGAAGGTGCGCGCCTTCGACCCAGTGGCGGGCCCCAACGCCCGGCGCGAGCTGGCGGGCAACGCCCTGGCCGAGGTGGTGGACACCCAGTACGACGCCCTGGCGGGCGCCGACGCCCTGGCCGTGGTCACGGAGTGGAACCAGTTCCGCACCCCGGATTTCGAGCGCATCAAGGCCGCCCTGCGCGCGCCGGTGCTCTTCGACGGCCGCAACCTCTACAACCCGCGCGAACTGGCCGACGGCGGCTTCGCCTACTTCAGCATCGGGCGGCCCGACCCGCAGTAGGCCGCCGGGCGGCCCGGCCCCGGAACCCGGGGCCCGGCCCACGACTGGAACGACACAAGCCCCCCGCGACGCGCGTCGCGGGGGGCTTGTGCGTTGTCCGCCGGGCGGGTGCCGGGCAGGCTCAGGCCGTTTCCGGCGCGGGCGCGGGGCGGGCCTGATGCTCCCCGGCGGGCGGGGCGACCAGGGCGCGGAAGGCCTTGGTCTGCTCGCGGGTGCCGATGACGGCGGCGATGTCGCCGGGGTGCAGGGCGTCGTCGGGGCCGATGTTGGCCGTGAAGCCCTCGGGCCGCAGCACGCCGACGATGGAGGCCCCGGTGCGTGTGCGCACGGCCAGGTCCTTGATGGCCCGGCCCGCCGCCGGGCTGCCCGGGGCCACGCGCACCCAGTGCACGCAGAGCAGGTCGCGGGCGGCGCCCATGCGCGCGGCGGCCTCGTAGCCGGGGGTGCCCTCGTACAGGGCGGCGTACATCTCGCGGTGCAGCTCGTCGGTGAGCAATTGCACGTCCGTGGGCGGCATGCCCAGGCGCAACAGGCTCTGGCGGGCGAATTCCACCCCGGCTTCCATCTCGGGCTGGATGATCTCGCGCACGCCCATCTCCAGCAGGGCCAGCTGCTGCTCCTGGCCCGCCGCGCGCACGATGACCGGCAGCTCGGGGTGCTGCTCCGTGAGCCGCGCCACCACGGCCCGGGCCGTGGAGAAGTCCGGCGGGGTGACCAGCACGAGCTTGGCCCCCTCGGGGTTGGCCGCCTCCATGACGATCTCCTGCGTGGCGTCGCCGTAGACCACCGGCACCCCGGCGTCCTTGGCCATGACCATGGCCCGGTGCCCGGACTCGATGACCACGTAGGGGATGCCCTGGCGCGCCAGCAGCCGGGACACCAGCCCCCCGATGCGCCCGTGGCCGACGATGATGATATGGTCGGTCAGCTCCGATTCGGGCAGGTTGACGGTTTGCAGCGGCGCGCGCCCGCTGAAGCGGCGGACCAGGGCGTAGAGCGGGGCGGTCAGCCGCGAGGTGAACGGGGTCAGGATCATGGTCAGCACCGTGGTGGTCAGCAGCAGGGAGTACTGGTCCTGGCTGATGGCCCTGGCTTCGAGCCCGGCGCGGGCGATGAGGAAGGACAGCTCGCCCACCTGGAACAGCCCCAGGCCCACGGCCAGGGGAATGACGTTGCCGTAGCCGAAGACCTTGGTCAGCCCGGCCATGATGGTGCCCTTGCCCAGGAAGACCAGCCCTGTGAGCAGCAGCACGATACCCAGATTGTCTATCAGGAAGCCGGGGTCGAGCAGCATGCCCACCGAGGCGAAGAACAGCAGGCCGAATACGTCGCGCAGGGGCAGGATGTCCGCCAGGGCCTGATAGCCGAAGTCGGACTCGCTGAGCACCATGCCGGCCACGAAGGCCCCGAAGGCGAAGGACAGGCCGAAGAGGTAGGTGCCGTAGCCCACGCCCAGGCCGATGGCGCAGATGGTCAGCAGGAACAGCTCGCGCGAGCCTGCCCGGGCCACCCGGCCCAGCAGCCACGGGAAGACCCGCGTGCCCGCCACGACCATCAGCCCCAGGAACAGGGCCGACTTGAACCCCGCCCAGGCCAGGGCCGACAGCCCGCCCTCCGGGGTGCCGAGCTGGGGCAGGATGATGAGCAGCGGCACCAGGGCCAGGTCCTGGACCACAAGGATGCCGATCATGACCCGGCTGGACAGGGTGCCCATCCAGCCCTGGCTTTCCAGGGTCTTCAGGATGACCATGGTGCTGGACAGGGACAGCATGGCCCCCAGCCAGACCGAGGGCAGCCACTCCCAGCCCAGGCCCCGGCCGATGCCGTAGCCCATGGCCGTGACCAGCAGAATCTGGATCGGCGTGCCGATGAGCGCGATGCGCCGCACGGGCTTTAAGTCCTCGAAGGAGAATTCCAGGCCCAGGGCGAAGAGCAGCAGGGCCACGCCGATTTCCGCCAGCAGCTCGATGTCGTGGACGCTGGACAGCGTGACCAGCCCGGTGTGCGGGCTGACGAGGATGCCCGCCAGGATGTAGCCCAGCACCAGCGGCTGGCGCAGCCGCTGGGCCACCAGCCCGCCGAAGAGTGCGGCCACGACCACGAGGATGATGTCGGATGCGATGCCCATGCGGGTGCTGTCCTGGGTTGCGGGGTTTGCGGGAGGGCCGTGCGCCCCGCCGATGCGGGGGCGGCTTCCTGCCGCAGATACACCACGCCCCGCGCGCAGGCAACAGCAAGGCCCCGGTCCTTGCGGAATCCGGGGCCTGGAGGGGCGTGGGCGCCTGGGGCCGGGCTACACGCCCAGGCCGCGCTTGCAGGAGCGGAATTGCAGCTCCTGCAGGATGATGCGTTCGTATTCCTGGGTCGGGGCTTCGCCGGAGTCGAACTCCTCGCCAAGCATCTTTTCCAGGAATTGCGTCTCCTCCCAGAAGTCGAGCAGCTCGTCGTCGCCCAGCGTCTTGATCTGCTCTTCGAGGGGGAAGTGGTGGGCCTGGGGGATGAAATTCGCCATGCGGTGCTGACCTCCTGGGTGGCGCGCGGCTGGTATCACCGGAGACTACAGGAGCGGGACCAGAAGCGCAACCCGTTTGGCGAGAGGGCGTGCGGAGCTGAAAAAATCTTGCAACGTTTTTCGTTCAAATGTAATCATGGGGCATTGAGAGGGAACACGCCCGGTTCCCGAACCATCTGGATGCACCCTCCCGGAAGGAGCGCGACTCATGGACCAGAAGAAGAAACAGGACGCCGAGCTGATCCAGCTCGTCACGTTCAGCATCGGCGAAGAGGAGTTCGGCGTGGACATCCTCAAGGTGCAGGAGATCATCCGGACCATGGAGATCACCAGGGTCCCCAAGGCACCTGATTTCGTCGAGGGCGTCATCAACCTGCGCGGCAACGTCATTCCCATCATCGACCTGCGCAAGCGGTTCGGCCTGGAGACCAGGGGCCACGACAAGCACACCCGGATCATCGTCATCGAGATCAACAACATGATCGTCGGGTTCGTGGTCGATTCCGTCTCCGAGGTTCTGCGCATACCCGCCAACACGGTGGAACCGCCGCCTCCCGTGGTCGCGGGCCTGGAGTCCGAGTACATCAGCGGCGTGGGCAAGCTCGAGGACCGGCTGCTCATCCTGCTCGACCTGGACCGGCTGCTGTCCGGCGAAGAAAAGGACGTGCTCTCCCTGGTCTAGACGCCGCAGCCGAAGTGCCGTACCTAGGGCCGCGAAAGCGGCCACGAAGCCGCCGCTCCGCCCCGTGCGGAACCGGCGGCTTTTCGCTGTGCCGCCCAAGGAGCTGCCGTGGTGATTTTTCCTCCCGCCCTGCGTCAATTCGTCGAGCCCGACACCGTGTCCCGGGCGGCGTCGGGCCGTGGCCCGCGCAGCGTGCGGGTCTACAAGTCCGGCCCCGGAACCCAGGCCAGCGTTGCCGCCGGGCTGCTGGCCGGCGGGCGCAGCGTGGTCGTGGTCGTGCCCGGCACGCGCGAGCTGCTGCAACTCAAGGCCCTGCTGGAGCTGTTGACCCCCGGCGGGGGCCGCGAGTTCCCCGATTCGCCCTGGGTGGTCTTTCCGCCCTATCCCGTGCAGTCGTCGGACCCCTCGCGCTGGGCCGCGCGCTGGGCCGCCCTCTACGGGCTGGCCTCGGGCCAGGGCCCGCGCGGCGTGCTGCTCACCGTGGACAACCTGCTGCCCCGCTGGCCCGCCCGCGACGTGCTGGATACGCACCACCTGCGCCTGGCCAAGGGCGAGGAGGTCCTGGCCGAATCCATCCTGGAGCAGCTCGCCCTGTGGGGCTACCAGCGGGCGCCCGTGGTTTCGCGGCCCGGCGAGATGGCCATGCGCGGCGACATCCTCGACGTGTTCGCCCCGGGCTACGCCCGGCCCCTGCGCCTGGAGCTGTTCGGCGACGTGCTCGAGGACCTGCGCACCTTCGACCCCGACACCCAGCGCTCGCGCACGGACCTGACCGAGGCCGTGATCCTGCCCGCCGCCCCCGCCGTGCTCACCCCCGCGCTGTGCGAGACGGCCCGCGAGGGCTGGCGCAAGCTGCGCGGGGTGGGCGAGCTGCCCGCCCAGGCCGAGCAGGACCTGCTGCGCAGGCTCGACGGCCTGCGCGGCGACATCCGCCCCGGGCTGTTCTATGGCGCGCGGGCCACGGCCCTGGGCCGCTGGCTGCCCCAGGGCGCGGTGTACCTGCTGTGCGGCGCGGGCAACCTGCGCACGCGGGTGGACGAGCTGGAATGGGCCTGGAGCGGGCGCCTGGACGAGGAGGCCGAGCGCCAGGGCTGGAAGGCGCCCCGGGCCCAGGTGCTGGAAAGCGCCGAGCGCGCCAGGGGCACCTGGATGGACGCCGAGCAGATCCATTTCGAGGACCTGACCATCGGCGAGAAGAAGGACGGCGTGGAACTGCCCGAAAAGGAGCTGCACGCCTTCGAGGACCTGTTCTGGAAGCCCGCCGAGCGCGACCGCCCGTGGCACGCCCTGCTGGACGCCCTGAAACGCTGGGCCCGCGAGCGCCCGCAGGTGGTCTTGAGCTTCCGCACCGAACAGTCGCGTAAGAAATTTCTGGCCCTGGCCGGGCAGGAGGGCGTGGCGCCCGCCACGGCCCTGCACCCCGGCGACAAGGGGCTTTTCGCCCTGGTGTCGCCCCTGCGCGGCGGGGTGGAGCTGGCCTGGAACCAGGCGCTGTTCCTCTCCGAGGACGTGCTCCAGCCCGTGCGCGGCGAGCGCGCCGCCGGGGTGGACCGCGACTTCAAGGGCCTGCGCACCTACGAGGAGCTGACCCCCGGCGATCTGCTGGTGCACCGCGACTGGGGCCTGGCGCGCTTCGAGGGCCTGCACCGCCTGGAGCTGGGCGGGGTGGGCAACGACTACCTTTTGCTGGTCTACTCCGGCGAGGACAAGCTCTACCTGCCCGTGGACCGGCTGGACGTGGTCCAGCGCTACAAGGGCCCCGAGGGCGCGAGCCCCGTGCTGGACAAGCTCGGCGGCCCGGCCTGGGCGCGCTCCAAGTCCAAGGCCCGCAAGGCCATCGAGAAGATCGCCGGGGAGCTGGTGGAGATGTACGCCTACCGGCGCATCGCCAAGGGCTACGCCTACGACCCGCCCGACGACATGTACGCCGAGTTCGAGGCCAGCTTCGGCTTCGAGGAGACCCCGGACCAGGACCGGGCCATCCGCGACGTGATGGCCGACATGGACCGCCCCGAGCCCATGGACCGCCTGGTGTGCGGCGACGTGGGCTTCGGCAAGACCGAGGTCGCCCTGCGCGCGTCCTTCCGGGCGGCCATGGCCGGGCGGCAGGTGGCGCTGCTCTGCCCGACCACCGTGCTGGCCGAGCAGCATTTCCTGAACTTCCAGCGCCGCCTGGAGGGCTATCCCATCCATGTGGCCATGCTCAGCCGCTTCGTGCCCCCGGCGCGCCAGAAGACCATCCTGGCCGCCGCCGCGCGCGGCGAGGTGGACATCCTCATCGGCACCCACCGCCTGCTCTCGCGCGATGTGGACCTGCCGCGCCTGGGCCTGCTCATCCTCGACGAGGAGCAGCGCTTCGGCGTGAAGCACAAGGAGCGCCTGAAGCAGATGCGCAAGGATATCGACGTGCTGGCGCTGACGGCCACGCCCATCCCGCGCACGCTGCAACTGTCGCTGTCCGGCCTGCGGGGGCTGTCGGTGATGGAGACCCCGCCCCTGGACCGCAAGCCCGTGCTGACCTCGCTGCTGGAGCGCGAGAAGGGCCCGCTCAAGACCATCCTGGAGCGCGAGATCGCCCGCCAGGGGCAGGTGTTCTGGGTCCACAACCGCGTGCAGAGCCTGCCGCGGGTGGTGGAGTTCGTGCGCGAGCTGGCCCCGGAGGCGCGCATCGGCATGGCCCACGGCCAGATGCCCGAGCGCGATCTCGAGGCGGCCATCCACAAGTTCTGGCACGGCGAGCTGGACATCCTGGTCTGCACGGCGATCATCGAGTCGGGCCTGGATTTCCCGCGCGCCAACACCCTGGTGGTGGACAACGCCCAGCACTTCGGCCTGGGCCAGCTCTATCAGCTGCGCGGCCGGGTGGGGCGCAGCTCGCGCCAGGCCTACGCCTACTTCGTGATCCCCTCCCTGGACGGGCTGCCCGAGCTGTCGCGCAAGCGGCTGCAGGTCGTGCTGGACATGGACTACCTGGGCGCGGGCTTCCAGGTGGCCATGGAGGACCTGCGCCTGCGCGGGGCGGGCAACATCCTGGGCGAGGTCCAGTCGGGCACCATGGCCAAGGTCGGCCTGGACATGTTCCTGGAGATGCTCGAGGAGGAGGTCCGCCGCCAGCGCGGCGAGCAGCTGGTGCAGGACACCAGCCCCGAGCTGAACATCCTGTTCGAGGCGCACATCCCCGAGGCCTACGTGCCCGACACCCGCGAGCGGCTGCGCTACTACAAGGCCCTCTCCTCGGCGCGCGACGGCGCGGCCCTGGACGATCTGGCCCTGGAGATGCGCGACCGCTTCGGGGCCCTGCCCGCCGCCGTGGAGCGTTTCGTGGCCGTCTTGCGCCTCAAGCGCCTGCTGGGGCGCCTGCATGTGGCCAAGGCCGAGGTGGCCCCGGGGCGCATCGTGCTCTCGTGGGCCGAAGGCGCCACGGCGGTGCCGCCCGAGGCCATGGTGGTCTGGGTGCAGCGCCACGCCGACGCCGCGCGGCTGCTGCCCCCGGGGCGGCTGGAGCTGCGCGTGGATGCGGGCTCCGGGGTGCGCCGGGCCCTGGAGGCCATGCGAAAGACGTTGACCGGTCTGGCCCCCGGGGCTACAACACCCGAAACCTCAGATCACGTGGACAACTAAGGCTTGCCGCCGATGCGATATTCCCGTCTTGCGCCCCTGGCCGCACTGCTGGCCCTGTGCGTGGCCATGGCCCTTGCCGCCTGCGACCCCAAGCAGGAGGATCTGGGCGTGGTCGCCCGGGTCAATGGCCGCCCCATCACCCTGCATCAGCTCCAGTTCAAGCACGACTTCGACCAGCTGGGCATCGCCGCCGTCAACCCCTCGGTGGCCCGGCTCAAGGAGGAGTACGGCCAGGCCCTGTCCGAGCTGGTCATCCGCGAGCTGATCTTCCAGACCCTGGCCGCCAAGGGTCTGGCCGTCACCGACGAGGAGCTCGCCGCCGCGGAGGCCAACATCCGCACCGACTACCCCGAGGGCGCCTTCGAGGAAGTGCTGGTCGAGGAGTACATCGACATCAATTTCTGGCGCGACGAGCTGCGCGCGCGGCTGTCGGTGGAGAAGTTTTTCGCCGAGGTCCTGCGCCCGGGTGTGAGCATCGACTACCGCGAGGCCGAGCAGTACTACCAAAACCACATGCAGGACTTCTACATGCCCCAGCGCGTGCGCTTCGTGCGCGTGAGCGGGCCCAGCCGCGACGTGGTGGAAAACGCGCTGGAGTCCTACAAGGGTGGCGGGTCCCTGGAGGCCATGGCCGCCGAATTCGACCAGATCGCCACCCGCGAGATCGTCATGCGCCAGGACCGGCTGACCAAGGACTGGGGCGACGCCCTGGGCGGGCTCAAGCCCGGGGAGGCCAGCCCGGTGCTCACCACCCGGCGGGGCTTCGAGGCCCTGGTCTTCTCCGAAACCATCCCCGCCCAGACCCTGGACCCCTCCCAGGCCTATCCGCTCATCGAGCGCGAGCTGCTGGACCGCAAGCTCGTGGAGGCCTTCAGCGCCTGGCTCGACGCCCAGATGGCCGTGGCCCGGATCACCGTCACCCCGCTGCTGGAAATCGACCCCGACGACCGGCAGGGGGAAGATGGCACCCCGGCGCAGGGGCTGGAAGAGCAGGGCGGCGAGACCGACATTCCCGCCGACGGCGAGCTCGGCCCGGACGGCGACACGCCCCCCGAGGCCGACACCCCGCCCGAGGAACGCGAAACCGTGCTGCCCCCCGGCGTGGACGGAAAGGTCGTGCCCGACGCGTCGGGCAAGAACAACTAGGCCCGGGCGGCGCGTTGCCAAGCCCGGCCAATGCCTGTAACACTCGGCAAGGAGCCGTCCGCCCCCGGGCGGCGCGGCGCAACGGGGGGCGGCCCCCCGCCCCGCAGCCTCGCAAGGAGTCATGATTTGAAGCCGATACTGCGCCTTTTTCTCGTCTTGGGCGTCCTGCTGGCGGCCTGCCCCGTGGGCGCCGCCGAGGTGGTGGACCGCGTGGTGGCCGTGGTCAACGGCCAGGCCGTGACGATGTTCGAGCTGAACCAGCACATGCGCCCGCTGCTGGACCGTTTCCGGGGCCGCGAACTGACGGCGGAGGAGAAGGCCGCCATTGTCAAGATGCGCTCCGACCTGCTGCAGAAGATCGTTGACGAGATGCTCATCAACCAGGAAGTCGAGAAGCTCGGCCTCACGGCTACGGATGCCGAGGTGCAGAGCTCGGTGGAGCGCTTCTACAAGCAGAACGCCATGACCGCCGAGGACTTCGACAAGCAGCTGCTGCTGGAGGGCATGACCCGCGAGCAGTTCGCCGACAGCGTGCGCAAGGACATCCTCAAGCACCGCCTGCTGGGCTTCATGGTCCGGCGCAAGGTCGTGGTCAGCGACGAGGAGGTCAAGGCCTACTACGAGAAGCATATCGACAGCTTCCAGAAGGACAAGGAGATCGGCCTGTCGGTGATCCTGCTGCCCTCGAATGACGACGCCGAGGCCCTGCGCCAGCGCATCCAGAAGGGCGAGATCACCTTTGCCGACGCGGCCAACCTCTACTCCCGGGGGCCTGGCGTGGGGCAGGGCGGCTCCCTGGGCCGCGTGGCCTGGGCCGACCTGGCTCCGGACTGGCACGAGTCCCTGGAAGGGCTGCGCCCCGGCGACATGACCAAGCCCTTCGATTTTCGCGGCCATACCGCCCTGCTGCGCGTGGACGAGCTGCAAAGCGGCCAGACCCGGCCCCTGGAAGAGGTCATGGAGGAGATCCGCGACCGGCTGTTCGGAGAGCAGGCCGAGGCCCGCTTCTCCGAGTACATGGAGAAACTGCGCGCCGACGCCGTCATCGAGATCAAGCTGTAACGGCTGCGGCCACAGGGAGTGACTACGGATGAATCTGAAGGAACTGGGCGAGCTGTTCCGCGCCGAGCGCGAGCGCAAGGGGCTCTCCATCGCCGACGTGGTGCAGCGCACCAAGATCAGCAAGACCAACGTCCTGGCCCTGGAGGCGGGCGACCCCTCGCGGCTGCCCCACCCGGTCTACGCCAAGGGCTTTGTGCGCAACTACGCGCGGCTGGTGGGGCTGGACCCCGAGACCTGCGTGGCCGTCATGGCCGAGCAGTTCGTGGCCGAGGACAATGTCAGCGTGCCCCAGCCCAGCCTGGACGGGCCTGACCAGGAGATCCTGCCGCCCCGGCGTGGCAAGTCGGGGCTTGGGGTGTTCCTGGCGGGCATCCTGGCCATCGTGCTGCTGGCTGGCGGGGTGTTCCTGCTGACCTCGCGCCAGGAGGCCTCCCGCCCGGCCCCGGCGGAACAGCCCGCCGCCCAGGAGCAGCCCCAGGAGCAGGCACCGGAGCAGAGCCAGGAGCAAAGCCAGGGCCAGGAGTCGCAGCCCTCCGAGGCCGTCCCCCAGCCCGGGGAGGGCGAGGCGCCCCAGGGCGCCGATGCTCCCGCTGCCCCGGCCCAGCCCGACCAGGGCGCCCAGGAGCAGGCCCCCGCCCAGCCCGAGGCTGCCGCGCCCGCCCCGGCGCCCGCTGCCCCTGCCGCAGCCCAGCCCTCGGCCCCGGCCCAGCCCCAGGCGCCCGCCGCGTCCGCTCCGGCCCAGCCCCAGGCGCCCGCTGCGTCTGCCCCTGCCGCCGCCCAGGCCGCACCCGAGCAGCAGGCGCCCAAGGGCGCCCAGCGGCTGGTGGTCACGGCCCGCGAGGCGTGCTGGGTTTTCGCCAAGGCCGACGGCGACCGGGCCGCCGCGGTGGACATCGTGCTCCAGCCCGGCCAGTCGCACACCCTGTTTTTCCGCAAGGACCTGGAGCTCAAGCTGGGCAACGCGGGCGGCGTGAGCGTGACCTTCAACGGCGAAAAGGTCGCCCTCCAGGCCCAGTCCGGGCAGGTGCGGACCCTGAACTTCACCGCCCCGTAGCGGGCCGCCCGCAGCGTCGGCGGCGCCCCGGGGCGGGGTGTCCGGGCGCGTCCGCCCGGCCCCGCGCACGGGGGGGCAGGCATGGATTTCACCGAAACCTCCCTCATCCTCAAGGTCGGCTCCTTTCGCGAGATCGACCTCTGGGTCCGGCTGGCTACGCCGACCCACGGCGTGCTCACGGCTTTCGCCTTCGGCGGCAGCAAGAGCCGCCGCCGCTTCATGGGCTGCCTGGACCCCCTGAACTGCGTGGAGTTCCAGTTCCACCGCTCGGGGCGCGGCGACTATCTCTACCTGATGGAAGGCCGCCTGGTGCGCGGCTGCCCGGGGCTGCGCGCCGACCCCGCGCGCCTGGGCCCCGCCGTGAACTGCGTGAAGTTCTACGAGGCGGTCTTCGAGGGCCCCGACGGCTCCGAGGAGTCCTTCGCCCTGCTGGCCGAGACCCTGGAGCTCATGGAGGACCGCACGGACCTTTCGGCGCTTTTGCCGCTGCTGTTTCGGGCCAAGGTGGTCTTTTTGCAGGGCTACGGCCCGGGGTTTGGCGCTTGCCCTCGCTGCGGAAAAGACTTAAGAACTGCGGCTGCGCCGACGCTTCTGGTGGAGCAGGGCGTGGTGGCCTGCGCCGAGCACGCCCACGGCTCCGGACGGCGCGTCGTGCTCGACGCCTGGACCGTGGAGCTGCTGGAAACCGTGCGCATGCGCAGCGTGCGCCGCTGGGCCGACGCCGCGGCGCCCGCCGCCTCGCGGCGCAGGGTTTTCGACGCCGTGGACGCGCTGGTGCGCTACCACCTGGGCCTGGCCTGGGAGGACGGCCGCTTCCGCCGCGTGTGACGCCGGGCGCGGGCCGCAGGCCCCGCCGGTCTTTTCCCCTCCGGGCCGCCCCTGGCCCGGGCTTGCCAATCAAGGAGCTGTCATGCATTTCCAGGATGTCATCCTGACCCTGCAACGATTCTGGTCCGGGAAGGGCTGCGTGCTGCACCAGCCCTACGACATCGAGGTCGGCGCGGGCACCTTCAACCCCGCGACCTTCTTCCGGGTCATCGGCCCCGAATCCTGGCGCACGGCCTACGTCGAGCCCTCGCGCCGGCCCACCGACGGCCGCTACGGCGAGAACCCCAACCGCCTGCAGCACTACTACCAGTTCCAGGTCATCCTGAAGCCCTCGCCGGACAACGTGCAGGAGCTGTACCTGGAAAGCCTGGGGGCCCTGGGCATCGACCCCGCCGCCCACGACATCCGCTTCGTGGAGGACGACTGGGAGTCGCCGACCCTGGGCGCCTGGGGCCTGGGCTGGGAGGTCTGGCTCAACGGCATGGAAGTCACCCAGTTCACCTATTTCCAGCAGGTGGGCGGCATCGATCTCGCCCCGGTGAGCGTGGAGCTGACCTACGGCCTGGAGCGGCTGTGCATGTACCTCCAGGAGAAGGAGAGCGTCTACGACCTGTCCTGGAACGGCGAGGTGACCTACGGCCACGTCCATCACCAGAACGAGATCGAGCAGTCGCGCTACAATTTCGAGCTGTCCAACGCGCCCATGCTGCTGGAGCTCTTCGGGCGCTACGAGGCCGAGTGCCTGGCCCTGTGCGAGGCCGGGCAGCCCTGGCCCGCCTACGACTACTGCCTGAAGTGCTCGCACACGTTCAACCTGCTCGACGCGCGCGGGGCCATCTCCATCACCGAGCGCACCGGTTACATCGGCCGGGTGCGCAATCTGGCCTCCAAGATCGCCCGGCTCTACGCCGCCCAGCGCGAAGAGCTGGGGCACCCGATGCTCCCCCGGTAGCCAAAGGAAGCGCCCATGCCTGAATTCATTCTGGAAATCGGAACAGAGGAACTGCCGGCCCGCTTCTTCCCCCGGCTGCACGAGGAGCTGGGCGAGGCCGTGGCCAAGGCCTTCGAGGAGCGGCGCATCGACTTTTCCGGCGTGCGCACCTTCGCCACGCCGCGGCGCATCGTGCTGCACGTGGGCGAGGTCGCCCCGGCCCAGCGCCGCGAGGAGGAGCTGCTCACCGGCCCGCCCAGCCGCATCGCCTACGACGCCGACGGCGCGCCCACCAAGGCCGCCCTGGGCTTCGCCAAGACCCAGGGCGTGGACATCGCCGACTGCTTCGTGCAGGCCACGGACAAGGGCGAATACCTGGCCGTGCGGCGCATGACCGGCGGCGAGGCCACCCTGGCCCTGTTGCCCGCCGTGTGCGAGGCCGCCGTGGCCGGGTTGCAGTTCCCCAAAAAAATGCGCTGGGGCGCGCGGGACTTCGGCTTCGGCCGCCCCATCCAGTGGCTGCTGGCCCTTTTGGGCGCCGAGGTGGTGCCCTTCGCCCTGGCCGGGGTGGCCTCGGGGCGCGCCACGCGCGGGCATCGCGTCCACGGCCCGGGGCCCTTCGAAGTGCCCGAGGCCGGGCGCTATTTCGACATTGTGCGTCAGCAGGGCCATGTGGTCCTGGACCCGGCGCAGCGCCGGGCCATGATCCGCGAGGGCGCCGACGCCCTGGCCCGCGAGGCCGGGGGCCGCGTGGTCTGGAAGGACGACCTGCTGGACGAGGTGGTCGGGCTGGTGGAAACGCCGGTGCCCACCCTGGGCGATTTCGACCCGTCCTTCCTGGAGGTGCCGCGCGAGGTGCTGCTGACCAGTATGGAAAGCCACCAGAAGAGCTTCGGCGTGGAGGACGCCCAGGGCGCCCTGCTGCCGCATTTCGTGAGTACCCTGAACCTGGAGCCGCGCGACCCGGCGCTGGTGAAAAAGGGCTGGGAGCGCGTGCTGCGCGCCCGCCTGGAGGACGCGCGCTTCTTCTGGAAGGCCGACCTGCGCGCCGACGCGGACGCCTGGCTCGCGCGGCTGGACAAGGTCATCTTCCTGGCGCCGCTGGGCACCATGGGCGACAAGACCCGCCGCCTGGAGGCCACCTGCGCGGCCCTGGCCGGGGCCGTGGCCCCGGAGCTGGCCACCGTGGCCGCCCGGGCCGGGCGGCTGTCCAAGGCCGACCTTGTTTCTGAAATGGTCTATGAGTTCGACGAGTTGCAGGGCATCATGGGCGGCATCTACGCCCGCAGGCGCGGCGAGCCCGAGGCCGTGGCCGACGCGCTCTACGAGCAGTACCTGCCCGCCGGGCCGGGCAGCCCCGTGCCCCAGAGCCTGGCCGGGGCGCTGCTGTCCATGGCCGACAAGGCCGACACCCTGGCCGGATGCTTCGGGCTGGACCTGATCCCCACCGGGGCCAACGACCCCTACGCCCTGCGCCGGGCGGCCCTGGGCATCATCCGCATCATCCTGCACCACGGACTGCGGCTGTCCCTGCCCGACCTGCTGGCGCGGGCCCGGGGGGCCTACGGCGCAGGCGTGGCCTGGAAGCTGCCCGAGGCCGAGGCCCAGGCGCGGCTGCTGGACTTCTTTGCCGGGCGGCTCAAGGCCTATTTCACCTCCCGGGGCCAGCAGACCCTGGTGGTGGAGGCGGCCCTGGGCGCCGGGTTCGACGATGTGTGGGCCCTGGCCGCGCGGGTGGACGCCCTGGGCGAGTTTGCCCACGAGGACGATTTCGCCCAGGCCGTGCTGACCTTCAAGCGCGCGGCGAACATCATCGTCAAGCAGGGCGGGGGGGCGCAGATCAGCGGCGCCTACGACAAGGCCCTGCTGGCCGAACCCGCCGAGCAGGCCCTGGCCGCGCGCCTGGAGGAGGTCGCCCCCACCTGGGACGCCCTGTGGAGCAGGGACGACTACCCCAGCCTGCTGGCCCTGCTGCGCGAGCTGCGCCCGGACGTGGACGCCTTCTTCGACGGGGTGATGGTCATGTGCGACGACCCGGCCCTGCGCGCCAACCGGCTGAACCTCCTGGGCGCCCTGGTGGGCCGCCTGGGGCGGCTGGCCGATTTTTCGGCGTTGCAGGTCTAGCCCGGGTCCGGTTTTGCGGCAAAAGGCTTGACATCCAGGGGGGGCGGGTATAGTTGACCTGTTCCCAAGCGTAGGCAAGCAACACTTTTCATCGATAGAGAGTTTCAGGAGGAACGATCTTGGCTAATCACAAGTCCGCTATCAAGAGGCACCGGCAGAGCCTGAAGCGCCGCGACCGCAACCGCGCCGTGAAGACCCGCATCAAGAACGTGGTCAAGGCCGTGCGCCTGGCCGTGGAGGCCAAGGACAAGGAGCAGGCCCAGGCCGCCCTGGCCGCCGCCACCGCGACCCTGGACAAGGCCGCCACCAAGAAGGTCGTGCACTGGCGTACCGCCGCGCGCAAGATCTCGCGCCTGAGCCAGGCCGTCAACAAGATCGCCTAGCCTCCCGGTTTCATCCGTTCATCCAGCCCGCCCCGCGCAAGCGAGGCGGGCTTTTCGCGTGGGGCGCGGCGGGGCGCAGGGCGCGCGCCTTCGCCGCGCGCGGCCCACACGCTTCGCGGGCTGGATTTCCCTCCGCGCTTCCGGTACACAGGGGCTGCCCGCGCGTCGCGCGGGGCCAACCGCAACAGGCAGGCACAGTGTGAAGGTCGTGATCATCGGGGCCGGGGAGGTGGGGTTCCACATCGCCAAGCGTCTGGCCGCCGAGGCCAAGGAAGTGGTGGTGGTGGATAGTAGCCCGCGCGCGCTCAAGCGCATCAGCGAGGGCGTGGACGTGCAGACCATCGAGGGCTCAGGCTCCAACCCCGCCGTGCTCGAAGACGCGGGCATCCGCGACGCCGACATCATGCTCGCCGTCACCGACTCCGACGAGATCAACATCGTGGCCTGCACCTTCGCCGCCGCGCTGGCCCCGGGCATGGTCACCCTGGCGCGCATCCGCAAGGACGAATACCTGCACTTCCAGCAGGGCCGCGCCCTGGAGATGCTGGGCATCGACAAGGCCATCAACCCCGACGTGGAGGTTGTCCGGGCCATCGAGCGGCTCATCGAGATCCCCGGCGCCGAGGAGATCAACGACTTCGCCGGGGGGCGCGTCAAGTTCGTGGGCTACCGTGTGGCGGGCGGGCCGGTGGTCGGCGTGAGCATGATCAACATCCGCTCCGTGCTCGGCGTGCCCGACGTGATCATCGCCGCCATCGTGCGCGAGGACCAGCTCATCATCCCCTCGGGCACCGACGTGATCCAGGCGGGCGACCTGGTCTATTTCGTCTGCTTTGCCGACAACGCGCAGCTTGTGATGCAGCGCATGGGCTGCCCCATGCGCCAGGTGCGCAACGTGATGATCATCGGCGGGGGCGACATCGGCCTGCGCCTGGCCCGCAGCCTGGAAGGGCGCCTGCACGTCAAGCTCGTGGACAGCGACCCCGACCGCTGCCAGGAGCTGGCCCAGGAGCTGCACAAGACCCTGGTGCTGCTGGGCGACGGGCGCGACCAGGACCTGCTGGCCGAAGAGAACATCCAGGACATGGACATGGCCATCTCGCTCACCGGCGACGAGGAGACCAATATCCTGACCTCGCTGCTCTGCCGTCGCCTGGGCGCGGGCAAGGCCGTGACGCGCATCAACAAATTCGCCTACTTCAACCTGGTGCGCGCCGTGGGCATCGAGCAGATCGTCAGCCCTCGGCTGGCGGCGGTCAACTCCATCCTGCAATACATGCGCAAGGGCAAGGTGCTCTCGGCGGCCAGCATCAAGGGCGACGAGGCCGAGGCCCTGGAAGCCGTGGCCCTGGCCCATTCGGACATCGTGGGCAAGGCCATCCGCGACCTGAACCTGCCCCGGGGCGCGCTGATCCTGTCCATCCAGCGCGGCGAGGAGGTGCTGTTCCCCACGGGCGATTCGGTCATCATGCCCGATGACCGCATCCTGATCCTCTCCACGCGGCGCAACATTCCGCGCGTGGAGAAGAGCCTGACGGTGAAGCTGGAGTATTTCTAGGATGCGCTGGCGCTACACGCTGTCGCTGGTGGGGGCCATCCTGCTGTGCGTGGGCCTGTCCATGGCCCTGGCCCTTTTCTGGTCGCTCTACGACGCCGACGCGGGCGTGCGGCCCCTGGAGCTGTCCATGACCGTGACCCTGGCCGCCGGGCTGGGGCTTTTGCTGGTCTTCCGCGACGCCAAGGCCGCGCCCATGAACCACCGCGAGGGCATGGCCATCGTGGCCGTGGGCTGGGTGGCGGCGGCCTTTGCCGGGGCGCTGCCGTTCTGGTTCGCGGGCACCTTCGGGGGCTCGTTCACCGACTGCCTGTTCGAGTCCATGAGCGGGTTCACCACCACGGGCGCCTCGGTGCTGACCAACATCGAGGCCGTGCCCCGGGGCCTGCTCTTCTGGCGCTCGCTGACGCACTGGCTGGGCGGCATGGGTATCATCGTGCTCTCGCTGGCCATTTTGCCATTCCTGGGCGTAGGCGGCATGCAGCTCTACCGCGCCGAGGTCCCCGGCCCCGCGCCTGACAAGCTCAAGCCGCGCATCAAGGACACGGCCATGCTGCTGTGGAAGGTCTACCTGCTCTTCTCGGCGCTGCTGGCGCTGCTCCTGTGGGCCGGGGGCATGGACCTGTTCGAGTCGCTGTGCCACACCTTCGGGACCATGGCCACCGGCGGCTTCTCCACGCGCAACGCCTCGGTGGCGGCCTACGACAGCGTGTTCATCGACGTGGTGATCACGGTCTTCATGCTCCTGGCGGGCATCAACTTCACCCTGCACTACCACGCCCTGCGCGGGCGCCCCGGCCTGGCCCTGCGCGACCCGGAGCTGCGTTTCTTCCTGGCGGTGTTCGCCGTGGCCACCCTGTGGTCGGCCTGGAGCCTTCTGGGGCCGAACTACGACGGCTTCGGCCAGGCCCTGCGCTACAGCGCCTTCCAGGTGGCCAGCATCCTCTCCACCACCGGCTTCGCCACGGCGGACTACGAGCTGTGGACCCCCTTGCCCCAGAGCCTCTTGCTGCTGCTCATGTTCCTGGGCGGCTCGGCGGGCTCCACCAGCGGCGGCATCAAATGCATGCGCATCATGCTGCTGCTCAAGCACGCCTACAACGAGCTCTACCGCCTGATCCATCCCCGGGCGGTGTCGCGGGTCAAGCTCGGGCGGCGCCCGGTGGACCAGGACGTGCTGGGTTCCGTGGCCGGATTCTTCCTGCTTTTCCTGGGGCTGTTCCTGCTGGCCTCGCTGCTCATGGCCGCCATGGGCGTGGACCTGTTGACCAGCTTCTCCGCGGTGGCGGCCTGCATCGGCAATATCGGCCCCGGCCTGGGCGGGGTCGGCCCCACGGACAACTACGCCTGGCTGCCCGACGTGGGCAAATGGGTGCTGGTGCTGTGCATGCTCCTGGGGCGGCTGGAGATCTATACCGTGCTCATCCTCTTCGTGCCCGAGTTCTGGCGCAAGTAGGCGCGCGGCGCGCCCGGCCGGCCCCGCGCCGGGCGGCGCGTTTACAGCCCCGCGCGCAGGGAGTATGGCTTCGGCCATGGCGACGAACAACCGGCTTTCCCCCAACGTCCTGATCATCCTGGGCTTCGCGACGGTCATTCTGGCCGGGACGTGCGTGCTGCGCCTGGACGTGTGCCGCACCGGGGTGGAGCTGTCCTGGCTGGACGCGCTGTTCACGGCCACTTCGGCCACCTGCGTCACCGGGCTCACGGTGGTGGACACGGGCACCTTCTTCACCCCCGTGGGCCAGGGCGTGCTGCTGGGCCTGTTCCAGGTCGGCGGGCTGGGGGTGATGACCTACACGAGCCTGGTGTTTCTCTTGTGGCGCAAGCGGATTTCCCTGTCCGACCGCACGGCGGTGCGCCAGAGCCTGCTTCAGGACCCATCCTTCCGTCTGGGGGGCTTTCTGCTGCGCGTGGTGCTCGGGGCGCTGGCCATCGAGGCCCTGGGTGCCGCGCTGCTGTGGACCCTGGCCCCCGGGGGCTTCACGCCGTGGTCTGCCGTGTTCCACGCCGTGTCGGCCTTCTGCAATGCGGGCTTCGGCCTGCATGCCGACAGCCTCGTGCAGTGGCGCGCCCATGCGGGGGTGAACCTCGTGGTCATGGCGCTCATCGTGCTGGGCGGGCTGGGGTTCGCGGTGCTCATCGAGCTGGGCGGCTGGCCCCGGGCGGCGTGGCGGCGGCTGCGCAGCGGGCGAGTGGACCCCGGGGCGCGCCTGTCGTGGCATGCGCGGGTGGTGCTCTCCACCAGCCTGTGGCTGGTGCTGGGCGGGGCGGGGGTGATCGTGCTGGCCGAGTTCGCTCTGGGCCGCAACGGCGCGCCCCCGGGCACGGCGCTGTGGTCGGCGCTGTTCCAGTCCGTGACCTGCCGCACCGCCGGGTTCAACACCATGGACATCGGCAGCATGACCAACATCTCGCTGCTGGTGATGATCGCGCTGATGTTCATCGGCGGGTCGCCGGGCTCCTGCGCGGGCGGGGTCAAGACCACCACCTTCCGGGCCCTGGTGGCTTTCTCCCTGGCGCGGCTCATGGGCCGCAGGCAGGCCGTGGTCCGGCGCTTCGCCCTGGACGAGGGCTCCATGAACGACGCCCTGACGCTGATCCTCTACGGCATCACCATTGTCGGCCTGGGCACCCTGGCCCTGTGCGTCACCGAAACCGGCCCGCTGCCCCACGGCCAGACGCGCGACGTGTTCCTGGAGCTGCTCTTCGAGTGCGTGAGCGCCTTCGGCACCGTGGGCCTTTCCACGGGGCTGACCGGGGAGCTGTCGCCCTGGGGGCGGCTGGTGGTCACGCTGCTCATGTTCGTGGGCCGCCTGGGGCCCATCGTCTTCGTGGGCGTGCTGCACGACATGCGCCGCCAGGAACGGTTCACCTGGCCCGAGAAGCGGCTGCCCATCGGCTAGCCGGACCCCAAGGAGAAGAGAGCGATGAAGCGCAAGCAGGAAATCGGCGTCGTCGGCCTGGGCAAGTTCGGGTTTTTCGTTGCCCGGCGGCTCATGGAGCTGGGCCACGACGTGGTCGGCCTGGACGTGAGCCAGGACAACGTGCGCCGCGCCCAGGACCAGCTGACCCAGGTCTACCAGGGCGACGGGGCGGACAAGGCCGTCCTGGAGCAGCTCGGCTTCAAGGAGTTCGACCACGTGGTGGTCAGCGTGGGCGACGCCATGGAGGCCTCGATTCTCATCGCCATGCACCTCAAGGAGCTGGGCGCGCGCCGGGTGTGGGTCAAGGCCATGAGCCTGGACCACGAGAAGGTGCTGTACAAGGTCGGCGCCGACGAGGTGTTCTTCCCCGAGCTGTTCGGCTCGCAGCAGCTGGCCATGCGCATCACCAGCCCCGGGCTCATCGAGTACCTGCACTACGGCCAGGGCATCCTGGTCCAGAAGCTGGTGGTGGACCAGTGGAGCGGCCAGACCCTGCGCGAGCTGAACCTGACCAACCGCTACCAGATGTTGGTCATCGCCCGCAGGCCCGCCGCCGCCGAGGCCTTCGACTACCTGCCCCGGGCCGACGTGCGCCTGGAGGCGGGTGACGAGGTCGTGGTGGTGGTCCAGGAGGAGATGGCCGGGAAGTTCAAGCCGTAGCGGGCGCGGGGGGCGCCCGGGAGCCGGTGGCCTGGGGCGTGCCCGGGCGGGCCGTTTCCCAGCGCCCCGGTCCGTTCCGGCGCCGGGGTTTCCGTTTTGTTCTACAGCGCCCAGGTCAGGGCGGGCATGCCTTCGAGCAGGCCCAGGGTGGCGCAGTGCGCGCCGAACAGGGCCAGGGAGGCCTGCTCCCGGGGGCCGAGGTCGTAGCCCATGGTGGCCAGGTAGTCGTGGATGCCCGCCGGGCTGATCCAGGGCGTGAATTCGTCCCACAGGGCGATTTCGGCGATGGCCTGGGCGCAGGTGGTCTTGCAGTGCAGCAGGGCGGTGTGGACCTCGGCCAGCAGGGCCCGCTGGGCCGGGGAGAGCCCCCGGCGCACGATCCACACCGCGAAGACGAAGGGCAGACCCGTCCAGCGCAGCCAGTGTTCGGCCAGGTCGATGACGTGCCAGCCCGCCGGGCGATCCACGTGGATCTTCAGGGCGTGGTTGCCGATTTCCAGGAACGGGCGGGCCCCCGCGAGCCCGCTGCCCGGGGCCATGGGCTCCCAGCGCGGCTCGGGCAGGCCCCAGCACAGCGCCCAGAGCACCTTGAGCAGGGCCGCAGAGCTGGCCGAAGCCCCCGTGAGCCCGACCCCGGAGCCGTGGGCCGCCAGCCACGCGGGCAGCGCGTCCAGGGCCACGGGGCTGACCAGCAGCACGCTCTTCACCGGCCCCTGCGGCGCGCTGATGGACAGCTCGGGCAGCAGATGGTAGCGCCCGGCGCCCGCGAGGTATTCGAAGGACGAGGCCGGGGCGCAGTCCAGTTCGCCGCGCGCCAGCAGCGCGTTCATCTCCGCAGGGTGCCCGGGGATGTACGCCAGCCCGTCCGAGGGCGGGAAGACCTGCTTCAAGTGATGGAACAGGGGCAGGACGTTCAGGTAGCCGATCTGGCCGATGCGCAGGCGTGCGGTGCTCATGGGCCCATGCCTTACCGCAGGCGGGCGCGGATGAAAAGCCCGCAGCGCAATGGTTTCGCCCGGGCGTCGGGCCGCAGGTAGGCCGGGGCAGGGCCGGGGGCGGGAGGACGCGACGGCGCCGGATCGGGCCAGCCGCCCGTGCGCCGCGTGCCCGCCCGCCTGGGACGGCTTGCCGCTACGCTGTCCTGGCTGTCTCCTGGCGCCCGTGCCTGCCGCACCGCCGCCGGGCAGGGCGCGGCTGCACGCAGGGTGTGAAAAAGGCCCCCGGACTGCTCCGGGGGCCTTGTGGTGCGTCTGGTGCGCACAGCCGGGCGCTAGGCCAGCTGGCTCATGAGGTATTCCTTGATCTCGGTGATGCCCTTTTCGCCGTCCAGCTCGATGAACTTGAAGCCGGAGTCCTTCATGTTCTTGTAGAAGTTCACGGCGGCCATGGTGCCGGTGGCCTCGTCGTAGTAGATGTCGTGGCGCTTGTCGATGGCCGATGCGTCCTGGTCGTCCTGACGGGCGGACAGGGCGCCGCCGCACACGCGGCACTTGTCGCCGTTGGGGGCGATGGCCGGGATGCCGATGTTGTTGGGGTGGTTCGGGTTGTTCTCGCACAGGCGGCGGCCCATGATGCGCGCCTTGGCGATCTCGCGGGGCAGCTTGATCTCGATGACGTAGTTCAGGGCGACGCCGTCCTTCTTCAGGGCGTCCCACAGCTTCTGGGCCTGGACCAGGGAGCGCGGGAAGCCGTCCAGCAGCCAGCCGGCCTTGGAGCTCTGGAGCACGTCCAGCACCATGGGGATGGTGATGTCGTCGGGCACCAGCTCGCCGCGGTTGATGTACTCCTTGGCCTTCATGCCAAGCTCGGTGCCGCCGCCGATGTGCTTGCGGAAGATGGCGCCGGACTCGATGTGGTCCAGACCGTACTTGTCCTTGGCCAGGGTGCCCTGGGTGCCTTTGCCGGAGCCGTTGGGGCCGAAGATCAGGATATTCACGTCTGCCTCCTTGGTAGTTTGCAAAAAATTTCACAATGCCTATACCGCCTTGGCGCGGCTGTCAATGCCTGCCGGGGCTTTTTGACCCGTGCGGGCCCTTGTCCGCAGCGCCCGGGCTGCCTCGTGCGGGCCCCGGGGCGCGGGCTGGCCGGGCCGCAACCTGCCCGGGGCGGGGGCTGCGGGGCGCGGGCCGCAGCGGGCGGCAGGCGGCAGGGCGCAGGGGGATTCTTTTGCCCCGGGCCGCAGCCCGGCGGGCGGGGCGCGGGGAAGCAGGGTGTTGGCCACCCACAGCGCGGCGGCCTCGGCCGGGCGCGCGGGCGGGGGCTCGCGCCGGTGTTCGCGGGGTGGCCGGGGCTTGCGGGGCGGGCGTCATGGCGCGTCCGGCGGGCCGGGCGCCCTGGCGGCGCGGGCGAAGGTCACGCCCCGGGCGGCCACGCGGGCCGTCTTGGCGCCCGGGAACTGCACCGTGGCGCCCTGGCGGCCCGAGGCCCAGGCGCGCTCCAGGCGCAGCAACCCTTCGGCCAGGGGCTGGCCGGGGCCCTGGGCCTCCAGGGCGGCCTTGAACAGCCGCAGGCGCTGGGCCGGGGCCAGGGGCGCCAGCAGGGCCCCGGGCAGCAGCAGCGCCCCCGGCGCGCCGGGCACGGGCTCGGCCCGGGCCAGCAGGGCGGCGGTTTCGGCGGCGAACTGCGCGGCGTCCAGCCGGGCCAGACGCCACTGGCTGGCCACCTGGCGCAGGAAGTTCGGATTCTCGGCCAGCAGCTGCGGCAGCAGGGCGTGGCGCACGCGGTTGCGCAAAAAGCGCGGGTCGGCGTTGGAGGGGTCCTCGGTCCAGGGCAGGGCCAGGGCCGTGGCGAAGGCCCGGGCCCGGGCGCGCGGGGTCAGCAGCAGCGGGCGCAGCAGGCGGCGCCCCGGGTCCCAGGCGCGCATTCCGCCCAGCTGCGGCCAGCCTGCGCCGCGCACAAGGCGCATGAGCACGTCCTCGGCCAGGTCGTCGAGCATGTGGCCCACGGCCAGCACCGTGGCCCCGCAGCGGTCCATGGCCTGGCCCAGGAAGGCGTAGCGCGCCTCGCGGGCGGCCTCTTCCTGGCCCAGGCCCCGGGCGGCGGCCAGGGCGCCCACGTCCTGGCGCTGCACCTCGCAGGGCAGGCCAAGGGCGGCGCACAGGGCCCGGGCCCGCTCGGCCTCGGCCCCGGACTCGGGGCGTAGCCCGTGGTCCAGATGCGCGGCGGCCACGGCGCAGCCCAGGCGCGGGGCCAGGGCGGCCAGGGCGGCGAGCAGGGTCGTGGAGTCCAGCCCGCCCGAAAAGCCGACCAGCACCGTGCGCCCGGCCAGGTCCAGCCCCAGCTCGCCGCGCACGAAGCGCTCCACGCCCAGGCAGAAATGGGCCGCCTGGGGCGGCAGGGCCTGGAGCTTCAGGGGGATGGCGGCGGGGGGGGGGGGCACGGGCACGGAGGCTCCTGTGGGCTTGCGGCGCGGCGGCGCGGTTCCGGACGCCCGGCTCCGGGGGCCGGGAGCCTCGGGTCGCCCGGGCCGGGAGAGCAGCCGACCCGGGGGCGCGGGCCTCGTCGCCGGAATCGCCCCCCGCCGCCCGGGCCGGGTGGCGTCCCGGGCCCTGGGCGCCCGCAAGGCGGGCAGCCGCTTTTGGCGCGACAGGGCCGGAGGGCCCGGCTGGCGGGTTCCTAGACGGGGATGTCCAGCTCGCGCAGGGTGCGGTCCAGCTCGTCCATGATCCAGGCCCGCTGGGTGGCATCGGCGTAGCACACGCACGAGCAGCGCAGCCGGTTGCGCGCGCGCACCAGCAGTTCCGCGTGCACCCAGTCCTCGCCCAGTTCCACGCCCACGCTGTGCGGGCCGCAGTCCCCGGTGTGGTCGCGCTGCTCGGCGGAGAGCAGGGCCTCGGGCAGGTCCAGCCAGTACATGGCGTCCATGGAGCTCTTCATGCCCCGGGCGTCCAGGGCCCGGGCCAGGCGCGCCACGTCTTCGGGGGCCAGTTCGTCGATATGGTAACTGCGCATGGCGGCCTCGTCAGGAGTCGTTGTCGTTGTCTTGGCCGTTGGCGGCGGCGGCGTGGACGCACTGGGCCGGACGCAGGGGCACCACGGTGCCCTTGCGCTCGGCGTGGGCGTCTTCGGGCACCTGGTCGCCGTCGAGGTTGAACATCCGCCGGGTGGAGTCGATGATCCGCTGGGCGCGACCTTCTTCCTGGGTCCTGCGCTTCAGGTAGACGATGGGCTCGTGGTAGAGCTTGCGCGCCACCGAGCGCACCAGGGTCCGCAGGGCCTCCTCGGTGGCGGGGTCCACCTCCGGGCCCAGGCGCTTGAGGGTTTTGGCCAGTTCGCGCTCGGCGATGGCCTCGCCGCGCGAGAGCAGGTCCACGATGGTCGGTTGCAGCTCCAGGGACTCCAGCCAGCGCGAGAACGCCCCGACCTCCTCCTCGACGATGGCCGCAGCCTTGACGGCCTCGTCGCGGCGGGCGGCGAGGTTCTCCTCCACCACCTCCTTGAGGTCGTCGATGTCGTAGAGGTAGACGTTGTCCAGGGCGTTGACGTCGGGGTCGATGTCGCGCGGCACGGCGATGTCGATGAAGAACATGGGCCGGTTGCGCCGCGCGCGCAGCACGGGCTTGACGTCGCGCGCGCGGATCACGGCCTCGGTGGCGCCGGTGGAGGAGATGACGATGTCCACCTCGGGCAGCAGGGCGGTGAGGTTCTCGAAGGGCACGGCGCGGCCCTTGAAGCGCGCGGCCAGCTCCTTGGCCCGCGAGTAGGTGCGGTTGGCCACCAGGATCTCGCGGATGCCCGCGTTGACCAGGTGCGCGGCGGCCAGTTCGGCCATTTCGCCCGCGCCCACGAGCATGGCCCGGTTGGCGCTCATGTCGCCGAAGATCTTCTTGGCCAGCTCCACGGCGGCATAGCTGATGGACACGGCGCTGGAGGCGATGGCCGTTTCGGTGCGCACGCGCTTGGCCACGGAAAAGGCCTTGTGCAGCAGGCGGTTCAGGATGACCTTGGCCGCGCCGTGGTCCACGCTGGCGCGGTAGGCGTCCTTGATCTGGCCCAGGATCTGCGGCTCGCCCATGACCATGGAATCCAGGCTGGAGGCCACGGTGAACAGGTGGCGCACGGCGTCCAGGCCCTGGTGTACATAGACGTGCGGGCCAAGGACGCCCACGCTGCCGCCGCAGGTTTCGGCCCAGAAGGCCAGGATGGCCTCGGGCTGCGTCGTGTGGTCGGCCACGGCCAGGATTTCCACGCGGTTGCAGGTGGACAGGGTCACGGCCTCGGTGACGGGCCCCTCGGGGCTGACCAGCCCCAGGCGGCAGGGGTCGCATTCGGCCAGGGCGTAGGCCTCGCGGATTTCCACGCCCGCGGTGCGGTGGTTCAGGCCGACAAGAATGAGTTTTTGCTGCATGGCGCCGGATTATTGGAAGTTGTGGTGCGAGGGCACCAGGAAGTTGACCAGGACCAGGGAGAGCATGGACAGGGTGAAGACCAGCATGCCCAGGATGGCCGCCTTGCGCCCCCGCCAGCCCAGGCTCAGGCGCTGGTGGAAGAGGTAGGCGTAGAGCACCCAGATGCACAGGGAGGTGATTTCCTTGGGGTCCCAGGTGAGCAGGCGGCCCCAGGTGTAGCGGCCCCAGATGAAGCCCGAGAGCAGGCCCAGGGAGTAGAGCGGGAAGCCCCAGATCACGGCCCATTTATTGGCCAGGTCCAGGGTGTTCAGGCTCGGCAGGTCCTTGCGGAAGCCGGTGAGCTTCTCCTTGGTCTTGATCTTGCGCTCCATGTGCAGGAACAGCGCCCCGGCGGCGAAGGCCATGGCCAGCAGCGTCAGGCTGCACAACAGCGCGCCGATGTGCAGGGTGAAGAACAGCCCGGCGAAGTGTTCGGGCATGGTCACGGCCTTGCCCGCCGGGATGGTGATGGACGACAGGTAGAGCACCAGGGCCAGGGGCGAGGCGGCCAGGGCCAGGAATTCCAGCCGCTTGCGCCACCAGATGCCGAAGTAGACCACCAGCAGCAGCCAGGCCATGAGGCTGTAGTACAGCCCGCCCTGGAGGAAGGTGGCGTGGCCCCCGGCGGCGAAGAGCAGGGCGATTTCCATGGAATGCAGGACCAGGCCCCCGGCGGCGCACAGGCTGCCCGCGCGCTTGAGCACGGGCCGCTGCCCGAGCATCCCGGCGGGGAACAGCAGCGCCCCGGCGAAATACAGCGCCACAACGGCTATTTCCAGCAGGCTAGCATAATCCATCGAGCAGTTCTCCGATCTTGGGGGCCAGGGGGGCGGGCAGCAGGCCGTGGAGCAGCGCGCTGGCCGCCTCGCGGTCTGCGCGGGCCAGGGCTTCGAGCAGCCCGCAGCCCACCAGGGCGCGGAACAGCTCCGTATTGGCCGGGGTGCCCATGCCCAGGGCCAGCACCTGGGGCCTCATACGCTCCATGAGGGTCAAAAACAAGCCGTACTGCGGGCCGAAATGCGCGCGCATCTCGGCGCCGATGCGCCGGGCCAGGGCCGGGCTGGCCCCGCCGGTGGAAAAGGCCACGGTGAGCGGGCCGCTGTCCACCGTGGCGGGCACGATGAACGTCCCCAGCTCCGGGGCGTCGGCCACGTTGACCGGCACGCCGCGCTCACGGGCCGCTTCGGCCACCAGGGCGTTGACCTGCGGGTCGCCCGTGCAGGCGAAGGCCAGGGTGCGGCCGTCCAGGTCCGCCGGGGCGAAGGGCCGCCGGGCGAATTCCAGGCCCGGGTGCTCCAGCAGGGCCGCCAGCCCCGGCGAGGGCGCGGCGGTGTCCAGGGCCAGCACATGGGCGGCCCCGCAGTCCAGCAGGGTGCCGATCTTGCGCTGGCCCACCTCGCCCGCGCCCACCACCAGGGCGCGCAGCCGGGCCGGGTCGAGGAACACGGGGTAGTGGCGCATCGGCCCTTGGTATCAGAAGCGCGGCGCGCACGCAAAAGGATATGCGGCCCCGGGGCGCCCGGGAAATGGGCGACGCGCCAGCCGTTGCCTCGCGGTGCGCTTTGGGCTACCGTGCCGGGGTTCCCTCCGCCAACCCTCGACCCGCGCAGGCCATGCAAGAGACCCACCCGGACCAGCCCCCGGCGCCAGGCCGCAGCCATCTGGTGGTCCAGCTCGCCCGCTTCGGCGATCTGGTACAGACGAAGCGCCTGCTGGCGACCCTGGCCGCGCGCCCCGGGGCCGAGGTGCATCTGGCGGTGGACCGCTCCCTGGCGGGCCTGGCGGGCCTGCTTTTCCCGGGGGTGGTCGTCCACGGCCTGAGCGCCCACGCCCAGGGCCAGCCCGACCCGGCCCGGGCCCTGGAGGACAACCTGCCCGTGTTCGCCGCCCTGCGCGGGGCCGCGTTCCACGAGGTCTATAACCTCAACTATTCCGGCCTGAATTTCGCCCTGTCCACCCTGTTCGACCCGGCCATCGTGCGCGGGCACCGCCTGGAGAACGGCCAGCGCCTGTCCGACCCCTGGGCGGCCATGGCCCTGCGCTGGACGCGCCAGCGCCGCTTCGCCGGGCTGAATCTCGTGGACTACTGGGCCGAGCTGGCCGCCGACCCGCTGCCCCCGGGCATGGTCAACCCCGTGGCCCGGCGCGGCGGGCGCGGGGTGGGCCTCGTGCTTGCCGGGCGCAACGCCCGCCGCTCCCTGCCGCCGCAGACCCTGGTCCTCTTGGCCGGGGCCGTGGTCCAGGGCACGGGGGCCTCGCGGGTGGTGCTGCTGGGTTCGGGGGCCGAGCGCGGGGCGGCCAAGGAGCTTGCGGCCCTCATGCCGCGCGCCCTGCGCAGCATCACCGAGGACGCCGTGGGCGCCACGGATTGGCGCGGACTCATGGACGCCCTGGCCGGGCTGGACGCGCTGCTGACCCCCGACACGGGCACCATGCACCTGGCGGCGCATCTGGGCGTGCCGGTGCACGGCTTCTTCCTGTCCTCGGCGTGGTGCTTCGAGACCGGGCCCTACGGCCTGGGGCACCGCGTGTGGCAGGCCGACATCGGCTGCGCGCCCTGCCTGGAAACCGAGCCCTGCCCCATCGGCACGCGCTGCGCCCAGGCCTTCGCCGGGCGCGACCTGCTGCGCCATCTGGCGGGCAACGCGGCCTTCGAGCCCCCCGAGGGGCTCACGGGCTACGTTTCGGCCTTCGACCCCCTGGGCCTGACCTTCCGGCCCGTGCTGGGGGCGGACCCCGAGGCCGACCGCCGCCAGCAGTTCCGTATCCTGCTGGCCGGAATGCTCGGCCAGCCCATGACCGGCACCGTGGACCCGGAGCTGGCCCGCGAGTTCCTGCGCGAGGAGGACTGGATGCTCCCGCGCGCCATCAAGCCGCATGCAACCATGGAATTCCTGGATTTCCAGGAGAAGGTTCAGGCATGACTTCACGAAGCGATCTGACGGGGGCGGCGCCCCCGGGAGCCCCGGGGGGGGCGTTGCGGGTGCTGCTGGTTCCGCCGCTGTACGGAGGATCCCTGCCGGTGGCCCGGTTCTGCGGGCGGGCCCTGGCGGACATGGGGCACATGGTGGAGACCTTCGAGGCTCCGGACTTCCACGGCGCGTTCACGGCCCTCAAGGGCCTGCGCGTGACCTCCGAGCGGCTGACGCACCTGGAGAACGCCTTTCTGGGCGTGGTCTCCCAGGCCATCCTGGCCAAGGTGGAGACCTTCGAGCCCGACCTGGTGCTGGCCCTGGCCCAGGCGCCCCTGGGGGCCCAGGCCCTGCGGCGGCTGCGCCGCGACGGCGTGCCCACGGCCATGTGGTTCGTGGAGGACTGGCGGGTCTTCACCTATTGGCGGGGCTACGCGCCGCTGTACGACTTCTTCGCCGTGATCCAGGAGGACCCCTTCCTGGGCGAGCTGGCGGCGGTGGGGCAGCCCAACGCCCTCTATCTGCCCCTGGCGGCGGACCCGCAGTTCCACCGGCCCCTGGACCTGACCCCCGGCGAGCGCCGCACCTGGGGCGCGCAGGTCGGCTTCATGGGCGCGGGCTACCCCAACCGGCGCCGGGCCTTCCGGCGCCTGGCGCACCATGACTTCAAGATCTGGGGCACGGAGTGGGAGGGCGACGCGGTCCTGGCGCGGCGGGTGCAGATGCAGGGCCGCCGCGTGAGCCCCGAGGAGTGCGTGAAGATCTTCAACGCCACCCTGGTCAACCTGAACCTGCACTCCAGCGTGCAGGCCGAGCGGCTGGTGCCCGGGGGCGACTTCGTGAACCCGCGCACCTTCGAGCTGGCCGCCTGCGGCGCCTTCCAGCTTGTGGACCGGCGCACGCTCATGGACGAGCTGTTCTGGTCCGACGAGCTGGCGACCTTCGAGACCATGGCCGAGCTGGAGGAGCGCATCCAGTACTTCCTGGCCCACCCCGAGGAGCGCGCGGAATACGCCCGCCGGGGCCGGGCGCGGGTGCTGGCCGAGCACACCTACACCCACCGCATGCAGGCGCTTCTGGCCTTCATCGCCCAGCGCCGCCCGGGCTGGCCCGCCCCGCGCAAGAGCGCCCGGGCCCTGGACGGCCTGCCCGAACCCCTGCGCGCCCAGGTGGCGGAACTGCTGGGCCGCCTGGGCCTGGGGGCCGACACGGGCTTCGACGACCTGGTCTGGGCCGTGCGCCAGCGCCAGGGCGAGCTGACCGAGGTGGAGACCGCCGTGCTGTTCCTGGACGAATGGCGCAGGCAGTACGGGGCCAAGCCTTCCGGGGGCTGAGAGTTTAGGTGATTGAATACCGCGTCATTCCTGCGGTCTCCACCAGGTTGTGCAGGCTGGATTCTCTCCATCCAGATAAACGGGCTCGCCGATGCGTGGCGTGAGCAACTGAAAGTTTTTCCCTTGGGCAGAGCTTAGAATCCTGTCCAAAGGCTCATCCCAGCGATGGTTGGCCATGGCGAACTTGCCGACATGCCCGGGGACCAGGATCCGGGCTTTCAGGTCGTCGGCTGCCTGGGCCGCTTCTTCAGGTGTCATATGGACATACGGCCAATCAGCGTCATACTGGCCTGTATCCAGCGAGACCAAGTCAAAACCGCCTAGCGCTTCGCCAATATTTGCAAAATGGCTCCCATAACCGCTATCGCCGCTTAGAAAAATGCGGTGATCTTTTCCTTCCAAGGCAAATGCAACCCACAGGGTCTTGTTGTTCCACCAGGAGCGTCCCGAAAAATGACGGGCAGGCAGGATGTGGATTTTCAGGCCGTCAAACGGAAGCGTGGTGTTCCAATCGGCCTCGTGGATCATCGAATCGGGAAATCCCCAACCGGAAAAGTGCACCCCAGCCCCCAGCCCGGTGACAATGTTTTTGATTTTAGGACGCAAGGCCATGGCCGTGGGGTAGTCCAGGTGATCCCAATGGTCATGGGTGATGAGCAGGAAATCTATTTCCGGCAAATCGCGGGCTGTGAATGGGTTGGAGCCGGGGAAGGCCTTGTTGGCGAAAAACACCGGGGACGCATATGCGCTGAAAATTGGATCAACAAGAATGACCCGCCCGTCAAGTTGGATGAAATAGGAGGAATGCCCCATCCAGACGACGAGATTGCGGTTCCGGTCCAGGCCTTTGAGATCCGTTTTTACAGATGGTATCGGCGAATCGGGTGTTAAGCCCTCCTTGCTGTTGAACAGGTCTTCACGCAGGTCAGCCCAAAACCCTTTCTCGTTGACCAGAACGGGTGTTTCTTCGAGATTCCGAAACTGCCCGGCCAGCTGATCATAATGCGGCGACAGGGATATCTGATCCAGGCGGCGGCCCGAAGGCGATGCGCCGAACATCGGCAGATTGAGAAATATCACGGCCACCGCCACACTTGAAGCGATGACCAGAATGAGTATGACTAGTATATTTTTCATCTGCTTTTTGCTTGGCCGCCTCTGCACACGGAGGGTGGACAGCATGGCGTTGTCATTATGATTGTAGCATTCGCATTTTGATTCGGAACAATCTGGACTGGTTCCTTTTATCCTTCCTCTTTCTCATCCGGCCCGTCCGGGCGCGGCAGGCCCTTCCACCACGCCGTGAGGCGCGGCTCCTCGCCGTTGTCGCGCGGGCTGTAGAAGCCGCCCGCCACGCCGTCGGGCAGGTAGCGTTGCGGCGCCCAGCCTCCGGGGTAGTTGTGCGGGTACTTGTAGCCCTGGCCGAAGCCCCACTGCTTTTGCAGTCGGGTGGAGGCGTTGCGCAGGTGCAGCGGCACGGGGCGCATGCCCTTCTCGCGTACCTCGCGCGCGGCCATGTGGTAGGCCATGTAGCTGGAATTGCTCTTCTTCGCCAGGGCGAGGTAGACCACCGTCTCGGCCAGGGGGATGAAGCCCTCGGGCATGCCCACGAACTCCACGGCCTGCTGGCAGGCCACGGCCAGGGGCAGGGCGTGGGGGTCGGCCAGGCCCACGTCCTCCCCGGCGGAGAGGATCAGCCGCCGGGTGACGAAGCGCGGGTCCTCGCCGCTTTCCAGCAGGCAGGCCAAGTAGTAGACCGCCGCGTCGGGGTCGCTGCCGCGGATGGACTTGATGAGCGCCGAGGCCAGCTCGTAGTGCGAGTCGCCGTCGCGGTCGCCGCGCAGGACCACGTCGGGCAGCACGGCCTTGAGGCCCTCGGGGGCGCGCTCGGCCTCGGGCAGGGCGGCGGTGTATTCCACGAGGTTCAAGAGGGTGCGCGCGTCGCCCTGGGCCACGGCGGCCAGCACGTCCAGGCTGGCCTCGGGCAGGGCCTGGCCCAGGGCGGCCATGCCCCGGGCGGCGACCTCGCGCAGGTCCTGGCGCGACAGGGCGCGCAGCTTGTGCACGTGCAGGCGCGACAAAAGCTGGCGCGTCACCGAGAAAGAGGGGTTCTCGGTGGTCGTGCCCAGCAGGGTGATCTCGCCCGATTCCAGAATGGGCAGGAAGAAGTCCTGCTGGGCCTTGGAGAAGCGGTGCAGCTCGTCGAGGATCAGCACCCGCTGGCCCTTGATGCGCTTGCGCAGGTCGGCCAGCCCGGCCTCGGGGGCGCTCACGCGCACGAAGGGCAGCCCCGAGAGCCGCGCCACCAGCAGCGCCAGGGTGGACTTGCCGCAGCCCGGCGGGCCGAAGAACAGCTGCGAGGGCAGCCGCGCGCCGCGGGCCATGGCCTCGACCTTGGTCCGCACATGGCCCTGGCCGATGAACTCGTCGAAGTTTTCCGGGCGGATGCGGTCGGCCAGGGGCTGACCGGAGGCCGGGGCCGGGGCGTCCGGGCCGGGCTCCTCGTGGGGGTTGCGCGGGTTCTCAAGCATGGGCGCCGCCCCACCAGAACAGGGTCAGGGCCGCCAGGGCGGCGGTCTCGAAGCGCAGCACCGCGGGCCCCAGGCTCACGGCCTCGAAGCCCGCGCCGAGCAGGGCCTGCACCTCGTGCGGGGCCAGGCCGCCCTCGGGGCCCAGCACGCACAGCACGTCGCCCGCCGGGGCCGTGACCTCGGCTGGCCCCAGCAGGCGCGGGCGCTCCTGGTCCTCCCAGAGCAGGTAGCGGCGCGGGACGTGCGCCCCGGCGCGCAGCAGGGCGTCCAGGGACGGCAGGGTGCGCAGCCCGGGCAGCCAGGGGTTGCCGCACTGCTTGGCCCCGGCTTCCAGGGCGGCGGTCCAGGTGTCCTTGGGCTGGTCGGGCACGCGGCCCTGGCTGCGGGCGGCCTGCCAGAACCAGACCTCCCCGGCGCCCAGCTCCACGGCCTTTTCCAGCAGCCAACCGCGCCGGGCCGACTTGGCCCAGCCCACGGCCAGGGTCGTGCGCACCCGGGGCGCGGGGGCCGTGCGTTCCTCCAGCAGCTCCAGGGTCAGGGCCCGCCGGTCCGCAGCCAGCACGCGGAACAGGCCCGTGCGGCCCGCGCCGTCCAACCCGCGCAGGGTCTCGCCCGGGGCCACGCGCAGCACGCGCCCCAGGTGGTGGGCCTCGGGGCCGTCGAGGACGAAGGGCTCCCGCCAGCGGGCGGGTTCGAGGAAGAACGTCTTCATGGCCCCCCTCTTAGCGCGGGCCGGGGCCGGGTGCAACCGCGCTGGACAACGGGGCGGCCCCGGGGGCCAGGAGGCCGGGGAAGCACTTCGGAGCGTCCGTCTTTGGCGCCCGGCGCCTTTCCCGGGGCCCGGGGCGCCGGGGCGGGAGCAGCGCCCTTGGGGCCGCCGTGCCCAGCGGGGGCAAGCGCCTGGGGGGCTGGGCTGGTGCAATCCCTTGTCCTGGAACGAAAAACGCCCCGGCCCGCGTGTGGCGGGCCGGGGCCTTTGCGTCGCGCGGCGGGCGCGGCCCTAGAGTTTCACGCGGGCCGTGCCCTGGGTGTAGAAGGGCAGGGTGCCCCGGGTGGCGGCCAGGGGCTTGGCGCCCTTGCCCACCAGGAAGTCCGTGCCCTGGGCGTGCCGGGCGTCCACGTAGGCCAGGGCCACGGCGTGGCCGAGGCTGGGGGCGAAGGAGCCGCTGGTCACGCGGCCCACCGCCTCGCCCGAGGGCAGCAGCACGGGGTCGTCGTGGCGCGCGGCGCGGCGGCCTTCGAGCACCAGGGGGATCAGCGACTCGCGCACGTCGAAGGCCTTGGCCTTGCCGATGTAGTCGGCCTCGGACTTGAGGAAGGAGGCCATGCCCGCCTCGGCGGGGGTGTGGGCCTCGTCCAGGTCCTGGCCGTAGAGGGCCATGCCCATCTCCAGGCGCAGGGTGTCGCGCGCGCCGAGCCCGGCGGGCTTGACCAGCGGGTTTTGCAGCAAGAGCTCCCACAGGGCCCGGGCCTTGTCCTCGCGCAGGTAGAGCTCGTAGCCCAGCTCGCCGGTGTAGCCCGTGCGGCTGACGACCATGGGGTCGCCGTCGAACTCGCCGCGCTTGAAGGAGAAATAGGTCAGAAACGACCAGTCCTCGCCGGTGGCCTCGTTGAGCACACGGCAGGACTCGGGGCCCTGGAGGTCGATCTTGGCGGTCATCTCCGAGATGTTCTCGAAGAACATGTCCGCAGGCAGGTGGGACTTGATCCAGGCGAAGTCGGTGTCGACGCGCGCGCCGTTGACCACCAGCATGTAGTCGTCGTCGGCCATGCAGTAGACGATGCAGTCGTCGATGACCCCGCCGTCCTCGTTGAGCAGGAAGCCGTAGCGGCAGCGCCGGGGGCCCAGGGTGGCCAGGTTGTGGGTCACGATGCGCGACAGGGCGTTGCGGGCCTTGGCGCCGCGCAGCTTGAACTCGCCCATGTGGCAGATGTCGAAGACGGAGGCCTTGGTGCGCGTGTGCTGGTGTTCTTCAAGGATTCCGGAGTACTGGACGGGCATGTCCCAGCCCGCGAAGGGAACCATCTTGGCGCCGTGGGCCACATGCCAGGAGTGCAGGGGGGTTCTCGACAACTCGGACAACGACTTTTCCTCGCTCAAGTGGAAGGGAAGATGACAAACCCACCCTATACAGCATGTTCCTGCTGCTTGTCACCTGATTCCGCCCTGGTTTTGCGGATGGCCTTGAACTCGTCGAGCTGGGCCACCAGCCGCCCGTAATGGCGCCGGACCTCGCGGCCGTAGGGCGTAAGCTCCTCGTCGCGGCGGCGGATGTAGGTGCGGATGAGGTAGGCGTCCTGGAGCATGTTTTCGCCCAGGGCGATGACGTTTTCCACCAGCTCGGCGAAGTAGTTGACGATCTCGTACTTGAGGTCGTTGAGCAGGGCGTTGGCCTGCTCCAGGGCTTCGAGGTGCCCCAGGCGCCCGCCCTTGTGCGCGCGGCGGCTCAGGTCCTCCAGGGCCTGCACCTTGCGGGCCTGCTGGATGTAGCTGTATTTGGCCCAGACCTCCTGGTAGAGGTCGTGCATGGTGTTGAACAGCTCGTAGTTGTCGGCGTTGCGCAGGTAGGTGTCGAGCACCTTGGTGACGTTGGCGTAGAATTCTCCGGAGTAGCTGATGATCCTGCGCTGGTGCTTGGAGAGCCAGGCGTAGAGGAACTTCAGGCGCTTTTCGTGGGTGTCGGTGTTTTCCACCACCTCGTTGCGCTTGTAGACGATGCGCCCGTTGTATTCACCCCGGGCGATGTCGTTCAGGCGCAGGAACATGTTCGAGGCGTCCTTGATGATGTTCACCGAGGCGTTGACCCGGCCCGACAGCGGGTGGATGACCTCCTGGCGGACCACGGACAGGGCGCGGTCCTGGCGCACGTTGTCGCGGTTGTACTTGTGCTGGCGGTAGGTCACGCGCAGGATGACCACGCGCCGGGCGCGGTCCACGAAATAGCGGCCCTGGGCGAGCTTGCGCAGGGCGTCCTTCTGTTCGCTGTCCACCTGCACCAGGGCGGTCTTTTCCACGCGTGGGTAGCGCCGCGACAGGGGGTGCGAATACAGGGTGGTGATGGTGCGGTCGGACTGGCCGAGCACGCGGACCATGAAGTCCTCGCCCATGCGTTGCAGGCGGCGCGAGAACAGCGCGCTGGACGTCCGCCGCTCGGAGACGATGGGGAAGCCGTAGAGCTCCATGAGGAACTGGTAGACGAACAGGCGGTTGCGCTCGTAGCGCGCGTTGTCGCCCACGCCGAACTTGCCGATGCGGATGCCGAAGCGCTTGATCTCGGTGTCCAGGTCCGACGGCAGCGAGGCGTAGACGCCCGCGAGGTGGAAGCCGCCGCCGCGGTCCTTGGCCAGCACGTGGGCGCGGTCCATCTGGAGCAGGAAGGGCAGGATGTCGGGGTAGTGCTCCAGGGCCGTCAGGTCCTTGCGCAGGAATTCCTTGCGGAATGCCTCGTGGCAGCGCTTGGGCAGGCGGTTCAGGCAGGCCTGGCGGTTGCGCACCTGCACCGCGCGCTCCAGGGGGCAGGCGTTTTCCAGGCCCAGTTCGGCGTCGCCCAGCAGGTCGTGCAGGATGTCGAACTGGAAGACCTCGGAGAAATAGGACAGCGGCCGGGCCAGGGCGACCATGGAGAAGCCCGGCAGGTTGGTGTACTCGAAGGGGTCGGCCTCGAAGGAGGGCAAAAGCTCGCGCGACTCCACCAGCGGGTAGTCCGGCTGCTCGAAGTAGGGCCGCAGCAGGCACTGGCGGATCTGCACCCAGTCCAGGAAGCGTTTGAGGCGGGGGATGGTGTCCACCTGCAAGGGCACTGGACCGTCGGCCCCCCCAGCCAGGGGGAACTCGCGGACCTTGCTGAATGCCTGCTCCCAGGAAAACGCCATGCCTTTTTCGCCGTCGTTGCGGAAGTGTGGAGGGCGCCTCCAAGCCATGGGCGCCCTGGTGGACGCAATTGTAGCGTTGCCCGAAGGTATTGACAATACAAAAAGACTTCACTTCCCTGCTGCGGACTGCATCGGCGGGGCACGCGGGAATTTCCGGGCCTTCCCGGGGCGTGCGCCGGAAGCGGGGCGGGCGGGGGAAACCCTTGGCCCCTGCCGGGTTCGGCCCCGGAGCGCCGGACGGAGGCCCCGGGGCTGGCATCGCGGCATTCTTGTATGCTGCAAGAGAAGAGGGACACATGAATTGTCCTTCCAGTGCATGTCGCTGCACTTCAATTCCAGCGGCAACCCTTGCATGTTCTTCCTCATGCAGCACCACTGATGCGGGTGCTTTCAGGGGTGCGTACCGGCCTGCTGCTGGCCGCTACAGCGTGGGGCGAGGCCCGGCGGGCGGCTTCGCATGCGGGTGTTGCCGTCGCCGTTGGCCTGCGCTATGTTGCGCGGCGGTGGCGGACGCCCGGGCAGGGCGGGCGCGCGCCGCGTCGGCACGCCGGGGCCCGGGAGGCCGGAGCGGAAAAAGCGGTTTTGTTTTTCCCGGGCCTGTCGTAGTTTCGACCCTGCGCCCGGACGGAACCATGGGCCCGCGGCGTCGGCCGCGCCGGACAGGCCGCCACGCAGACACCGGCAGATACTGGCAGGCACCGGCTGATACTGGCAGATACCGGCAGATACCGAGAGACATGGGCACGGACAGTCTGATCAAATTCCTGAACGTCGTGGGCAGCGTGTACGACGCCTACTCGGCGGTGCTTTTCCTGCCCGCCGTGGCGGGCGAGGGCTTCTGCATCGCGGGCAAGTTCAGCCTGGGCGACGGCATCGACGACGCCACGGTCATCATGCCCGGCCAGGGGCTGGTGGGCTGGATCCTGCGCAACAAGCAGCCGCTGCTCATCAACAATTTCGACCAGAAGCGCAGCCATCTGGGCTACTACGACCCCAGGGACGAGAGCCAGATCAAGGCCTTCATGGGCTGCCCGGTGCAGGGCGGCGGGGCGCTGTGCGTGGACAGCCGCCGCCAGTATTCCTTCAGCGACAAGGACCAGAAGATCCTCGATCTCCTGGCCCGGCTGGCCTGCGACATCCAGTCCAGCGGGTTCCTCCTCGGCCAGGCCATGGAGGAGAGCCGCTTCTACCGCACCCTGCAACACATGGTGGACCTGCGCACCCGCTCCCCGCGTTGGTCGGCCTATCTGGCGGCTTTCCTGGAACTGCTGGCCCAGGCCACGGGCTTCGCGCACTGCTTCCTGGCCGAGCGCGACGAGAACGGCGCCAACTATTTCCTGGAAGGCGTGCCCGCCGAGTTCTTCCCGCCCGGCACCCCGCACCCCGGCATGGTGCCCATCAAGAGCGGGCTGGTGGGCTACGTGTTCAACTCCGCCCAGGCCGTGTTCTCGGGCGACCGGGGCTGCTGTCCGGCGGGCAAATCGCTCTTCGGCAAGGACGTCCCCGCGCCGGACCTGGGCAGCTTCGTGCTGCTGCCCGTGGTCTTCGGCCGCAAGACGCGCGGCGTGCTCGTGCTGTGCAGCCCGGACCTGGTGGCCGTGACGCCTGCCATGCGCATCTTCCTGGCCCAGGCCACGGCCAATCTCTCGCTATTCCTGGAGAACCTCTATCTCCAGGCCCGCCTTGCCAGCCACGCCTCCGGCTCCTGAAAATTCTGCTCGTGCACCATTGCCGTCCGGGTGTAGTTCGGATATAAATCCCGAGGGGAGTAGAAATACTCTAGACTTTTTCCGGGGTGTCCACACAACAACCCGTACGCAAGGGGTTTTTCCATGATTTTCAAGCGCCTCCTGGGGATGCTGGGCAAAGACCTGGCCATGGACCTCGGCACGGCCAACACCCTGTTGTACACGCCCAAGGAGGGCATCGTGCTCAACGAACCCTCCGTGGTGGCCATAGACACCAAGACCGGCAACGTCATCGCCGTGGGCAAGGAGGCCAAGGATTTCCTGGGCCGCACCCCCGAGCGCATCCGCGCCATCCGGCCCATGAAGGACGGTGTCATCGCCGATTTCGAGGTCACCAAGGAGATGATCGCCTTCTTCATCAAGAAGGTCATCCGCGGCATGTCGCTCATCAAGCCGCGCATCGTCATCTGCGTGCCCACGGGCATCACCCAGGTGGAAAAGCGCGCGGTCATCGAAAGCGGGCTGCAGGCCGGGGCGCGCGAGGTCAAGCTCATCGAGGAGCCCATGGCCGCGGCCATCGGCGCCGGGCTGGCCATCGAGGAGCCCATCGGCAACATGGTGGTGGACATCGGCGGCGGCACCACCGAGGTGGCGGTCATCTCCCTGTCCGCCGTGGCCTACGCCGAATCCGTGCGCGTTGCAGGCGACGAGATGAACGAGTCCATCCAGCGCTATTTCCAGGACAAGTACCAGCTGCTCATCGGCGAGAACATGGCCGAGAAGGTCAAGATGCGCCTGGGCAGCGCCGCGCCCCTGGACGAGGCCCTGGTGGGCGAGGTGTCGGGCAAGAACATCGTGGACGGCACCCCGCGCTGCATCGAGATCACCGACGCCCAGGTCCGCGAGGCCATCCACGAGCCGGTGGCGGCCATCGTCATGGCCGTCAAGCGCGCCCTGGAGAAGACGCCCCCCGAGCTGGTGGGCGACATCGCCCGCAACGGCCTGCTGCTGGCGGGCGGCGGCGCGCTGCTCAAGGGGCTGGACCGGCTCATCAGCCAGGAGACCAACCTCTCGGTCATCGTGGACGACGACCCGCTGACCACCGTGGTGCGCGGCACGGGCCGCAGCCTCGCCGAGGACAAGCGCTTCGCCAAGGTCTGGATCAACTAGCCAAGCCGGGTCCGGCCCGCGTCGGCGCGGCAAAAGGGGCGGCTTCGGGCCGCCCTTTTGCTGCCCGGCGCCCGCCCGGCCCCAGGGAGCCGCCATGAACGACTTCGTCACCCCGGTGCTGCTGGGCGCCGCCCTGGCCGCCGTGCACGAGGCCGGGCAGTGCATCCTCGACGCCCGGACCCGCCCGCGCGCCGTCCGCCACAAGGGGCGCATCGACCTGGTCACCGAAACCGACCTGGCCGTGGAGGCCCTGCTCAAGGAGCGCCTGGGTCCGCTGGTGCCCGGGGCGGGCTTCATGGCCGAGGAAAGCGCCGCCAGCCGCGTGCCCGGCGCGCTGACCTGGATCATCGACCCCCTGGACGGCACCACCAACTTCGCCCACGGGCTGCCCGTGGTGGCCGTGTCTGTGGGGCTGTGGCGTGCGGGGGCGCCGGTGCTGGGCATCGTGGCCGTGCCGGTGCTGGGCGAGACCTTCCACGCCGTGCGCGGGCAGGGCGCTTTCCTGAACGGCGCGCCCATCCGCGTGAGCGACACCGCCGAGCCCATGGACGCCCTGGTGGCCACGGGATTTCCGTACTCCGTGGCCGAGGACATGGCGCATATCATGGGGCCCATGGGCCGGGTGCTGCCCGCCACGCGCGGGCTGCGGCGCATGGGCGCGGCGGCGGCGGACCTGGCCTACGTGGCCTGCGGGCGGCTGGACGCCTTCTACGAGATTCGCTTGAAACCGTGGGACACCACGGCGGGCTGGCTGCTGGTGGAGGAGGCGGGGGGGCGCGTCACGCGCTTTGACCCCCGGACGCCGTACACCCCGGGCGCCCCGAGCATCCTGGCCAGCAACGGCCGGGTCCACGAGGCCATGGCCGCCCTGGTGCTGGGCGGCGGGCCGGACCTGGAATAGCCCCGGCTCCGGGAGGGGCAGACCGTTCGAAATTCGTGGTGTGGACCCTTGGCGACCTGCCCGGCCATGGCGCCGGGAACCAGGGGCCTTCGGTCTGCCAGGAGCGACGGCCCTGCGGCCTCGGTGCAAGGAACGGGGGCGGGCACAAGCGGCCAGCGTGGCAGTACGGGCGGCACGGGCCAGTTGGCCCGGGGCCCGGGCATGCGGGCGCTGCGTCCCGGCGTGCGGCCTCGGCTCAGGGCGCGTCGTCCGGGTCGGGCCAGTCCGTGTCTGGCGTGCCGGGCCAGTCCGTGTCCGGCATTTCGTCCTCGTCCTGCCCCCGGTCCGCGCTCTCCGCGCCGTCCGTCCCGCCCCGGCCCGTGCCGGGCCGCCCCGGGCGGAACACCAGGTCCTGCTCCCAGAAGCTGACCAGTGCCGGGGTCAGCATGTCGCGGAAGCTGGCGGCCATGGCGTCGAGTTCGTCGCGGTCCACGAATACGCCGTCCTCGATTTCGGCGGGGTCGGGCAGCAGGGGCCCGGAGCAGGCCCCGGCGCAGAACAGGGTGGTGAAGCCGTAGCCCGTTTCGGGCCGGGCCGGGGCCTGGGCCAGGCGCGTCAGGCCCGCGCCGCCGATGCCCAGCTCCCGGCGCAGCCCGCGCAGGGCGGCGTCCTCGCGCGATTCCCCGGCCAGCACGGGCCCGGAGGCCGACAGGTCCCAGCGCCCGGGGTAGAGGGCCTTGGTGCGCGCGCGTTTTTGCAGGAACACCCGGCCCGCGCCGTCGTACACCAGCACCAGCACCGTGCGGTGGAACAGGGCCTGGCGCCTTGCCTCGGCCAGGGGCATGACGCCCAGGGGCCGGTCCTGGTCATCGACGATCTCGACGGCCTCGTGGGGCTGGGGTATGGTGCGGATGTGTCTGGGCATGGTGCGGCGCTTCGCCGCGCACACTAGCAAAGGCCCCCCGGGGCCGCAACGGGAGAAGGGCATGGACGACTCGCGCGCCGCCGCCAGCGCCGCCAACGGGGCTGACGCCGGGCCCGCCAGCGGAGCTGCGGAAACCGCCGCCCCCGGCGCCGCCGGGGACTACTGCTTCGACCGCCTGGGCCTGGACGACCTGCCCGCCCTGGTGGCCCTGGAGCGGCGCTGCTTTTCCATGCCCTGGGGCGAGCGCGAGTTCCGCCTGGGGCTTGCGGGCGGGGTGTTCAAGGTCTTCGGGCTGCGCGGGCCGCAGGGGCTGGCGGCGTACATTTCCTTCCATCACGTCCTCGACGAGATGGAGGTGCTCAACATCGCCGTGCATCCGCACCTGCGCCGCCGGGGCCTGGGCGCGCGGCTGCTGGGCCTGGCCCTGGGCATCTGCGCCGGGCTGGGCGTGCGCCATGCGCACCTGGAGGTGCGCATGGGCAACGCGCCCGCCCGCGCCCTGTACGCGCGCTTCGGCTTCGTGCAGGCCGGGCTGCGCCGGGGCTACTACACCGACACCGGCGAGGACGCCGTGCTCATGGCCCTGGAGCTGTCCGCCCCGGGAGCGGCCGCCGCAAACGACGCCGCGCCGGGCCTGGATAAATTCGGCGCCGCGTAGTACACAGTCGCCTGGGCCGCCCCGCGCGGCCCCCAACACGCCGACAAGGAGACGCGCCATGATCCGCTGCATCGACGAAATGGACCTCAAGGGCAAGAAGGTGCTCGTGCGGGTGGACTTCAACGTGCCCCTCAAGGACGGGGTCATCAAGGACGACAACCGCATCCGCGCCAGCCTGCCGACCCTGCGCCTGGCCCTGGAGCGCGGGGCTGCGCTCATCCTGTGCTCGCACCTGGGCAAACCCAAGGGCCAGGTGCGCGCCGAGTTCTCCCTGAAGCCCGTGGCCGACTATCTGGCCGGGCTGCTGGGCCGCGAGGTGGCCATGGCGCCGGACTGCGTGGGCCCCGAGGTCGCGCACATGGCGGCCATGATCGGCCCCGGCGGCATCCTGATGCTCGAGAACCTGCGCTTCCACAAGGAGGAGGAGGCCGGCGACGACGCCTTCGGCGCGGCCATGGCCGCCCTGTGCGACGTGTACTGCTGCGACGCCTTCGGCACGGCCCACCGCGCCCACGCCTCCATGACCGCCATCCCGGCCCACGCGCCCGAGAAATGCGCGGGGCTGCTGCTCATCAAGGAATGGAAATACCTGGGCCAGGCCCTGGCCGACCCGGCGCGGCCCTACGTGGCCATCTCCGGCGGGGCCAAGGTGTCCACCAAGCTGGGCATCCTGCGCAACCTGCTCTCCAAGGTGGACAAGCTCATCGTGGGCGGGGCCATGGCCAACACGTTCTTCCTGGCCCAGGGCCACGGGGTGGGCGCCTCGCTGGCGGAGCCCGACCTCGTGGGCGAGGCCCGCGCCGTGCTGGACGAGGCCGCCCGGCGCGGGGTGGATCTGTTGCTGCCCGTGGACTGCGTGCTGGGCTCCGGGCCCGACGCCCAGGCCGCCGGGGCCACCGTGAGTGTGGACGCCGTGCCCGAGGGGCAGATGATCCTCGACGCGGGCCCGGCCTCCGTGGCGCGCTGGGCTGGGGCCCTGGCCGGGGCGGGCACGGTGGTCTGGAACGGGCCGGTGGGCCTGTTCGAGACCCCGGCCTTCGCGGCGGGCTCCACGGGGCTGGCCCGGGCCGTGGTGGACTGCGGCGCCCTGACCATCATCGGCGGCGGCGACACCGGCGCGGCCCTGGTCGCCGCCGGGCTGGCCGACAAGGTGACCTTCGTCTCCACCGGCGGAGGCTCGTTCCTGGAACTCATGGAAGGCAAGGACATGCCCGCCTTCAAGGCCCTGGAGGTCTAGACCGTGAAAAAGCTCATGGCCGCCAACTGGAAGATGCACAAGACCACCGAAGAGGCCTTCGACACCGCCGAGGAGCTGGTGGCCCTGTGCGGCGCCGCCCTGCCGGAGGACCGCGAGGTGCTGGTCATCCCGCCGTTCACGGCCCTGCGCCGTACCGGGCAGGCCCTGGCGGGCAACCCGCGTTTCCTGCTGGGCGGGCAGAACTTCTACCCCGAGGAGCAGGGTGCCTTCACCGGCGAAATCTCCCCGGCCATGCTGCTGGACGTGGGCTGCGCCTTCGTCCTGGCCGGGCACTCCGAGCGCCGCCACGTGCTGGGCGAAACCGACGAGATGGTCGGGCGCAAGGTGGCCTTCGGCCTGGAGCGCGGGCTGTCGGTGATCCTGTGCGTGGGCGAGCGCATCGACGAGCGCCGCGCCGGGCAGGTGGAGCAGGTGCTGCGCACCCAGCTGGACAAGGGCCTGGCGGGCGTGGACCGGGGCGTGGACCCCGAGCGGCTGGTGGTGGCCTACGAGCCGGTGTGGGCCATCGGCACCGGCGAGGTGGCCGGGCCGCAGGAGATCGTCCAGGCCCACGCCTTCGTGCGCCAGGAGCTGGTGCGCGCCTTCGGCGAGGCCGGGCGGGAAATGCGCATCCAGTACGGCGGCAGCGTCAAGCCCGACAACGCCGCCGAGATTATTCACCTTGACAACGTGGACGGCGTGCTGGTAGGAGGCGCAAGCTTGCGGGCCGACAGTTTCAGCCGCATTGTCCTGGCCGATTGACGCGCCGGGAACCGCAAGAGCGCCCTCAGGAGGAACTTACTTGGAAGCCCTGGTTTTGACCCTGCACATTCTCGCGTGCATCATTCTCGTCGTTCTCGTGCTCCTGCAATCCGGCAAGGAAGGCATGGGCGTGATCTTCGGCGGCGGCTCGTCGTCCATGTTCGGCGGCTCCGGCGCCGGAAGCCTCCTGACCAAGCTGACCGCCTTCCTGGCCGTGGTCTTTCTCGTGACCTCGCTGCTCTACAACATCCTGTCCAGCTCCACGCGCTCGGACGACGGCGGCTCGGTGATCATCGGCCAGCCCGCCGTCGAGGCCCCGGCCCCGGTTGCGGAAGAGCCCAAGGAGCAGGCCCCGCCCTTCGACAGCATCCAGGTCGAGGAGCCCAAGGCCGAGGAGAAGGCCCAGTAGCGCCCCGCACACATCCTGCGCCGAAGTGGTGGAACTGGTAGACACGCCATCTTGAGGGGGTGGTGACCTCACGGTCGTGGGAGTTCGAGTCTCCCCTTCGGCACCATGACGACAAAGGGCCACGGCATCGCGCCGCGGCCCTTTTTCCTTGTCCGCAACCGCGTTCCCCGCCCATTTCCTTCTGGCCTGCACCGGCCCCGGCGGCCTGAATCTGGTTTTCTCACCCTCCGGCCTCTGGGCGCGGGGCGGGCCCGGCCCGTGGCGGCGCCCCGCTCCAGGGGGCAGGCCGCGTGCCGTGCGCCGGGGCGCGGCCTGCCCGGGGGCAACGGGCTCTCGGCACAACGCATATCCACTCCGTCCATCAGGGGGCGGCCTGCCCGGGGGCAACGGGCTTTTTCTGCGCGCCTTTCCGGGCCGGATGCGCCGGGGGCTGGCCTGCGGCCCGAAAATTCCCAACGCTGGTAGTTTGATTTAAATACCTTTAATTTCAAATTGTTATAATTGATATTCAGCAAAGTTATGTGCAAAAGAATGCGCACCCTGGTCTTTTTTGACGCCCCCGCTCCCACGGCCTAGGACAATAGGCAAGAGACCCTGGAACCCGCCGGTTTTGCGCTGCGGGCGGGCAGGGTGGGAGGACGCCGCGGGTGCGGCGTCGCCGCACGCGATGCGGAGTCGTCTTCTTCAATATGCTTGAACAAGCATAATGCGGCGCGGGGGCCAGCCCCCCGGCCGCGCAACCTGACGGAGGAACCCATGGGCATTTCAAGGCGAAGTTTCCTCAAGGTCGCGGGAGCCGGGGCCGTGGGGCTGACCCTGGGCCAGCTCGGCCTGGACCTGCGGCCCGTCGCGGCCCACGCCTATGCGATGAAGATCGAGGGCGCCAGGGAAGTCATCTCCATCTGCCCCTTCTGCTCGTGCTGCTGCAACGTGCTCATGCACGTCAAGGACGGCACGGTGATCAACGTCGAGGGCGACCCGGACTACCCCGTGAGCCAGGGCGCGCTGTGCGCCAAGGGAGCGGCGTTGTTGACCATGCACGTCAACGACCACCGGCTGACCAAGCCCCTGTACCGCGCCCCCGGGTCGGACCGCTGGGAGGAAAAGGACTGGGACTGGACCATTGAGCGCATCGCCCGCCGGGTGAAGGACACCCGCGACCGCGACTTCAGGACCGTCAACGACAAGGGCCAGACCGTCAACCGCGTGGAGTCCATCTTCCAGCTCGGCACCTCGCAGATGGACAACGAGGAGTGCTCCGTTTCGCACCAGATGCTGCGCAGCCTGGGGGTCGTCCACATCGACCATCAGGCCCGTATCTGACACAGCGCCACTGTACCGGCTCTGGCAGAGTCGTTCGGACGCGGCGCGATGACCAACCACTGGACCGACATCGAGAATGCCGACGCCATCCTCATCATGGGGAGCAACGCGGCTGAGCACCATCCCATCTCCTTCAAATGGGTGCTCAAGGCCAAGGACAAGGGCGCCAAGGTCATGCATGTCGATCCCAAATTCTCCAGAACCTCCGCGCGCAGCGACTTCCACGTCCCCCTGCGCTCCGGCACCGACATCGCCTTTCTGGGCGGCATGGTGAAGTACATCCTGGACAACGACAAGTTCTTCCATGACTACGTCGTCCAGTACACCAACGCGGCCTGCATCGTGGGCGAGAAGTACTCCTTCTCCAACGGCATGTTCGCGGGCTTCGACAAGAAGACCGGGCGCTACGACCGCAGCAAATGGGCCTTCGAACGCGACGAGAACGGCCTGCCCCGGCGTGACACGACCTTCAAGCACAAGCGGTGCGTGCTGAACCTCATGCGCGCCCACTACAGCCGCTACACCCTGGAGCGCGTCTCCAGCACCACCGGCGTGTCGCGCGAGAACCTGCTGCGCGTGTACGAGACCTTCGCGGCCACTGGCACGCCCGACAAGGCCGGGACCATGATGTACGCCCTGGGCTGGACCCAGCACACCGTGGGCGTGCAGAACATCCGCCTGGCGGCCATCGTGCAACTGCTGCTGGGCAATATCGGCGTGGCTGGCGGCGGCATCAACGCCCTGCGCGGCGAGCCCAACGTCCAGGGCTCCACGGACCATGCCCTGCTGTACCACATCCTGCCCGGCTACCTGCCCATGGTCCAGGCCAACTGGCCGACCCTGGCCGACTACAACAAGGCCAACACGCCCAAGTCCAGCGACCCGCAGAGCGCCAACTGGTGGCAGAACCGGCCCAAGTACCTGGCTAGCTTGCTCAAGTCCTGGTTCGGCGACAACGCCACCGCGGAGAACGAGTTCGGCTACGGCCTGCTGCCGCGCCTGGACGAGCACGGCGACTACTCGCTCATGTACCTCTTCGACAGGATGTACAAGGGCTCGGTCAAGGGCGGCTTCGTGTTCGGCACCAACCCCGCCCAGAGCGCGCCCAACACCCACAAGACCCGCCGCGCCCTGGCCAACCTGGAGTGGCTGGTGGTGGGCGAGTTGCACCACACCGAAACCTCGGACTTCTGGCGCGGCCCGGGCATGAACCCCGCCGACGTCGCCACCGAGGTCTTCCTGCTGCCCAGCGCCCAGCGCGGCGAGAAGGAAGGCAGCATCACCAACTCCGGGCGCTGGCTCATGTGGCACTACATGGCCCAGCAGCCTCTGGGCCAGTGCCGCTCCATGGGCACCATGATCGTGGACCTGATGAACGCCGTGCGCAAGCTCTACCGCCAGGAGTCCGGCGCCCTGCCCGAGCAGGTGCTCGCCCACGACTGGCCCCAGGCCTTCGACCCCGAGCACATCGCCAGGCGCAACAACGGCTGGTTCACCCGCGACGTGGAGGTCAACGGCGTGACCTACAAGAAGGGCCAGCAGGTGCCCGGCTTCGCCAACCTCACGGACGACGGCGCCACGGCCTGCTCCGCCTGGGTGCAGTGCGGCTCGTACCTCGACTGCGGCAACCTCGCCAAGCGGCGCGACCTGAGCCAGACGCCCATGCAGGCCAACATCGGGCTGTTCCCGAACTTCGCCTGGGCCTGGCCCATGAACCGCCGCGTGCTCTACAACCGCGCCTCGGTGGACGAAAACGGCAGGCCGTGGAACCCGGCCAAGGCCGTCATCGTCTGGGAGGACGGCAAGTGGGTCGGCGACGTGCCCGACGGCGGCTGGCCGCCCATGGCCAGCGGCAAGGGCAAGCTGCCCTTCATCATGTCCACAGACGGCTACGGCCAGCTCTACGGCCCCGGCCGCCTGGACGGCCCGCTGCCCGAGCACTACGAGCCCGCAGAAACCCCGCTGGCCAGGAACCCGTTCTCGGGCCAGCTCAGCAACCCGTGCATGAAGCGCATGAAGAGCGACGCCGACCCGCTGGCCAAGCCCGCCGACAGCCGCTTCCCCATCGTGCTGACCACGTATTGCCTCACCGAGCACTGGTGCGGCGGCGGCGAGACGCGCAACACCCCCGTGCTGCTCGAGGCCGAGCCCCAGCAGTACGTGGAGCTGTCGCCCGAGCTGGCCCAGGAGAAGGGCATCGCCAACGGCGACGTGGTGGTGGTGGAGAGCGCGCGCGGCCGGGTGGAGGCCGTGGCCATGGTCACGGTGCGCATGCGCCCGCTGCCCGTGGAAGGGCGGATCATCCACGAGATCGGCATGCCCTTCTGCTTCGGCTGGACCACGCCCAAATGCGGCGACGCCGTGAACCGGCTGACCCCCGCCGTGGGCGACCCCAACACGACCATCCCCGAGTACAAGGTCTGCCTGGTGAACATCCGCAAGGCCGACACGGTGACCGAACTGTAGCCAACACGCCGGGCGGGCGCCGCCCGCCCGGCGGACCACCAAGGAGTCGGACATGCCCAAGGCATTCTTCATCGACACCACGCGTTGCACGGCGTGTCGGGGTTGCCAGGTCGCCTGCAAGGAATGGCACAACCTGCCCGCCGTGAAGACCCGCCAGACCGGGACGCACCAGAACCCCCCGGATCTGACCCCCTTCAACTACAAGCTCGTGCGCTTCAGCGAGCACCTCATCGATGGCGTCATCCGCTGGTACTTCTTCCCCGACCAGTGCCGCCATTGCTTCCAGCCGCCCTGCATGTTCACCGCCGAGGACTACGTGCCCGGCGCCATCGTGCAGGACGAGCAGACCGGGGCGGTGATCTACACCCCCCTGGCCGCCAAGCTCGGGGCCGAGGAGTTCGAGGAGGTGCGCGATTCCTGCCCCTACAACATCCCGCGCCGCGACGAGGCCACCGGCATCGTCAGCAAGTGCGACATGTGCATCGACCGCGTGCAGAACGGCCGGCTGCCCATGTGCGTGAAAACCTGCGCCATGGGGGCCATGCACTTCGGCGAATACGACGCCATGCGGGCCCTGGCCGACAAGCGCCTGGAGGCCGTGCGCGGGGAGTTCCCCAACGCGTCGCTGGCCGATCCCGACGACGTGGCGGTGATCTACCTGCTGGCCGACGAGCCCGCCCGGCTGCACGAGCACGCCGTGGCCCAGGCTCCCGCGCTCATGACCCGCAAGCAGATGCTTGCCCGGCTGACCCGGCCCCTGGCCCGGCTTGGCCGCGCCTAACCTGGCACACCTCCACCTGACGGCGGCGGGGGGCGCCCCTGGCCCCCCGCCGCCACCCAAGAGGTCCGCATCATGAACCGCAACCAGGAACTGGAACACCTGCACGCCTGGGCCGCGCGCCTGCGCGCGCAAAACGCGTCCCTGGCCGGGCTGCTCGACGCCTTCGAGCCGCTGTTCGCCGAGCTGGTCAAGACCCGGGCCGCCCTGCTGGCCGCCGGGCTCGGGCCCGTGGCCTCCGACCCGGGGCGGCTTTCCCGGGGCCTGCCCCATTTCGTGGACGCGCCCCTGGGCGACTACGCCCAGGCCTTCCTGGCCTCGGCGCGGCGCATCCTGCCGGTGATGGCCCAGTCCTTCCCCGGGGTGTCCGACGAACTGCGCAGGCTGATGTACGCGCTGGAATCCGACACCGTGGACTCGGCGGCGCTCATGGAGGGCGTCATCCGCGGCGACGACGCCGTGCTGGCCCGCCAGGCCAGAGCCCTGGGCGTGGACGCGCCCGGCCTGGGGCTGGCGGCCGCCATGGCCCTGCGGCCCGTGCTGGCTGCCCTGGGCCCGGAGGTCGCCCAGGCCGCGACCCTGGGCGCCTGGGGCCGGGGCTACTGCCCCGTGTGCGGCGCCCTGCCCGGACTGGCCATCCTGCGCAGCTCCGGGCAGGACGACGCCTATCTCAAGAGCCACGGCGGCCAGCGCTGGCTGCACTGCTCGCGCTGCGCGGCCCAGTGGCGCTTCATGCGCCACGCCTGCCCGCACTGCGGCAACGAGGAGCACGGAACCCTGGAGTACTTCCATCCCCAGGGCCGGACCGAGGGCCGGGCCGACCTGTGCCGCAAGTGCAACCGCTATCTGGTGACCTGCGACGCCTCGGGCGCCGTGGACGAGCCGATGCCCGACATGGCCGCCCTGGGCCTGCTGCCCATGGACGTGGTCATGCAGCGCGACGGCTTCGCCCCGGTGGCCCCCACGGCCTGGAACAGGCTGGACCCCTGACCCGCAACGGCGCAACGCCGTTTGGAGGACATATGAAGATCGTGCTTGCCGCCGTGCTGGCGGCCATGGCTCTGACCGGCTGCGCGGCCCACGGAGGGCCCGGCGCCGCAGACGATACGCTGCTGCAATGCCGCGCCCTGGCCGACGAGGCGCACAAGGCCCGCTACACCCCGGCCTGGGAGGCCACCGTGCAGGACTGCCTCGAAGCCCGCGCGGCAGGGCAGGGGGGGTGATTCCGTCCCCGACGGGCGTTTGCGGCCGCCGGGCGGGTGAACCCCTGGGGCCGCCGGGGCGGGTTGCCGGGTTGCCCGGCGCTCGCCTCGCGGCGCCCTGCGGCCTGCCCCGGGGCCCGGCCCGCAGGCGGCTGGATTTCCCCGGTTCGCCCGCTCCGGGGCCGCGCGTTCTGGGCCAGGCCATCCTGCGGCCTTGGGCCGGATGCTCCTGGTCCGCCAGCTCTGGTCGGCTGCCGCAGAAGCCCTTTCCTGGGCGTTCATAATGAAGAGATGACGGCGCGGGAAAATCCAGGGCCGACGCGTCGCAAGACGGGCGCGAGGGGCTGGATTTTTCGGGCAGGGCGGTTGGCCGCCGTTTGGGAGTGGTCTGCTAGCGCCGCACGGCCCAGGGGAACAGCTCGCCCGCCAGGGCGAAGGCCTGCTCCTCCACGGCGCCGCGCCAGTCCTCGTAGGCTTCGAGCAGCTTGCGGCCCTCGTCGGACAGGCTGTAGCCGCCCTTGTTGCCGCTGGTCTTGATCACCAATCCCTGGCCCAGGTTCTGCTCGACCTTCTTGATGTGCCCCCAGGCGGCCCGGTAGGACATGCCCAGGGTCTTGACGGCCCCGGCCAGCGAGCCGCTGCGCTCGATCTCGCGCAGCAGCATGGCGCAGCCGGGGCCGAACACCATCTTGTCCTCGTGCTCCAGCCAGATCTTGACCCGCATCCGGGGCTGCAACATGTCCATGCGTTTCCCTTCCTTGTGCGGCCTGTGAGCCGGAGCCCAGTCTAGCAGGTTCCAGGTTTCCAGGAAACACCCCCATAACCAGCCATCCTTACAGGGTTTCCCTTGACCTTCTCGACATGTTATGTTCAAACATGCATAATAGATATGCTTGAAAAAGCATAACAGCGCGCCCGGGCCGGAGATTCCGCAGGGCAAGCCGAAGGCCGCACGGCGCGCGGCGCGAGGGAGAGCATCCGCATGATGAAGTCCGTTCCTGTCCGCGAGGCGGTGGGCATGGTCCTGTGCCACGACATGACCCGCATCGTCCCCGGGCAGTGCAAGGGCCCGGCCTTCCGCAAGGGCCATATCGTCACCCATGAGGACATCGGCCCGCTGCTGGAAATCGGCAAGGAGCACATCTACGTCCTGCACCTCGAACCCGGGCAGCTGCACGAGAACGAGGCCGCCGAGCGTATCGCCCGCGCCGCCGCCGGGCCGGGCCTGAGCCCGACCCCCGTGTGCGAGGGGCGCGTCAACCTGCGCGCCGAGCCGGGCCTTTTGTGCGTCAACGTCCAGGCCCTGGCGCGCATCAACGCCATCGAGGACGTGGTGCTGGCCACCCTGCACACCGGCCAGCAGATCACCGCCCCGCGCGACGTGGCCGGCACCCGCGTGGTGCCCCTGGTCATCGACGAGGCCCGGATCGCCCGGGTGGAGGCCATCTGCGCCGAGCACTGGCCGGTGATCCAGGTCAAGCCCTTCCGGCCCCTGGCCGTGGGCGTGGTCACCACCGGCAGCGAAATCTACACCGGGCGCATCCAGGACAAGTTCGGCCCGGTGATCCGCGAAAAGTTCGCCGCCCTGGGCTCCACGGTGGTCGGCCAGCGCTTCGTGGGCGACGAGCCCCGGGCCACCTGCGCGGCCATCGAGGCCTTCATCGCCGAGGGCGCGCAGATGGTCGTGGTCACGGGCGGCATGTCCGTGGACCCCGACGACCAGACCCCGGCGGCCATCCGCGCCACGGGCGCCGAGGTGGTCACCTACGGCGCGCCGACCTTCCCGGGGGTCATGTTCATGCTGGCCTACAGGGGCGAGGTGCCGGTGCTCGGGCTGCCGGGCTGCGTCATGTACTACCGGGCGAGCATTTTCGACCTGGTGGTGCCGCGCATCCTGGCCGGAGAGCGCCCCGCGCGCGAGGATATCACGGCCCTGGGCCACGGCGGCTTCTGCGCCGGGTGCCCCGAATGCCGCTACCCCGTGTGCCCCTTCGGCAAATAGATGCAACGCGCCCCGGGCGGGGCGCAGGCCATAACGGCAAACCACCCCAACATCAAGGAGGGGACCCCATGATCAAGCTGACTCTCAACGTCAACGGCGTGGAACGCATGGTGCTGGCCGACCCGGAGAGCACCCTGGCGCAATACCTGCGCGAGGGCCTGGGCCTGACCAGCGTGAAGGTCGGCTGCGGCACGGGCCAGTGCGGCAGCTGCTCGGTCATCGTGGACGGCAAGGTCGTGCGCTCCTGCTCGCGCAAGATGGGCAAAATGGACGACGGCGCCAGCGTGACCACCGTGGAAGGCATCGGCACCCCGCAGAACCTGCACCCCGTGCAACTGGCCTGGATCGCCCACGGCGGCGCCCAGTGCGGCTTCTGCTCCCCGGGCTTCATCGTTTCGTCGGTGGCCCTGCTCAACGAGAACCCCAAGCCCACCCGCGAGGACGTGCGCGACTGGTTCCAGAAGCACCGCAACGCCTGCCGCTGCACCGGCTACAAGCCGTTGGTGGACGCGGTGATGGACGCCGCCGCCGTGCTGCGCGGCGACCTGAGCCGCGAGGAGCTGCTCTTCAAGGCTCCCGCCGACGGGCGCATCTGGGGCACCAAGTACCCCCGGCCCACGGCGGTGGCCAAGGTCACCGGCACCCTGGACTACGGGGCCGACCTGGCCCTGAAGATGCCCGAGGGCACCCTGCGCTGCGCCCTGGTCCAGGCCGAGGTCTCCCACGCGAAGATCCTGTCCATCGACACCTCCGAGGCCGAGAAGATGCCCGGCGTCTTCAAGGTCGTGACCCACAAGGACGTGCGCGGCAAGAACCGCATCACCGGGCTGATCACCTTCCCCTCCAACAAGGGCGACGGCTGGGACCGGCCCATCCTGTGCGACGAGAAGGTCTTCCAGTACGGTGACGCCATCGCCATCGTCTGCGCCGACACCGAGGCCAACGCCAAGGCTGCGGCGGCCAAGGTCCGCGTCCAGCTGGAGCAGCTGCCCGAGTACATGAGCGCCCCGGCGGCCATGGCCGACGACGCCATGCAGATCCACCCCGGCACGCCCAACATCTACTTCGTGCAGAAGATCGCCAAGGGCGAGGACACCGCGCCCATCTTCGCCAAGGCCCCCGTGGTGGTGGAGGACGACTTCTACGTGGGCCGCCAGCCGCACATGCCCATCGAGCCCGACACCGGCTTCGCCTTCCTGGACGAGGAGGGCCGGCTGCACATCCACTCCAAGTCCATCGGCCTGCACCTGCACCTGTACATGATCGCCCCGGGCCTGGGCATCGAGCCCGAAAAGGTGATCATGGTCCAGAACCCCGCAGGCGGCACCTTCGGCTACAAGTTCAGCCCGACCATGGAAGCCCTGGTGGGCGCGGCCTGTCTGGCCACCGGGCGGCCCGTGTCCCTCAACTACTCCTGGTTCCAGCAGCAGACCTACACCGGCAAGCGCTCCCCGTTCTTCATCAACCTGCGGCTGGCCGCCGACAAGGACGGCAAGCTGCTGGCCATGGAGAGCGACTGGAGCGTGGACCACGGCCCGTATTCCGAGTTCGGCGACCTGCTGACCTTGCGCGGCGCCCAGTTCATCGGCGCGGGCTACGACATCCCGGCCATCCGCGGCGAGGGCCGCACGGTGTGCACCAACCACGCCTGGGGTTCGGCCTTCCGCGCCTACGGCTCGCCGCAGTCGGAGTTCGCCTCCGAGGTGCTCATGGACGAGCTGGCCGAGAAGCTGGGCATGGACCCGCTGGAACTGCGCTACAAGAACGTCTACCGCAAGGGCGCCACCACGCCCACCGGCCAGGACCCCGAGGTCTACAGCCTGCCCGAGGTGCTCGACACCCTGCGGCCCAGGTACGAGGCCGCCCGGAAGCAGGCCGCTGCCGCCTCCACCGCTGCGGTCAAGCGCGGCGTGGGCATCAGCGTGGGCGTCTACGGCTGCGGGCTGGACGGCCCGGACTCCTCCGAGGCCGATGCCGAGCTGAACGCCGACGGCACCGTCACCGTGTTCTCCTGCTGGGAGGACCACGGCCAGGGCGCCGACGCGGGCTGCCTGGGCACCGCCCACGAGGCCCTGCGGCCCCTGGGCCTGGCGCCCGAGAAGATCCGGCTGGTCATGAACGACACCAACCTGGCCCCCAACTCCGGCCCGGCGGGCGGCAGCCGCTCGCAGGTGGTCACCGGGCGCGCCGTGGCTGCGGCCTGCCAGGCGCTGGTGGAAGGGCTGCGCAAGCCCGGCGGCGGTTTCCGCAGCTACGACGAGGTGGTCGCGGCCAAGCTGCCCCTGAAGTATCGCGGCAAGTGGACCGCCCCCGGCACCGCCTGCGACGACAACGCCCAGGGCTCGCCCTTCGTGTGCTACATGTACGGCATCTTCATGGCCGAGGTGGCCGTGGAGCTGGCCACGGGCAAGACCACCGTGGAGAAGATGACCCTGGTCTCCGATATCGGCAAGATCAACAACCGCCTGGTGGTGGACGGCCAGAACTACGGCGGGTTGGCCCAGGGCATCGGCCTGGCCCTGTCCGAGGACTACGAGGACATCAAGAAGCACTCGACCATGGTCGGCGCGGGCTTCCCCTACATCAAGCAGATCCCCGACGACATGGAGCTGCTCTATGTGGAGACCCCGCGCCCCGAGGGCCCCTTCGGCGCGTCGGGCGTGGGTGAGCTGCCGCTGACCTGCCCGCACGCGGCCATCATCAACGCCATCCACAACGCCTGCGGCGTGCGCATCACCAGGCTCCCGGCCCTGCCGGAGAAGGTGCTTGCCGGGCTCAAGGCCAAGGCGTAACCAGAACGGCAAACGGGCGGCGGCGCTGCGGGAGGCCGCAGGGCCGCCGCCCTCTTTTTTTCGGAGGCTGCCATGGGCATGGACCAGACGGAACTGCGGCAGTGGGAGGCCCGCTGCACCCAGGAGGACCCCCCGCGCTGCCAGGCGGCCTGCCCGCTGCACCTGGACGCGCGGGCCCTGTGCGCGGCCCTGGCCGAGGGCAGGGTGGACGCCGCCTGGGCCACGGCCTGCCGGAGCCTGCCCCTGCCCGGGGTCATGGCGCGCATCTGCGACGCGCCCTGCAAGGTCGTCTGCCTGCGCGCCGGGCTTGGCGGCGCCGTGGAGCTGGGCGGGCTGGAGCGCTTCCTGGCCCGGGCCGCCACGCGCACCCCGCCCGTGCGGCCCCTGCCGCCCCGGGGCAAGAGCGTGGTCGTGCTGGGCGGCGGGCTGGCCGGGCTGGCCTGCGCCTGGGACCTCGCCAAAAAGGGCTACGCCGTGACCGTGGTCGCCCGCGAGCCGGGCCGCGAACTGCTCGCGCGCCACGGCCACGAGCTGCCCGAAGCGGCCCTGGCCGAAGCCCTGGCGGCCCTGGAGCGCATGGGCGCGACCCTGCGCACCGGCGCCGACCCCACCCCCGCCATGGCCGCCCGCCCGGACGACCCCGGGGCCCTGCCCGAGGGTGTGGACGCCGTGTTCGCGGACCCCGAGACCCTCACCCCCCAGGCCCTGGGCCTGGGCGAGCCCGACGCCCTGACCCTGGGCACCACGCGCCTGGGCCTGTTCGCCGCGCCGCTGCCCGGGGCGGCTGCGCCGGGGGCGGCGCCGTCCCCGGCGCTGCTGGCGGCCCTGGGGCGGCGCGCGGCCAACTCCATCGAGCGTTTCACCCAGGGCGCGTCCCTCACCGCCGGGCGCGAACGCGAGGGCGCCTTCGAGTCGCGCCTGTCCACCGAGGTGCAGGGCGTGGCGCCCGTGGCCCCGGCGCCTGTGCCGCCGGACGGGCCCGACGAGCCCTGGGCCCGGGCCGAGGCCGGGCGCTGCCTGCGCTGCGAGTGCATGCAGTGCGTGCGCCGCTGCGCCTACCTGGAGCACTACAAGGGCTACCCCAAGGTCTACGCGCGCCAGATCTACAACAACGCCTCCATCGTCATGGGCATGCGCCAGGCCAACACCATGATCAATTCGTGCATGGTCTGCGGGCTGTGCGCGGCCATCTGCCCCGAGGATTTCGACATGGGCGGGCTGTGCCTCGCGGCGCGGCGCGACATGGTGGAGCAGGGCAGGATGCCGCCCTCGGCCCACGAGTTTGCCCTGGACGACATGGCCCAGGCCTGCGGGCCGGACTGCGCCCTGGCCCGCCACGCCCCCGGCGCGGCCGCCAGCGCTTTCGCCTTTTTCCCCGGCTGCCAGCTCGCGGCCTCGGACCCCGGGGCCGTGGAGCGGGCCTACGCCTTGTTGCGCGGGGCCCTGCCCGGGCCCACGGGGCTGCTGCTGCGCTGCTGCGGCGCCCCGGCGCACTGGGCCGGGCGCGAGGCCCTGTTCGTCCAGGCCACCGAGGCCCTGCGCGCCGACTGGCAGGCCCTGGGCCAGCCGGAGCTGGTCGCCGCCTGCCCCACCTGCGCCCTGACCCTGCGCCGGGCCCTGCCCGGGGCCACGGTCGGCACCCTGTGGGAAGCCCTGGCCCGGCACGGCGCTCCCGCCCCGGCCCCGGGCCCCACCCTGGCCGTGCACGACCCCTGCGCCTCGCGCCACGACGCGCCCCAGCGCCAGGCCGTGCGCGGGCTGCTGCGCGCCCTGGGCCGCGAGGCTGTGGAGCCCGGCCTCACGGGTGAGCACACCGAATGCTGCGGCTTCGGCGGCCTGCTGGACGCGGCCAACCCCGCCCTGGGCGCCGAGGTCGCCGCGCGGCGCGCCCGGGCCGCCAGCGAGGATTTCGTCACCTCCTGCGCCATGTGCCGCGACATGCTGGCCCGCGCGGGCAAGCGCGCCCTGCACCTGTTGGACCTGCTGGCCCCGGGGGCGGACCCCGACCCGGCGGCCCGCCCGGCCCCCGGGCACTCCGCGCGCCGCGAAAATCGCGTGCTGTAGCTCGACACTAGGTTTACGACTCTTCGACACTTGGTTTGCGACTACTATTAACCTAAAGAAGGGGCAGTCCATTTCTGGAGCCTGCCCCTTCTTGACGTCCTTCGTCCGCTTAATGACCTTTTAAGCGCCATCTAACAGCCCTTGAATGACCCTGTAATTGTTCCCCGTGGAGACCTTTGCGCGGGAGCGACATTGGGCCGCCCTCCGGCTGCAAGGCCTCCACGGGGTTGCCAAGGAGCACCATTCCTTGAAGTATTTGGCTGCTACGGCTTTCCATCAGAAGATTCCTACAGAACAACCTTGCTGAAGTGATCGTTCAGTTGTTCTTTGAGGAGATAGGGCACCGGAAGGAAGAACTTGCCACCACAACCGGAAGAATGAGCCTCGCAGGTACGTTGCCATGCCGCGTCAACTTCAAACAGTTCGTCAATGATTGCCTTCACTTCGGGCAGATACTGCTTGAGGATGGTATTGCGGGCCTGATTGTAAGCATCTCCCACTTCCTTTCTGCGCCTTTCGACCAGGGCTTTGGCGGCTGGAATATGGGAGTGCTCGAACAGGTTGGCAATTTCATGCTTTTCCTTGGCCCGCAGCTCTTCCTCATGAAATCCCTGATAGGCGGCATCCGGGTCTTGGCCGGAAGCGACGGCCTCCGCAATCTGCCGGGCCTTGCTGGCCTTGCTAGACGCAAAACCTTCGTACTCCGCACGGTACTGCTGGAACTTCTCTTCCAGATTCGCAAGGCGGGTGCGGGCCTCTTCCAACGCCAATTCGGCAGGGGGAACAAGCTCGTTGATCTTTGTCACCAAGTCGGCTTCGAGATTGATAAATTTGTCTTCAAACATTCTGGTGCTCTCCTTTTCTTGTACGATACTGAAACTACAAGGTAATGGTTTCCAGCAGCGCCTTTACCTTCCCGGCCACCTTTCGAGACTCCGAAGGGGAAAGGCCACGGCCATATTGTTCAAAATACAATTCATCCACAGTATGACAGGTGTCCGCACAAAGCTTGTCCAGGCGGCTCCTGAGATAGTCACCCTTCGCAAGATCGGTGACGTCCACCGTGAGATTATTGAATTCGTTTATGTCCTGCATACGGCTTTGCTTGCCTTGCTTATTCTGAATGCCTGTTCCTTTTTGTGGGGAGTCTTGGCCGCAGCCATGTCGGCAGGATCACACTTTAAAGCTTTCCAGACTGTCTTGTCGCTCAACCCAAACTCAACGACCAGCATAGATACGATGTTCCTGGCGCTCAAACCCTCCCCTGAAAGTTCGTCAAATCTTTCCTGCATGGCGATAGCTTGAATAGTGGAGAAAAAGACCTGGCATTTTGGGATATAAATCCCACGGCATCCACCGTAATGATAAATAAAGGCTTCTGCGGCTTCATTTCCGAGGACTTCTTTCAGCCATCGCTCCCGGACGCGGCCAATACTCGTATCCCCTTTGGGAACATCGTGCGTAGTCCCGCCAAGCCGCCTGGTTATCAATAAGGCGTTGCGCAGGCCAAGATGGTCCGCCAGCTCTCTCACGCTCGCAGGGAGCAGAGCAGGATACTTTTCAGCCATCTTTTCCATTGTGCGCAGTTCATCCATGCTTGAATCCCGGTTTAGGCGCAGGCCGCTTTTCCCGTTACGGCAAGGCCGTTGCCCGCCTGTTCTTCAATCATGCGATAGGCGGTCTCCACGGTCTCGGAACCTCTGACAAGCAAGCTGTTCAGGCCGTCTATGGCCTTCTGTCCCAAGGTGTGGCGCGGAGGAAGAACGGTCAGAACATCGGACATGAAAGCCACAACGGCACCCAGGTCATGAAGATTGTCCAGAATATCAAGATACACCGAGGAAGGAACCTCGGAGGCCAGATAGCCGCCGTCCTTGCCCTCGCAGATAACGGCGTCAAGGGCATGCTGGATTTCATCAAAAATGATCTTCAACCCCTTGGCCGCCTTGGCATTGACGAAACCTTCCCGGTTCCCGCTGGTCAAAGACTCGTCCAGCAGGGCCATCAAGGAAGCGACGTTTTCCAGAGTGCCGAGAACGCCTTCAAATCCCAAATAATGCGAACCACGAATTATCATTTTCGAATCCTCCTCGGATGATGCCTTTCTTCAACGTGAAGGCCGTGTTCCTACGGTTTAAGCCTTGTTTTTCTTGGCGCGGCTTACTGCCAGGGTATTTTCCAGTGCGACCATGACGTTCTGCAATTCGCGCACTGTGGCCTGTTCCAGACGCGGCAAGCCGGTCTGTTTCTCCAGGATCGCCGCCGCATAGCTCCACGGCATGTACTGTCCCCTTGCCTTGCCCAGCTCCGCCAGAATGGCCTCTATGCGTTCCAGCGTGGGCCGTGCGGGGTGTTTCTGGTCTTTCATGGTCAAGGGCTTGCCGTGCTTGTCTTCTTTCGTCTTGCGGGCAGGACGCTCATTCCAGCCCTTGGTGCGGAAATAACTGACAAGCCGTACAAGCTCGCGCTCTTCCAGCTTGGTGCAGGAGTCCACACCAAAATTCATATGCAGAATCTCCCGGTAGACATCATCGCTGAGGCCAAGCTGCTTCTGGGCAATCTTGACCTTGGCAATGAGGCTTGTACGCTTGGTCTTGGACTTCCCGCCCACAAAGGCCTTCTTGGCTCTGGAAGCCGCTTGTTTCCGGGGCGCGGCGGGTTCTTGATTCTGCTTGGGAAAGGGGATGAACAGGCAGTTGTGGCCGTGTGCAACTTCTTGTGTGGGGCGGCACCGCTCTGCCGGAAAGGATATGATGGTTCCCATTTCTCACCTTCCCTGGCGGCCCTTGCGGACCTCTTCACGAATTTTCAGAAGCTCCTCTTCAGGCAGCAGGAGAAAATCCACCATCCGCTCCACGAGATCCACTGCCTTCATGAGTTTATCCAGGGTTACGTTTGCCTTGGCGGCACCATCAGGGCCGATCTCGCGAAACTCTTCACGCAGGATTGTCGCATGGCGTCTGATTTGATCGAAAACGCCTTCCTCCGAGGAATTGCTGGCCCTGTGGTCCGCGTGCGCCGAGGAGGCGAGGCTGCTGTTTTCGTGGTAGATTGCGAGCTTCATATCCATCCCCTTGTGTGCTTGTTGGCTGCTCATCAGTGCCGGGCCGCCACGCCCGACAGACGGCCCATGCGGGCCGTTTCGCTTATCTTGCGTCCATGTAGGCCAGCTCGTAGGCGGCGTTTTTGAACTGTTCACGGTGCGTCTCTTCATCTTCGCCGTCCACCTGTGCGAGAAGCTTCCCGGAATGAACATCCTCGACATGAAAAACCTTGGGAGAAAAGGCCTCAAGGCCGCTGATACGCTCGACCTCGGAAGCAATTCCGTTCAGGGCGTGAAAGGCGGTTCCGCCTTCCTCCGCGCCAAGGCGGACAAGCTCCTCGCGAAGGGTTGCTATGTGCCGAAGGATGGCGCTGGAAGTGGATTCCTGATCAATATTGTTTTCGTGGCTTGATACTTCAGCCGTGAAATGTGCCATGATATCAAGGTGATTCAGTTGACCAACAGGGTCCGGTGCCTCGCTGGCAAAGCGGTGGGAACCAGGCATCTGGCCGGTCAACATCTTGTTGGCGGCGGCGCGGGTTTTGTCGATATACAGCAGGGTTTCAAGCTGCTGGACGCCTTCCAATTCAGCGACAATGCCGCCCAGGGCGTTGAAGGCGACGCCACCTTCCTCCGCGCCAAGAGCTTGCAGTTCGCCGTGCAATGCAATCGAATACGAACGGATGTTGCCGGAAATGGTTCCCTGTTGGTGTTGATCAATGGTGCTCTTCATGTCTGTTTTCCCTTACAGTGCGCCGCCAAGATCGGCCCAGGCGGTTTGAATGTGATCGTAGGTAAGGCACTTGTCGTCTTCCGTGAGCATCAGGCTTCCAAGACGCAGAACCTTGGTGAGGCCGCGCAATGCGCCCGCTGTAGCGGTCTACAGTTTTTTGGACACTCATTTGCGCTAATCAGGCCGCTATTGACACCGGGGCGGTCTGCTCCTTTCTGACCTGGGCCGGGGTCTTGTACCCGTGTCGGCCAACGATCCATTCCCGATTGTAGGTTTCCTTGAATTCCAGCAGGGCCAGTCTCAGTTCTTCAACCGTGTCGAAGTGCCTGACCCAGAGCAGGTTTTCCTTGAGGGTGCGCACGAAGCGCTCCGCGATCCCGTTGCCCTGCGGCTCACGCACATAGGACGGAGA